>DAOUMU010000190.1:0-17184 GCA_034409055.1 Anaerolineae bacterium
TATCCGCTGTGAGCATCGGAAGCATACTGATGTACTCCGCACTTGTTCTAAACATGAGCCCAAAAGTTTTTAGGGTAAAGGCTGGTAACTCTGCCCTGCTCGTAGCGGGTCCGTCCCACAGGGAGGCAGCAAAGCTGCACAGGTCTTCGCACTGACCCGCGTATTTACCGGGGCAAAGCCGTCTGGTCACGGACCAGACGGGAGCAAGAATTACCCTAAAAACTTATGGGAAGCAGCACTAAGTACAAACGCATAAATCTTTAGGGGCAAAATCGCCAAAATCCCGAAAGAATCCGCAATACAAACCCGAAGAACTTTTGCGATTGTACTTAGCAAGTAGCTCTCCCCCTGATCACTGCCCACTGTCCACTACCCACTGCCCATCGACTACTTCGGTGTGGATGACCCCATCCAGGAGATGGATGGTTCGATCGGCGAACTCGGCCATGCGGGGGTCGTGAGTGACAAAGATCACGGTTTTACCCTGCTCCTGGTTCAGTTGGCGAATGAGGCGCATGACTTCAAAGCCGGTTTCAGAGTCGAGGTCACCGGTGATCTCATCACCGATGACAATGGGCGGATCATTGGCCAGGGCCCGGGCAACGGCGACCCGCTGCTGCTGGCCCCCCGAGAGTTCGCTGGGGTAGTGGTCCATGCGATCGGCCAACCCTACCTGTTCCAACAGCATGGCCACGCGCTTTTTCCGGGCTTTGCGCCTGAGCCGGCCCGCCAGGACCATCGGGGCTTCAACGTTCTCAAAAGCGGTAAAGTTACTGAGCAGGTTAAAAGTTTGAAAGATAAAGCCCAATTTCTCCAACCGTAAACGGGCCACCCGCTCCTCTTTCATAGAGACCACATTTTGCCCATCAATGACAATGTGCCCTCGACTGGGCTCATCTAGCCCCCCCAGCAGGTTGAGCAGAGTGGTTTTACCAGAACCACTGGGGCCCATCAAGCATAACATCTCGCCCTGGGCCACGTCGATGGTTACCCCCCGTAGCGCCGGCACAGCCTCTTTCCCCATCAAATAGCTTTTGTGAACATTCTCTACGTGAATAATCGGAGCAGTCATAGACCGTCACCTGATGGATTCTGGATTTTAGAATACCACAAACATCGGTTAAAAACAATCTCGATACCGCTACCGAACTTCTTACTCATTGGCCTGGCAGTCAAGCAGCTCGTCGTTAACAATCGCCTCCTGTAGCCGGCGGGTGGCCGGGGTGGGACTTTCCCCAAACAGTTCTTCAAAGAGCTTGAGACAATCCCGATAAACTTTAAGGGCCTGACCCTTTTCGCCGTTGCAGTAATGGAAACGCATCAGGCGGCGATAGACACTTTCCAGCAAGGGGTCTTTACGCAGAGCGACCTCACAGGCATCGATGGCCTGGGTATATTGTTTCAGGGCCGCGTAGGCATCGGCCAGGTGAATGAGTAGATCCCGGAATTGATTGGTAATCTCCCGTCGGATGTCGATGGCCCAATCAACGTAGCGATCCTCGGCCAAAAAATCACCCCGATAAAGAGCCCATCCTTTTTCCAGTTCGGCTACGGCCTCGGCCCATTGTTCGGCTCGGACCAGTTCCTGGCCACGACGTAAGTGTTGGCGAAAATCGATCAGGTCCCAGGTAACGCGACCACTTAACTCAAAAAAGTAACCCGTGGCGCTGCGCAAAATAAAGTTCGAGTCGCGTGGCTCAATATCTGGTTCCAGCGTACGGCGAGCATTGCTAATAAGAGGTAATAATTTCTTGCGTCCGCTCTCTTCGTCGGAGTCAGGCCATAGGTGGGTGATCAGTTCGTCGGCGGCCACGGCCCGTCCGCCGCGCCCCCGGCGGACCAGTAGCAACTTAACCACGGTCTCGGCCTGGGGGCGCTCCCAAACTTCGATGGCCTGATCATCACGCCACAGGCGAAACTGGCCAAAGGTTTGAATACGCAGTTCCGGAGCCTGGGTAGCCTGGGCCACGGCCGCTTTGATGACCTCCGGTGTAAAGCGTTGCTTTTCCACAAAGTCGATGATGGGATAGCGTTTCAACAAATCGGCCACGTCGCCGGGGCCGGCCCGACCGCTGAGAATGAGTACCTTCGTTTTGGGCCGCGTTTCGACCAGGTGATCGAGCAGTAGCCACCCTTCACTGGAAGGAAGGGGTAAATCGACTTGCTGCAGCTTCAGATCCAGAATGACCAGGTGGAAGCTCTCCCGTTCCAACTCCTGGAGCGCCTCTGGCGCGTTACGGGCCACTCGCCAAAAGTATCCGGCCTCATCCAGGACAGTGGCCACAATATTTTGCCAATCTTCACGGTTTTCTACCAGCAATACCCGGGGACAGCCGATCGCCTTGTCTGGGGGGGGAGGGATGAGTCGAAACGGCATCTCTGGGGCAGATTGTTGGCCCTGCCTATCACCACTTGGCTCAGGCTCGCCCGGCCCGCCCATCAGTTCGCGAATCAAGTAACTGAACTCGGCCGGGTCCCAATTTTCTTTAAACAGGACAGGCGCACCGGGATAGAGTTGTTGCAGGCTTGCCTTTAAATCACGGGTGAGAGAGCCGGTTACAATCATAATCGGTATCGCCGGTTGAGTGTCGCAGATACTCTGGATGACTCTGAGACCGTCGCGATTGAAGCGGTTGGTGATATCCAGCACCGGATCGATGATGGCTAACTTGAATTTGTGTGACTTCAGGGCGGCCATCGCCTCTTCATAAGAGGTAGCCGGGTGAGGGGCATGTCCCGCCCGCACCAGCGACCGGCACAAAATCTTCTGCCAGTCGGCCCGGTCTTCTACCACCAAAATATGAGACTGATCGGTCATAGCTCGTTTCTCCCAAAGATTACGTTGTATCCTCTTCAAAAGTAAGGGCGAGGCAAGTCGGGACGTAGCTTGTTTGTTTCGACTCATTACCCGACATTGGAAATCAGAAACCAGGTTTTTCACTGACAAAGGTCCTTGAATTGGCTTAGAGTGCTCGAAAAACAACCATTTTGGCTTGCTCAAGAGATAAAAGACCTGGTTTCTCTGCCCGTGTCAGGTAGTGAAATCCGACTTGCCTCGTGCCTACGCTGGTTGCAAAGTAACGACAAAGGTCGTGCCCTCGTCTACAAAACTGGTAAAGTCAATCCGTCCGTCGAATTGATGAATAAACGTTTCCACTAACCACAAGCCAAGCCCTAACCCATCTTTGCCGGAAACGCCTGGCGCAAACACATGTGCTTGCAGTTCGGGCGGGATACCGGGACCATTATCGGCAATGGTAATTTCAACTTCGCCCTTAGACGTGCGACACGTCCTGACCTGAATTTCTCCGCCCGTTTGGGCCAGGGCTTGCACAGAGTTGGACAGTAAATTGTAGAAAACTGTTTCCAGGCGCTCGGCATCGGCCTTAACCAGGGGGAGGGCTACCCCATAGTGCTGGCTCGAATGCACGTTTTCGGGCCACCAGCAGCTTTGCATGGCCTTATCCAGGCAGCAGTGCACGTCAATGGGGGCCAAATCTGGTGGATCAAGGGGCACCCGTAATTTACGAATCAGTTCGATGGCTTCTTCCGCATTTTGTCGAATCTGGCCTATTTCTTCTTGAAATTCGACCAGAGAGTGGGCAGGATCAGACCGGATCGCATGTTCCATAGTTGAGGCCCAAACCCGAATAGCACCGACGATATTGTTCATCGTATGGGCCATATCCAGGATGACCGCAGCCATGGTCCCTCGTGTTTCGGCGGCAATGCGTCGCTGTTGCTCGTCGGCCAGATGATGGTAAGCCTGTACCCGTTCGTCAAAGAGACGGGCGTTATGAATGGCAATAGCCGCCCACCGGGTAAATTCAACCAACAAGTTTTGGTGATATAGGGCAAATGGCTGGCCGTCGATTTTGTTCAACACCTCAACCACTCCAATGACCTGGCCTTCAACTTTAAGCGGAACACATAAAATAGAGTGAGCCTCGTAACCGGTTTCGTGGGTGACCTGACGCAAGTAACGAGGATCGTTGAGGGTATCGTTAACCAGGGCCAGTTGATCGTTGGCCGCCACCCAACCGGCAATGCCCTGCCAGGGAGCGGGCAGCCGAATGTCGGCGTCGCCTTCATTGCTGTAGCGTAGGACCAGTTCGTTGGTGTCGGGATCGATCAAAAAAACGGAGGTGCGTTCGGTTTCCAACATAACGTTAACGCTTTCGATGATCACTTTTAAAACGTGGGCCAGGTCCAGGCTGCTGGTTAAGGCGCTGCCGATTTCGTTGAGATAGGCCAGGTGTATGGTTTGGGTTTGCACCTGGTTGTAATGAGTCGCTTTTTGTACCGTCAGGCCAACGATATGGGCGATGCTAATCAACAAGCTGGTTTCCTCCGCGCTGTAAGTGTGGGGGGCGGTATGCATCACCACCAGCGTACCGCTGATTTCCTGGCCTGTCTTAATCGGAGCCAGGGCCAAAGATTTGATGCCAGCGGCGAACAGGACCGCACTTTCTGCCCGGTTTTGTGCCGGGTGCGCCTCGTCGATAACCAGAACCTCATGCACCTGGTCACTGAGGACCAGGGCCGAGAGGTCACTTAAAGCCCGTTGCTGCTGTTCGGCCAGGCCGGGCTCCGATGACAGTCCTCGGCTGACCTGAACCGGGAGCAAATCGGTTTGGGGTCGATCATTGATCAGCCTGATCGCCCCGGCCTCTGCCTTTAGCATCTCCAAGGATTTCTCGACGCCGGTGTTGAGAACGGTGGACAAATCCAGGGTGCTGTTTAGGGCCAGGGCCAACTCGTTAAGCGCTCGCAGTTGGCGGGCCTGGTTCGCTTCCTGAAAGAGACGAGCGTTCTCAATGGCGATGGTGGCCGAGGCGGCGAAGGCCGAGAGAAGGGCAATATCACCCGAATCAAATCCAAAGGGGCTCTTTTTGTTGAGTGCCTCCAGCACGCCTAAGACCCGTCCGTCCAGTTTCAGGGGGACGCATAGCAGCGAGCGGGTGGTGAAACCGGTTTCCACTTCGCCAAACCAATCTGGATCCTGGCTCACGTCGCTGATACAGGCCAGTTCGCCCGTCAAGACAACCCGGCCGGCAATGCCCTGGTCTTTCCGTAAACGCGTGGGAATGTTAATCCGCTGTCCGTTAGAGATGGAGATGGCAAAAGTCAATTCAGCCGTGGTCTCATCCAGGAGCATCACCGAGCCGGTTTCCACGTTCAACATGCGAGTAGCTTCGTGAACAATACGGGTTAACACTTCATCCAGATCGAGCACCTGCACCACGCTGCGGCTCAATTCATTCAGCCGGGTCAGTTCTTCAATCTGGCGTTGATGTTGTTGGGCCCGGTTAATAGCCAGGGCGGCCTGGTTGGCAAAGGCGCTGAGAAAGTCCAAATCGCTCTGCCCGAAAATGCCCCGTTTGGGATGGTCGATGTAAATCAGGCCGACCAACCGGGTTTCTATTTTGAGCGGCACAGCCAGCACCGACCGCACATTCTGGAGGGTAGCGGTACTGGTGATACCCTCGTAGCGCTGATCGACGGGCAGGTCTACAACCAGGCGAGGTTCGCCCTGGTCCAATACATCTTTGATGACCGTGGTGCTGACAAATTTGAGGGCCTGTTCCAGGCGTGGCTGATCCGGTTCTTTGCCCCGGACCATGGCCACTCGTTGCAGTTTTTGCTCGTGGCCATCGCTCAAAAGCAGCAGTCCCCGGTATCCCCCCGTCAGGCTTAAAGCCCGGTCAACGACAAACTCCAGGAGTTCTTGTAATTCATAGACAGAGTTCATCCGCCCGATGAGTTCGTATAAACTCTTCAGTCGCTCCAGGGTCATATTCTGTTCGGGCGTATCAAGCGCGTCGGAGATCATCGTTATATCTCTAAACTCAAACCATCATAGGCAATCAGTACTTCGCAAGCGCGATGACGATGTACCAGGTAAGCCTCGGCCTGCTCTTTAGCCTGCCAAATTTTTTCATCGGTACTGGTGGGGTCGTGATGGAACAGGGCCAACCGTTTGACGTCGGCCCGGTAAGCCAGTTCAGCCCCCATCATGGCTGTGCTGTGCCCCCAATCCGGTTTATCCAGGGCTTCGGTCAGACTGTACTGGGCATCAAAGATCAATAAATCAGCCTCCTGAAAAAATTGTACGTAACGTTCGGTGTTGGCCGGGTCTACCCGTTTATACTCCGAGTCAGTGGCCAGCACCAGGCAAGATTGGCCATCTTCAAGACGATAGCCATAGGTTACACCAGGATGAGACAGGCGCAGCGGATACACCTTAAAGTTGCCGATACGGTTCCATTGATTGGCCTTGATCTCTCTAAACTCAAGCGTAGCGTTCATATAACTGACCGGTACCGGGAAAAAGGTAGCCTCCTGCTGCTGAACCAGGCGGTCAGCCATATCAGCGAAAGGACTGTACAGCGTAAAATGATTATAGGGAATAAAAGCCGGTTGAAAAAAAGGGAAGCCTTGAATATGGTCCCAATGTGTATGGGTGATCAGCATATCGGCCCGTTGGTGGCCCCGGGCAAAGCCGTTCCGCATCAACTCAAGCCCTAATAGGCGTAAACCAGAACCGGCGTCGATAATCAAAAGCTGGTCACCAGAGCGTACCTCCAGACAGGTGGTATCGCCACCAATGGTGTTCTGCACAGTAAAGGGCAGACGCTCCACGTATCGTTTCAGGATCGCTTTGTCAGTCAGGTCCAGACCGGCCGCCCCTTCTAAAGCCCGACAAATTTTTTGCTTGATGGCTGCGGTGGGAAGGGGGGTGGGAATGGACCCCCGGGTTCCCCAAAATTTGACATACATAGCTCAACTCTATCCAGGTCAGTAGGTAATATGCTTTCAACAGTAAACTGTAATTATTATACCTTATGATTGTTGCAAAAACCTTGCAAATGGTCCTGGTTGGCTAATACATTAGTCCTATCGCAACTACCAAGCCACCCTCCCGCAGATTACAATTGACGGCCTTTTCAAGACAAAATATCTGGCAACTACCCATTTTAGCCTCTAAAAGCGGCTAAACCTGCGGGAGGGCAGGTAGTTACGGGCGAGGCAAGTCGGGACGTAGCTTGTTTGTTTCGATACCACCAATCCGACTTGCCTTACCCCTACGCTGGTTGCAAGGTAATGACAAAGGTCGTGCCCTCGTCTGCAAAACTGGTAAAGTCAATCCGTCCGTCAAATTGTAGAAAACTGTTTCCAGGCGCTCGAACCGAACAGTTGCGCGAACTGTCCGCTCGCTTGCGGTCAGTCAGAGAGGAAGAACGTACCCAACCTTGCCCGGGCGATCCACGACGAACTTGGGCAGGCCTTAACCGGACTAAAATCTGACGCTCCAGGTGCAGGATAATGGGCGAGGCATAACTGAAAGTGAGATTCACAGCCCCAGATCAATCGGGCTGCCGGGAATGCAGGAGCGGACCCGGCTGCGAGCGGGTGAAGTTCATTTTCATGGCGTTCCGGGCCAAGGGACGACCATTATTGTCCGGCTGCCGCTGGATCCAGCAGTAGAGATGTTGCAGACAACGTCTCTGCCCCAGGGAGGGATCAAATGATCAAAGTACTCATCGCCGATGATCACCCGATTGTGCGCCAGGGCCTGCGGCAAATCTTGTCGGGCATCCCCGATATGGAGGTGGCCGGTGAGGCCGTCAACGGGCAGGAAGCGTTGGATCAGGTCCGGGCTGGCGGGTGGGATGTGCTGGTGCTGGACATTACTATGCCCGACCGCAGCGGGTTCGACATCCTCAAGGAACTGAAACGCGAACAGCCCCACCTGCCGGTGCTGGTGCTCAGCATCCATGCCGAAGAACAACTCGCGGTGCGCGTTTTGAAAGCCGGGGCGTCCGGCTACTTAACCAAAGAAAATGCGCCGGCTGAACTGATCAAAGCCATTCGCAAAGTTGTGAGCGGTGGAAAATACATCAGCCCGGCCCTGGCCGAGACCCTGCCTTTGGCCTGGATACGGCTTCCGAGCGGCCGCGGCATGAAACGTTGTCCGACCGCGAGTTCCAGGTTATGCAGTTCATCGCCAGCGGGAAAACCCTGGCAGAAATAGCCGAGACCCTGTCGCTGAGCGCCAAGACCATCAGCACGTACCGTTCTCACCTCCTGGAAAAGCTGAATTTGAAAACCAATTCCGAGCTCATCCGCTACGCTATTGAGAACGGGCTAATCGAGTAACGCTTCTCCCCGCTTGGCAACTCCCTTACCCCTCCAATTTTTACCATTTGTAGGGCAATTACCTACAAAAGGATCAGCCTAAACCCTACCCAATAATCAGAATTCCGCTGATAGTTTTCTGAACCCCAATCGTTTATAATTGTAATTCCCCTCGTCAATACTAAAGTTGATCACTACTACACCCCAAGCGCCCGTGCGGCAGCGATTCTGTCAGGCTGCTAACGGGAATGTTTCCATATTTAACTTAATATTCGACGGATCAGTGCTGCGGAGGTGAGGTAATGACGATGATTGTCTGAGTAAAAACATGAAACTGACTCGTAAAGAAGTTATAGATACAGTCAAAACTGCACACGATAATGGCGAAACACCAAACCTGCACCAGGCCGACCTATGGTGGGTTGATCTGAACGAGGCTAACCTGCAAGGGGTTGATTTGAGTCAGGCTTACTTACGTCGGGCCGACCTTAGCCGGACCAACCTGCAAGGGACCAATCTGGGTGAGGCCGACCTGAGCAGGGCCAATCTGAGGGGGGCCAACCTGCGCCAGGCAGAACTAAGCAGAGCCGACCTGCACGACGCTGACCTGCGCCAGGCCGATTTGCGCGAGACTGACTTACGCGAGGTTAACTTGCGCCGGGCGAAATATAATGATGGTACAATGTGGCCAACAAATTTTGACCCCAGGCAAGTGGATGCAATTCATGATGATGGCGACCCGGCGGCTTAGTTCAGCCGTCTGCCCGATTGTGGCGAGTTAACGAGAACGGTTGCGCCATCGCAACCCGACCGAAACCGTTCGATAATTGAAAGTACCCAAAAAGGAGAACGCTATGAGAACAGTCTATGGCCCAATCTTTACCCTGCGGCCCTTCGAGCGGGGCATTCAGGAAACCCTGGGCAAGTACAACCGGTTTGTGATGCCCGGCCTGGGATTTCAAATCCCGTTCATCCATATCCTGCGGGTCCGCGATATTCGCGAGCACACCATGGATATCCACCCTCAGCCGGTGATCACCAAAGACAACGTCGAAATCCTGGTGGATGGGATTATGTGGGTGCGACCCACGGCCGATGAAGAGGCCATCAAACGCACGTTCTACAACATTGACGATTGGAAGCGGGCGGTCATCCAGTTAGCCATGACCAACTTGCGCCAGGAGTTTGGCGACCTGACCCTGGACGAGAGCCTGGTGGCCCGTGAGACCATCGCCACCAATCTACAGCGCATCCTGAACACCTTTGCCGTCGAATGGGGCTTGACCGTCAGCAAGGTAGAAATCCGCCTGATTGACCCACCCGAGGATATCAAGCGGGCCATGCATAAGCAAAAGACGGCCGAGCAAGAGCGGCGTTCCATGCGCCTGCTGGCGACCGGCGAGTTCGAAGCCGCCGAACAACAAAAGCTGGCGATCATCCAACGCGCCGAAGGGGAACGCGAAGCGGTGATTCAAGTGGCCCAGGGCAAGGCTGAAGCCATCCGGCTGGTCAACGAGGCCGCCGAGAAATATTTCGTCGGCAATGCCCAGGCTCTCAAGCAGTTGGAGATGATTGAAAACTCCCTGCGCGAGAACGCCAAAATCGTCATCACCGAACACGGCATCAGCCCGACCCTGTTGCTGGGCAGCCTGCCGGTCAGCGTGTCGGGCGAGAAAAACGGACACGAAGTAGCAAGTGTTCGCGTCTGAGCCTGAGCAATAGTCATGCGAGACGATGAGCCTAACGGCGTCAACCAGCTTCCGGTGATGGTCAATGGTCATTGCCAGGGAATGCTCAGTCGAGGAGACCTGGTCGATTTTATGCTTACCCGGCGGGAACTTGGTATCTGATCCGTCAGCACCATCCGACGCCTTGCTTAAAATAGACAAGCTACCGCCTGACAAGAAAAAGGCCACGAGGTGACCGAAGCTATACTGGCTCTTTGGGATTTTCCGTGGCGCTCGGCCCAGACGCGTGCGCCTGCGCGCAGTGCAAGGGTTGACAAATCCGGGCCATATCTTGTGGTATAGCCTTGCTCATTACCACTAAATACGGGGATTTGTCAACACTTGCACCGGAGCGCAAGTGCAGGTGTCCCCTTTGAGCAGAACCACGGAAATTCCTGAAGAACCTCTAAACACAAATAAATTTTATCGAGGAGGTAATGTCCTATGAATCTGAAACCTTTGGGTGATAGGGTAATTGTTGAGCCTATTGAGCAAGAAGAACTCACCGCCAGCGGGATCGTTCTGCCGGAAACCGCTAAAGAGAAGCCAATGCAAGGTAAAGTTTTGGCTGTCGGTCCCGGCGTGCGTAAAGAGGATGGCTCGCGTATCGCTATGGATGTGAGCACGGGCGACACCGTACTCTACGCCAGGTATGCCGGCACCGAAGTCAAAATTGAAAGTAAGAAATATCTCATCTTAAAAGAAACTGACGTCCTGGCCATTGTCCAGTAGTCGTCAGGGTTTATCACTATAAATAAGGAGCATATATATAACTCATGGCAAAACAAATTAGTTTTAGCGAAGATGCGCGCCGGCGGCTCAAGGTGGGGATAGACATCCTGGCCCAGGCTGTCAAAACCACTCTTGGCCCCAAGGGCCGCAACGTGGCCCTGGATAAAAAATGGGGCGCGCCCACCGTGACCCACGATGGCGTCACCGTCGCCAAAGAAATCGAACTGGCCGACCCGTTTGAAAATATGGGCGCCCAACTGCTCAAAGAAGCGGCCACCAAAACCAACGATGTGGCCGGCGACGGCACCACCACCGCCACCGTGCTGGCCCAGGCCATTGTCAATGAAGGTCTCAAGAACGTGGCCGCCGGCGCTAATCCCATGCAACTGAAGCGCGGGATCGAACTGGCTGCCGAGGCGGTAGCCGACTCCATTCGCAAGAATTCGATTGAAGTCAAAGGCCATGATGACATCGCCCACGTGGCCAGCATCTCCGCTGCCGATACTGCCATTGGCGATTTGATTGCCGAAGTGATGGACAAAGTCGGCAAGGATGGCGTCATTACGGTTGAGGAAAGCAAGGGCCTGGCCTTTGAAATCGAGTATGTTGACGGCATGCAGTTTGATCGCGGCTACATCAGCCCCTACTTCATCACCGATGCTGAAACCATGCAGGCGGTGCTGAACAATCCCTACATTCTCATCTACGACAAGAGAATCTCCCTGGCCCAGGATATTGTGCCGATCCTCGAAAAGTTGGTCCAGAGCGGCAAGCGTGACATGGTTATTCTTGCCGAAGATGTGGAGGGCGAAGCCCTGGCCACGCTGGTGGTGAACAAACTGCGCGGCACCTTCAACGTTATCGCCGTTAAGGCTCCCGGCTTTGGTGACCGCCGCAAAGCGATGCTGCAAGACATTGCTGTGCTCACCGGCAGCACCGTCATCACCGAAGAAATGGGGCGCAAGCTGGATAGCGCCACCCTCGAAGACCTGGGCCAGGCTGATAAAGTCTCCTCGACCAAAGACGAAACCACAGTTGTGAATGGGACTGGCTCCGCAGAGGCCATCACCGGCCGCATCAACCAGATTAAAGCCGAGATTGAAAATAGCACCAGCGACTACGACCGCGAGAAACTGCAAGAGCGCCTGGCCAAATTGGCCGGCGGCGTGGCCGTCATTGGCGTCGGCGCGGCGACCGAAACCGAGTTGAAAGAGAAAAAGCATCGGGTTGAGGATGCCTTGAGCGCCACTCGTGCCGCGGTGGACGAGGGCGTGGTGCCTGGCGGTGGCGTGGCCCTGATCAATGCAATTGAGGCAATTAAAGAGCTCAAAAATGACAATCCTGATATCAATACCGGGATTAAGATTGTGCGCCGCGCTCTGGAAGAGCCGATGCGCCAATTAGCTCATAATGCCGGTAAAGAAGGGGCCGTCATCATTGACGAAGTGCGTCGCCAGCGCAGCGAGGGTGGTTTTATCGGCTACAACGTGATGACCGAGGCGTATGAAGACATGCTCGAATCCGGCATCATTGACCCGGCCAAAGTGACTCGCAGCGCCGTGCAAAATGCGGCCTCTATTGCCGCCATGATCCTGACCACCGAAGCCCTCATCACTGACATTCCCGAACCAAAATCGGCAATGCATGCCGGTGGCGGTGATATGGGCATGGGTGGCATGGGCGGAATGATGTAATTTGGGACGCAACGTCCCCCTTCGATCATCTGATTGGAGTGTATAAGCAGAACAGCTCTCAATGGAGCGGGCTGTTTTTTAAGCCGCTGAATCACGGCGGCGCGACCTAATCGCCATAGATAATAGGATAAGAAGTTGACACCGATGGCAGACAAGACAAGCAAAACCAAACCGAAACGATTGTCCAAAGGGGGGCGCACCCACGTGCGGCGGTTGAAACAAGCGGCCCGTAAGGCCGGTACGACCCAGGCGTCGCGTCCATCGAGGGTACCCAAGAAAGAGAATTGATCATAGAGCGTTCACAGCCAAGGCCTCAGAGACTTCCGAAGTCTGAACTGCATAACTCCTAATGATATACGACAAATCAGTCTAAAAATTGGCAGTGAAGGAGTGTCGTATGAAGCAGTGGAGCAAACTCAATTGGTCAGCCATGAATCGTTGTGTTCGCAAAATCGAAGTTGACCTTCGGCAGTGGTCGCTAGAGTAAGACTCTCTCAAAGAAAAGACGCGACAGCACCCGTCACTCAAGCCGACCGCACCACGGCCCCAAGCGTTGCTGGTTTGGTCTGATGATGGCGGCCCGGAAGCCTAGTTCAGCCATCTGCCCAATCGTGGAGATCAATGCAACACGCAGCTAACGGACTTCCGCCGTAGCTGTAACAATCTATCGAGGTTATTCCGCAGCAGCGGAGATAAGGACTTTAAAGAAATCAGATGACTCACAAAAAAATCGCGATGGAGCATGATAAAAAGATCGCCCTCATTGCGCACGACCATAAGAAACGGGATCTGGTGGAATGGGCTAAATTTAACCGCACTCTCCTGGCCCACCATCGAATATACGCCACCGGCACCACCGGCGCGCTGCTGGAACAGGAACTTGGCTTCGAAATCACCAAACTCCAAAGCGGGCCGCTGGGCGGCGATCAGCAAATTGGGGCCAGGATTGCTGATGGTGAGATTGATTTTGTGATCTTCTTCTCGGATCCGCTTGAGTCCCTCTCCCATGATCCCGATATCAAGGCGCTCTTGCGCCTGGCGGTCGTGTGGAACATTCCGATTGCCTGTAATCGAGCCTCCGCTGATTTTATGATCTCATCGCCGTTAATGGATGGAGAGTATGATCGCCTGGTCCCGGATTATGAGGCGCATCGCACCCGGAAGTTAGACACAAACGGAGACGCAGTCGAGATATAGAAGACTTTAATGGAGAAATAATGGAAGCCCAATAGGAGCTATTCGTCTATGGAACACAACTCAACCCATTCAACCATCAACCGCATTGGGTTCATCGGCAACTACTTGCCGCGCCAGTGCGGCATTGCCACCTTCACCACCGACCTGTGTGAGGCCATTGCTACTGAATATGGTGACACAACCTGTATTGCCCTGCCCATCAACGACATTGAGGCCGGTTACGCCTATCCGCCCCGCGTTCGCTTTGAACTGGCGGAGAAGGACATTGAGTCCTATCGCCGCGCCGCCGACTTCCTCAATATCAACAGCGTCGACCTGGTCTGTTTACAGCACGAGTATGGCATCTTCGGTGGGCGGGCGGGCAGCCACATCCTGGCCCTATTGCGTGAATTGCGCACGCCTATTGTCACCACTTTGCACACCGTTTTGCAGGAACCCAACCCCGATCAGCGCCGGGTGTTGCAAGAAGTTGCGGCCCTGTCTGATCGGGTAGTGGTGATGAGTGAGCGCGGCGTGGAATTCTTACAGGCGGTCTATGGGGTCCTGCCGGAGAAGATCGATCTGATTCCCCACGGCATCCCCGATGTCTCCTTTGTCGATCCCAGCTTCCACAAAGACCTGTTTGGCGTCGAGGGCAAAATGGTTTTGCTCAGCTTTGGCTTGCTCTCGGCCAATAAAGGGATCGAAACGGTCATCGCCGCCCTGCCGGCCATTGTGGCTCGCTATCCCAACGTGGTGTACATCATTGTCGGCGCGACTCATCCCCACGTTTTGCGCCAGGACGGTGAAACTTACCGGTTGTCACTGCAACGGCTGGCCCAGGAGCAAGGCGTGGCCGGTCAGGTGATCTTCTACAACCGCTTTGTCAGTCTGGAGAGACTGATTGAGTTCATCAGCGCGGCGGACATTTACATCACGGCCTACCTCAACCCGGCGCAGATCACCTCCGGCACCCTGGCCTACACCCTGGGTGCGGGCAAAGCGGTCATTTCGACGCCGTATTGGTATGCGGAAGAAGTGCTGGCCGAAGAACGGGGCGTGTTGGTGCCCTTCCATGACCCAGCCGCGTTGGCCGAGCAGGTGATTGACCTGTTGGATAACGAATCCAAACGCCATGCCATGCGCAAGCGGGCCTATCTCTTTGGGCGGACCATGATCTGGCCGCAGGTGGCGCAGCGCTATATGGCGAGTTTTGAACGCGCTCGCGCCGAACGCCGGCATTTCATTCCTTCCGGCTTCGCGGTCAAACCGCTCGACCAACGTTCGGGTGAACTACCGCCCCTCAAACTCAATCATTTACACCGCATGACGGATGACACCGGGATGATTCAACACGCTACTTTCATCGTGCCCAATTATCACGAGGGCTACAGCATTGACGACAACGCTCGCGCCCTGATTGTGAGCACCTACCTGGCAGAATTGGAATTGGGCAACGGCGAAGCCTTAACCCTGGCTTCCCGCTATCTCGCTTTTATCAGGTATGCCTTCAATCATAAGACCGGCCGCTTTCGCAACTTTATGGATTACCAGCGCAACTGGCTGGAAGAAAGCGGCTCAGAGGACAGCCATGGCCGCACCTTGTGGGCCTTGGGCACCGTGTTGGGCCGCTCTAACACGCCGGCTCTCCAGAGTATGGCCGGCTGGCTGTTTGAGCAAGCCTTGCCCGCCATTCTGGAAACGACCAGCCCGCGGGCCTGGGCCTTCACCCTCATCGGTATTCACGAGTATCTGCGACGCTTTGACGGGGACCGCCGGGCCAGCCAGGTCCGGGACGAATTAGCCGGGCGTTTGCTCATGTTGTATCAAAGCAACCGCTCGGATGACTGGCGCTGGTATGAAGCAGGGTTGAGCTATTGCAACGCTGTGCTGTCGCAGGCCATGCTGATGTGCGGTCAATGGATCCCGAATAAGGCCATGACCGAGGCCGGGCTGGAGTCGCTCTGTTGGCTGGCCGACTTACAGCGGGCGGACGCAGTGGGGGGTCATTTTGTCCCCATCGGCTCCAACGGCTTTTATGAGCGGGCTGGTGAACAGGCCAGGTTTGATCAACAGCCGGTCGAGGCGCAAACCATGGCCTCTGCCTGCCTGGAAGCCTATCGCAGCACCGGCGACGAACGCTGGCGCACAGAAGCCGGACGCGCCTTCGAATGGTTTTTGGGACGCAACGACTTAAACTTGCCCGTTTACGATCCGACTACGGGGGGCTGCCGAGACGGCCTCCATCCCGACCGGCCGAATGAGAATCAAGGCGCGGAGTCGACGCTGGCCTTTCTCCAGACTTTGCTGGAGCTGCGCCTGACAGAGAATCCCTTACTAGCTATGGAGACCCAAACGTAATGAATCAGCAACCCCCCGAACTTTTTCGCCGTCATAAGCTCAATCCCATCCTGACCGCCGCCGACTGGCCCTATCCGGTTCATACCGTGTTTAACCCTGCCGCCACGCTGCTACCCGATGGCACCACCCTGCTCCTGTGCCGCGTCGAGGACCGGCGCGGGCTTTCCCACTTGGGTGCGGCCCGTTCCGCCAATGGCGTGGATGGGTGGCAGATTGACCCCCAGCCCACCCTCCTGCCCGACCCCGAACACTTTCCGGAAGAATTATGGGGCATTGAAGACCCGCGCCTCACCTACATCCCCGAATTGGGCCGGTATGCCGTTGTCTACACCGCCTTCACCCGCGACGGTCCCGGTGTGGCTCTGGCCTTAACGGAAGATTTTCACCACTTCGAACGCTATGGGCTGATCATGTCCCCAGATGATAAAGATGCGGCTCTACTTCCTCATCGGATTGGCGGCCATTGGGCCTTGATCCATCGCCCGGTCAGTTCTGCTCGCGCCCACATGTGGATATCCTATTCGGCCGACCTGCGGCACTGGGGCAGCGACAAGCTAATGATGGAAGCCCGGTGGGGAGCGTGGTGGGATGCCAATAAAATCGGCCTGTCGCCGCCGCCCATCGAAACGCCGCAGGGTTGGCTGGTGATTTACCACGGCGTGCGGCAGACAGCGTCCGGCGCTCTTTATCGACTGGGACTGGCCCTGTTTGATTTGGAAACACCGGAGCGTTGCCTCAAACGTGGCGACGAGTGGGTCTTTGGCCCGGAAAAACCCTACGAAATGCATGGAGATGTGGGCAACGTCGCCTTTCCGTGCGGCTACACGATTGCCCCTGATGGTGACACCTTGCACCTGTATTATGGCGCGGCGGATACCAGCATTGCCCTGGCCACCGGCAGTATTCGGGCCATGCTAGAGTGGCTTGAACAACACGGGTAAAGAGAAGATGACAAAAAAAGGCGCGATATATATGAAAGCTTCAAATTAAATTTGGCAAAAGCAAAGAAACTTCACAGAAAATCATTGCCGTAGGTTAACTATTTGGTTAAACCACGGCACCTTAATCAAGAGGAGAAAAAATCATGGCTAAAGGTCAAAACAGTAAAAAGAGATCCAAGAAAAAGCCGTTAAAAACCTTGAAGGAAAAAAGGCAAGCCAAAAGAGAAAAGAAAAATGAGAAGAAGCATCCTGAGATCCTCATCAAGCCATAAGGCTATTAGGCTATTACGGGCACAAATCGCAAAAGATGGTAAGAACAGGGTAATAAATAGGGCAACAAGGCAAAAAGACAAGATTTTAGGCCGAAAGCACCGAAATTTCTGAAGAAATAGGAAAGAATTAAGTCTTACCTCT
>DAOUMU010000191.1:0-7761 GCA_034409055.1 Anaerolineae bacterium
CAAAACTGTATCGTCCGCGTGTTACGTGTCGCTTGCGTGCCCTTGGCGGCGTGTTGCGTGAGGGTTTTCGGCCAAATACCCAAAAAGCGGGCACAGGTTTAACACGCAGCACGCAACACGCAACACGATTTTGGCAGCATTTAAATTCTGGAACTCCCTAACTGTGGCGAAAGAGGAGCTACGGATGCCAGAAATCACCCTTGAGCCTGAGGAGATGTTACCCCTTACCCCGGCCGTGTTCCACATTCTGCTGGCGCTGGCCGATGGTGAGCTTCACGGTTACGGTATTATGAAAGAGGTGGAAACCCACACCCAGGGCCAGGTCAAAATGGGGCCGGGTACGCTGTACGGCTCCATCAAGCGCATGCTGGCGGCTAACCTGATCGAAGAGACAGAGGAGCGGCCCGATCCAGGCCTGGACGACGAGCGGCGGCGTTACTACCGGCTGACCGACTTTGGGCAGCGGGTACTTACGGCCGAGGCGCAGCGCTTAGCCCAGGCGGTACGCGTAGCCCGGGCCAAGAAGCTTCTCGGCGGGGCTATCCCTTCACCCACCTCAGGAGAGGCCTGATGCCAGACGAACGAGTGGTGTCCATTTCTGTCAAAATTTACCTTTTCCTGCTAGTTCTTTACCCGGCGGGATATCGCCGCGAATACGGCGCTTTGATGGTTCAAGCCTGCCGTGATTTGTGTCGGGAGGCATACGCGCAGGCTCAACTGTTCGGACTGGTAAAATTGTGGGGCCGTATCTTGAAGGATTTGGTAATAACGGCCTTAGCCGAACAGGTTGACACCGGCTGGCTGGTCCGTCTGGGCAGGCAGCCAGTCAGGCCCTTACCGTGGTGGACAGTTCTCCTGGCCACTTTGCCGGGGTTCGTCGTCCTGGGTACCAAGCTGGGAGCCCATTACCGGCATCTCTGCTTGACCTTGCACCTAAATCTGGCTACCTGTAGCTATATACAACCGGTTTATGATCTGTTCGGATCCCTGTTTCGTCAAGTCAGCAGGGCCCAGTGGTTTTATGTAACGCTCCTGTGTCTGCTCCTGGTCATTAGCGGGCTGATGATCGAGCGGCGGCTGGCCGTTTGGGGTTTCCCGGCTGTGAGCGTACTGCTGCCCACTCTGCCCGGCGTAGCCCTGGCCCTATTCTTTGCTCCCCGGTCGGGACCGCCCCCGCCAAGTCACACGTTTCTGGTAAACTGGCTCTGGCCGGGGTTAATGTGGGGCCTCATTGTGGCCATCGTCGCTTACCGGCGAGCTGATCTTCAGTTGCCGGGGCTGGCCTGGGGGCTGCTGGGGCTGCTCGTCGTGGCCAATCCTTTTATTTTCTTGTTGTCAGGCGCAATGCTCCTCCTCTCTGTCCTCCTTGGCCTGCTCCTGGCCCGGCGGGATGGTTTGCTGGCCGGGCTCCTGGTCGTTGCCGGCGAGTTCTGGATTGTGGACGGTATCTTTGATCCCAGCTACGGCATGCTCATCTGGTCGTACAACTTTACGGCTGAACTGATCGTGTCCATTCTACCGGCTGTTTTCTTCCTGATTATTCCCCCCATCTGGGTCTTGCGGGCGCATACAACCTGGGGGCGGCTGGGCGGCCTCCTATTACCCCCCCTGATTGGCCTGGTCAGCGGCGAGATCATTCATAGTATCGTCGTCCGGGGCACAGCCGGTGTCTACTCGCCGGGCACCTGGTTTGTGCGCGGGACAGGGATCATCCAGTATGTTATGGCCCTGGTCATATTCATCTATGCTCAAGTGGCCAACAATGGGCACTACGCGGGCGTATGGGAGTTCCGAAATTTAAATCATCCCAAAACTTTCGGCGACGTGAAACGTGAAGCGTGAAACGTGATGTTTTTACGCCATAAATCCTCACGTTTCACGTTTTACGCTTCACGGAGTTGGGACAATTACCCGCCTGTACCCACAGGGCACAGGCGGGCACAGGTATTTTTTCGGAACTGCCTTACCGGCAAGAAACCGAAGGGGTGTATATGATGAGCCAAAAATACAAAACCGTCTTAATTCTTGTCTTAACAGGACTATCTATTCTTGTTATTTCGATTTTTCTGACCCTGGCCATTAACCAGGCAAGAAGTCTGATCAGCCTTTATACTGCTTCAGCCGCTCCATCTTCGGCCATTGGCGCTAGCAACCTGATGAGGCCCAGCACGCGTTTTGGTAACGATGCGTTAATATTGGTCAGCGTAGCCGCGGTTTTGTTTCTCCTGGTCGTCAGGCGTCCTGGCAGATTGTTGCCTGTATCGATCATTGCCGCTTTGGTCTTTATCGCTCTTAATCTATACAGCGGGCGACACGTTTTACCCCAACTTCTGGTTTGGCCCACGCCCGTCTCGCTTTCAGAACAATACATGCAGGCCCTGGGTTCAAATGATTTGGCAGCGGCTTTGCGGTTAACGGATCGATCAGATGGGTGTGAGACAATCATGGGGCAGGTATTTCAGGATCACCGGGCTCTGCTAAAACAAAAAGTTGGTGCTGACCGGCCTGAGGCGGGCATCCGAGACACCTCTGTCAAGCGCATTGCGACTTTCTACGATAAACCTGTTCCCCAAGGGTTTGTCATCATGCAACCTGTTCCTAAACAGTTGGCCACGATCATGGCTGAGACGGGGAATGGTGGCACGATTTGGCTGAATTTAAAGCTGAGTTATACACCCTTCTTAGGAACTCGTTATATTTGTGGGGAGGATATTGATTCATCAATGGAAGGCATAAAATAGAATCAATTTAGGTATTTTTATGTATGACTTGCTACTCGTATTCTTCCCCGCCGCCGCAGCAGGTATCACTGAGGATAATCGTGCCGTTAGGAGTGTCGATCAGGCGCATCTGGCCACTGTAGGCCTGGTTTAAGAGGTCGTGGGTGAAAACTTCGCTGGCCTGACCAAAGCCAATCAGGCGTTGATTGAGGAGCATCAGCCGGTCAAACCGTTCGGCGGCCAGGTTGAGATCGTGGGTGGCCACCAGGATGGTCACGTTACGCTGGCGCAGTTTGTCCAGGATGCCGAAAATATCTTCCTGCGATTTAATGTCCAGGCCGGTCAGCGGCTCGTCCATCAG
Source organism: Anaerolineae bacterium (assembly GCA_034409055.1). Classification (GTDB taxonomy): domain Bacteria; phylum Chloroflexota; class Anaerolineae; order 4572-78; family J111; genus DAOUMU01. The sequence continues at coordinate 3,082 of DAOUMU010000191.1, forward strand.
CATCAGTTCGGCTTCTTGGGCCAGGGCCCGGGCAATAAACACGCGCTGCTGTTGCCCGCCCGACAGCTCGCCAATCTGGCGTTTAGCCAGGTGGGCCATACCGACTAACTCCAGCGATCCCCGGACATACTCCCAATCTTTGCCCTTGGGCCAGTTGAAAAGACCCAATTTCCGCACCCGGCCCATCATGACCACATCGGCTACATTCACCGGGAAATTCCAATCGACCTGGCTGCGTTGGGGCACGTAAGCAATACAAATGTGATCGCCGGGTTTGCGGCCGTAGACCCTGACCCGGCCCTGGTTAGGATTTAAAACCCCGGAGATGATGTTAAATAAAGTACTTTTCCCGGCCCCATTCGGCCCAATGATGGCCACCCGCTCGCCCTTTTGTAACTGAAAAGAGATGTTATCAAGGGCTAACGTACCGTTAAACCGGACCGAAATCTCCTTTAATTCCAGGATAGGCCGGCTCAAATCGTGCTCGGGAAGTTTGGGTGTCAGGGGGCTGATCTGTTGCAACTTTTCCATATCGTTATCACTCTTGACAATTGACACACAGGCCGTGGAATTCCAACAGGTGGCTCCGAATTTCAAACTGGTGTTTCTCCGATAATTCCTGAGCCAGTTGCTCGACGGTGCAGTGATCAAATTCAAAGATGTCGCCACAGCTTGAGCAAACCAGATGGTGGTGGCCTCCGGCGGCAGAGACAAAACGCTGGGTGGGATCATTCAGGTAGAGCGGCCGGACCAGGTTCAATTCAACCAAAAGCTCCATGGTGCGGTAAACCGTGGCCCGGCTAAGTTGAGGACAGATTTTCCGGCCTTCTGCCAGAATTTGATTATGGCTGAGATGCTGGGGGCCGGTTTCCAGTACTTCAATAACGGCCAGCCGGGGGGGCGTTAGTTTATAACCGGCCATCTTCAGTTTTTTAGCCAGACCGCAAATTGTCGACATCGGCTCATACCCATCCACTAACGTAAATTATGCACAACCAGGGGGCAAATCGTCCAGAAACTCAAAAATTGAAACTTTTCTGGAGCCGTTTTCTGTCTTACCAGGCCACTTTCTGCAAGTTTATGTCTATAAAATGGTGGCTGACAACTCAGGAAGTCCAAAAGTAGTATCCAAGATGACCTTTGCGTAACAAAACAGGTGAAAGAAGATTCTCGGTCCAATAAATAGGGCAAATTCGCCACATAGTAAAGTTGCAAAATTAGAGTTCTCGGACGATTTCTCGGTTCGTTGCACATAACTTACGCTAATTGAGATGTATTCTCAATTATAAACTCGAGAAAACGATTGTCAAGTTGTGATGATTTGGATTTGACAAATTTCTCTATCAGGTTTATGCTAGGTCTGTCTAATTTAATACTGTTGCAATTCAGGTTCCCGTTGCCCCGGATGGCACGGGAAGTAACGGCGAAGCCGGTGTGAGTCCGGCGCTGTCCCGCAACTGTAACAATTCAATGAGTAATGAGTCTTGACAATTTTGTCAATTGCTCATTGAATTGAAGCCAGGACGCCCACCTGAGTTGTGCATCACGGACCTTCGTGGTAAAGGGGGTGGTGCAGCAAGCGAAGTTCCAGGCTACACCACACCTCTTTGTGAGAAACAAAGGGGTGTTTTGTTTTAGTCAGGTTGTCTCCTCTCCCTGGCGCAGGTCCTATATTGGTCGCCTGTATCCTCTGCAAAAGTAAGGGCGAGGTAAGTCGGATTGGGATCGAAGCAAACAAGCACGCTCCGGCTTGCCTCGCCCTTGGTCACCAACAAATTTGAAGAGGATACGTTCACCTTTTGCGCGAGACGAAAGGAGCAATCTATGACTAAATCTTTGATCGTACCGGCTCCAGGTAGGCAGCCGACTTTCGATAATGTGACCAACATCGTGTTCTTGGGGATGCTCTGTGATCTGTCGGTGTGCGTGATCTGCCTGAGCGAAGAGAGCTGGCAGTGTTGGCAGGGCTGGCGGGAAAAGTGCCAGGGCTCGGTCACCTTGATGGACCTATTCAATATCAATCAGGCCGTTTTGGCAGACTGGGAAACCTTTCTCGGTAGCCATCCTTACGACATGATCGTGTTAGACGGAGCCCGGGTCGAGTTGCAGGCCGACCGGATTTCGGTTGGCTACGTCACGACCCTGGTGGAGGCCGTACCCTCGGGTATGGTTATGGTGGCCTGAGATAATTGTCTAAGGGATCAATCTATTAACATAAGACCCATTGATGAAGGAGTGAGGTTCAAAAACAATGAAACATAAAAACATTTTGACAATAACATCTGTAATTTTTAAGCGAAAAACCAATAACATTCTGGCCATTCTTGGTCCCATCGCCTTAGGGATCAGTCTGACTGTTGTGGCTGTCTTGTTGCTGCTAGCCCTACCGGCTGCGGAAACGAGCGCGGCTCCCCCTTTAGCCCCCCCCTTTCCAAACCCAACCGAAGCTGTCAGCGCAGCGGTGAAAGCCATGATCACGACCTACCAAAATGATGACGGAGGGTATACGGACTTTAGCAATGGAGCTAATCTGGCGCCTTCAGGGGTAGATGGTACCGTCGAGGCAATTCTGGCGATTGCCAGTGCCGGTATGAATCCGGATGTGCCATATTTCGGTAAAAGCAATGCACCTGTGGGTTGGTTAAGAAAGAACATCACCGATGTTACTGGCTATGCAGATGACGGCGGTGGTCGAGCCGGTAAATTAATCATGGCCCTGGTAGCGGCTAATCAGGATACACGGAACTTTGAGGGTTATAACTTTGTCATCAGCTTAACCGACCACCTGGAAAGCAGTGGTGCTTTTACCAGTACCACTTTTGGTGGAGCTACAGCGGCTAAGCAATCCTTTGCTATTCTGGGCTTGAAATCGGTTTCAGAGACTATCCCGGTGACGGTGACCCAATGGCTGGTTGCCAAACAAACCATTACGGGCACCTGGGATCCTAATTTTCTCGATCCGGATGGCTCTATTGACGCCACCGCTCTGGCCATTATGGCCTTGGTGGCTGCTGGTGTACCCACCAATGATATGTCTATCATCAGCGCTACAAATTTCCTCTCAGACACTCAATTAACAACCACCGCTGGTTGGAGGCCCGCCTGGGACACGGTCAATCCGGCTAATCCAAACACTACGTCTTTTGTTATCCAGGCATTAATCGCGTTGGGACAAGATATAAATAGTAGCCCTTGGGTTCGAAATGGTAACACCCCCTTAAATGCCTTGCTGGAGATGCAAAATACAACCGGCTTGTTTAAGATTGATTTCGGTTTCGGTGGTGGCCCTGCTGATAACTTTCTGGCCACGGCTCAATCCATACCGGCTGTAGCCGGTAAACCCTTTCCTCCACCCTGGTCTAGTTCTGTCTACCTGCCGATAATCGTTAAGAATTGAGATTGTGTTTGGCTACTTCCGAGGGTATACTTCTCGGAAGTAGCCTGCCCCCTTTGGGAAACTGGCACTTTCAGGTATAGCGATGAGGGGGCATTGCCGTGTTGATATTTAGATACGGTCAAGACTCGGGAGGTGAACTATGATGCGAAAGCAGGATTTATTGGGTAATGGCTCTGCCAGCCGCAGTAGATCCAATTTTCAAGCTCGGAGCGGACCAGTGCGAAGCCTCCCCGTGGGACAGTCCGCGTTTTGGCCGCTGGACGGTCCCACGGGGAGGCAGCGGAGCTGCACAGGTCTTCGCACTGGTCCAGCTAGAGCAAATTTGGATGTACTGAGCCTATTGTTGAGACGTATAACGCCGGGTCTGATGATTTTAATCGCCTCAATTGTTATATTCAGCACGGCTTTGGTCCGGGCGGATGACCCAAACAAGGTGGGGCTGGTCGTCGTGCATGGAGATGACAGTGTTGTCAAGCAATGTATCGAAATTTCGGAAAATGAGATTAATGGCCTGGAATTGTTAGAACGTTCTGGTTTGGACCTTAGCTATGAGTTGTCTGGCGGTATGGGCGGTTTCGTTTGCCGAATCGATAATGAAGGCTGCCAATATCCACAAGAACCGTGTGATTGTCAATGTCGAGGTTCAACCTGCACTTTTTGGTCATATTGGATTTTAGTCGATAGTACATGGAAATTTTCGGGGTTAGGGGCATCTAGTTATAAGGTTAAAGATGGTGATGTACAAGGCTGGGTTTGGGGAGAGGGCTCACCAGGTGGCGGGGGGACATCACCGCCAGTGGTTACATTTAAAGAGATTTGTGGGCGTTCGCCCAAGAAGGACACGGTCACACCTACGCCCACCCATACCCCAACCCCTACCGGCACTCCCACCCCTACAGCTACCTCTACGCCGACAAATACCTCTGTACCGCCCACCACCACTCCTGTCTCAACCAACACTCCCAAGCCAACTGACACCCCCGAACCCGAACCCACGCCCATCATCCACCACTTTACCGCCGACCGAACCACCATCAATGCCGGCGAAAGTGTCCTGCTGAGTTGGGATCTATCTGAAGCCGAGGCGGCCTACCTGCGTTATGATGGTTATGAAGAGGGGGTCATTTCGCCCGGTAGCAAAACCGTTTCCCCAACCAAAACCACCGTTTATACCCTCGTCGCTCGCAACGACGGCGGCGAGGCCATCGTCGAAGTGACGATTACCGTTAACGGCTCTCCTCCGGCGCCCACCTCGACCCCTACACTCCTGCCAACTGCTACCC
>DAOUMU010000192.1:0-19007 GCA_034409055.1 Anaerolineae bacterium
GGGGAGAGAAACCAGGTTTTTTGTCGCCTGAACCAAGCTAATCGTTGCTTTTTGAGCATTCTGGAGCACCAAAAATGCCTTAGCAAGCGAAAAACCTGGTTTCTGATTTCCAATGTCGGGTAATGAATACGGGATGCTGTTTTCCTGGCAGGTTGTGCTTTACGCTCCAAGCTCTACGCCTTACGCTCTTTGAAAGGAGGGATGCCATCGAATAACTCTTAACCGGTTTTTTAATTACTAAATTTCTAATTCAAATTTTTAATGTTAAGTCAAGGAGGATGAAAGACGATGAAAAAATATTTGTTTTTATTAATGATTGCCATCATGTTGGTGGTGCCGACTACTTCGGTAGCAGCTCCGCTGTACCAGGGCCAGGATTATACCATTCAGGCGGATGACTGGCTGAGCAAGTTGTCCGACAAATTCCTGGGTGACATACTGGCCTATCCGGCGATCACCTATTACACCAACCAAAAAAATGCTGAAGATGACAGCTACGCTAAAATTAGCAGCTCTGATCAAATTGAGATTGGCTGGAAGATTTACATCCCCACCCAGGAAGAAGCCGAGGCTTACTTCTCTGGCGCGGTGGGTGAAAGCCTTGGCAGCGGCACCCTCAAAATCGGGGCCATCATGCCGCTTTCTGCACCCGGTTCCGTTAGCGGTGGCACGGCCATGAAGGCCGCTATGGAAATAGGTTTGGAAGAGATTAATGCCGCCGGGGGCGTGCTGGGCCAGCAAGTTGAACTGGTTATCGTTGATACCGAGGGCCTGGCTGAGCGCGGCACCGCGGCGATGGAACGTCTGATTAGCCAGGAAGGTGTTGTGGGCGTGGTCGGTGAATATCACAGTGCGGTCGGTTTGACGGCCAAGGAAGTGGCCCACGATAACCATGTCCCCACCATCTTCGCCGAAACGTGGAATGATACTATTACCGCCGTTCAATATCCCGAGGTTTTCCGTATTGCTCCGCTTTCGTCCGAGGTAGCCGCAGTTGACGCCAACTTCCTGCAATCCGTTGGGGCTCAGTACGTAGTCATTATGACCGAGAATACCGGCTACGGTATCCCGGCGGCCGAACAGACCACCGAACGCCTGGCCGAGCGCGGTATCGAAGCGGATACCTTCTTCGCCGACATTGGTACGCTGGACTTTGCCCCGGTCATCGAGCGGATCAAGGCCGGTCGCCAGCCCGACGCAATCTGGGTGCTGCTCACCGGCGAAACTTCGTTCAACTTCCAGCAGCAGGCAGCCGAAGCCGGCATTGGCCCCCAGAATCTGGTCATGATCTGCAACCAGGCTGCGGCCGATAGTGACGCCTATTGGGCGGCTGTGCCCGATGGTAACCTGTGTCTCTGGCGTCGCATCGGTTTACCCCAACAACTTTGGACATCTGCAACCTCTGCTTTTGCCGAGAAATACCAAGTCAAGACCGGCAAAGCAGCGCCCGAGTCCTTCGCCATGGAAGCTTATGACTCCCTGAAGCTTATGGCCCAGGCCATCAACGAGGCCGGTTCGACCGACCCGGATGCTATCATTAGTGCCCTGGAGAACACCACTTACAATGGCGCGCTGGGCACGATCACCTTCCCCTATGGCACGCACCAGGCCGTTCCCGAAAATCTGGAGGCCAAGTGGTGGCACCAATTCCCTGATCCGGCCATCACCATGGTTCAATTCACGGAAAAAGGTCAGGATGCTTCAGAGGTGACGGTGGTCTTCCCCGAAGCATATAAGACCGGTGATTTGGTTCGGCCTTAAACTAAGGTATGAATTAGTCTGATTTCTGGGGGGTAGCCTTGGCTTTAAGGCTGGGGCTGCCCGTCCTTTTTGTAGCAAATCATTCCCAAGAGTTCCCGCTATTATGAAGATCCTGGGAACTGGAAGGATTTTATTATGTATCATCTCAATAATTCGGGGTGGGGTAGGGGCGAGGCAACTCGGAGAGCTGGTTGTTTGCTCCGAGACCTAAATCCGAGTTGCCTCGCCCCTACTTTTTGAGAAGATACGATTTTACCAGGGAGGAAAAAGAGGTTTAATGCAAAGCCCTCTGTTACAAGAATTTAACCCCGGTCCGGCTGCTTTGATTGTGCTCTGGGTTATTGTTTGGGCTGTAATCGGCGGTGTGGTCACCCCTCGTGTTTATCGCCGGAAAGACCTTGATGCTTCGGCAGCTACCTTGTATGGGACCATTGCCGGAGCAGGTACCGGCCCTATTCTACCCATCATTTTGTGGTACAAAACCCCCAAACTAAACTGGCGCTGGATTGTTATTCCGTCCGTTCTTTCGCTGGTGATCTTATATTGGGCTTTCGCCATTTACCACCCGGTCAATCCGTGCGTTACCAGCGGCAGTTACGTGACCAGTCAAATTAGCAACGGTTTATTGATCGGTATTCTCTATGGCATCATTGCCATTGGTCTAACCCTGATTTTCTCCATTCTGGGAGTTGTCAGCTTTGCCCACGGACAGTTTTATATGATTGGCGGCTACGTTGCCTTCTTCACCATTAGTGAGACACTCGGGGCCGGGCTAAACCCCCTGGTCGGCTTGCTGATGGCCGGTCTGGTTACGTTTGCCATTGGTTGGATTTTTGAGCGCCTCCTGCTTAGACCGATGCACCTGGGTAAGGTGGAACGTCCTGGTGAATACGCCATTTTACTGACTTTTGGTTTAGCCTTCTTTATGGAATATTCGGTACTAGCTACTCTGGGGGCCAATCCGCGTAAAGTCGATCCTTTTTTCAATATAGGCACCATTACGATCGGCGCGATTTCACTGCCGCCCTCGCGGGTTATTGCGGCAGCCGTTGGCTTGATTATTTTGGGCATTTTGCTCTGGTTCCTCAACTACACCTGGCTAGGTAAAGCACTGCGAGCGGTTAGTCAGGACAAGGAGGCGGCGGCTGTGGTTGGCATCAACCCCCTCACCATGAACACCCTGGCCTTTGGCCTGGGAGCGATGTTGGCCGGGTTGTCCGGTGCAGCCCTGGTGCAGGTATTGGCCTGGGTGCCCCAAATCGGCCCGTTGGTCTCCACGCGTTCGTTTGTGGTCATTGTACTGGGCGGGATGGGCTCTCTGCCCGGAGCTATGGCCGGTGGCCTGATCATCGGCGTGGTTGAGGCCCTGGGCGTCGGTTGCTTTCCCGACGTGGGGCGGGCCCTGGCTTACCAGCAAGTCTTTGGCATGATTATCTTTGCCATTGTGTTGCTGCTTAAACCAACGGGGCTCTTTGGGAGGGAACTATGAAAGGTTCTATCTTGGCCTGGATTTTGGGTGTTGTCGCTGTTCTGTTTCTGGCCTTAATTCCCATTGCTTACGACATTTTTCCCTTTTTGCCAGTGGGCCTGATTAACGATTACACCCTACACATCCTGATCATTGGTTTTTATTTTGCTATGTTGGCCTCAAGTTGGTCTCTGCTAATGGGCTATGGCGGTCAGTTTTCTTTTGCCCACCTGGCCTTTGCCGGGATAGGGGCCTATACCACCGGGTTGATGGGGCGTTTCCTGGGCACCCATGCTTTGAGTGGTATCATTGCCGGCACCTTAATGGCCGGGCTATTTGGCTTGATCATCGGCATGTTGGTGTTGCGCCTGCGCAAAACTTACCTGGCGCTCTTTACCATCGCCTTTGCCGAGATCTTACGGCTGGTCATCAGTGCAGAGAAGGATTACACCGAAGGTCCCAACGGCCTGCCGATTGAGCCACTCTTTCCCAACGGCCTTGATCTGGGCTTTTATACCTTTGATAAGGTCGATAAAATCCCCTCCTACTTTGTAATGCTTGCCTTGCTAATTATCACCCTGGTCCTCATGTCCTGGTTGGCCAATTCCCGCTTTGGCCTCTTCCTCAGATCCATTCGTGAAGATGAAGAGGCTGCGGCGGCGCTGGGCGTTGACGTAATACGCTATAAAATCCTGGTCTTTGTGGTGACCAGTATGGTGGCCGGGCTGGCCGGCGCGGTCCGGGCCCACTATGTCACCCTTATTGCTCCCAATGATATAATCATCTTGTGGATGAGCCTGGTGATTACCATGTCTGTGCTGGGTGGTATCGAAAGCCTGGTCGCCTCGGCGATTGGCGGGATTGTGGTCTTTTTGATGTTAGAATACCTGCGGACAAATTTTGCCACGACCTCGGTGACGGCCGTTATCCTGACTGTCATTCTGACCCTCGTCCTGTACCAATTGGCTCGATATATAAGGCGATTTACGGGAACAATCCTCAAAGGCACTCAGGAAGTAATTGCTGGCGTCGTCTCATTTGTCGTAGCCCTGCTCGTAGCCAGGCTGGTGAGCGCTCCGGTGACGACCGGCCTGTCCTATGCCTATTATGATATCTCTGGTTCACTTTTGCCAGAGACAATTGATATGAGTGCCTGGCGACTGGTCTTCTTTGGGCTGGCATTAATGCTGACCTTGCGATTTTATCAAAATGGGTTGCTTTATCCTATCATGCAACGATTCTTCCGCCCGGGAGAACTGGCAGAGACGGTGGCTAAACGCGATGCGGCCGGTAAAATGGCGGGGGTGGAGGCAGGCTCATGAGTGCCCAATCTAAACAAATTCATCTGGAAGTTCGGCATCTTTCTAAAAATTTTGGCGGCTTACAGGCTGTTAATGATGTCTCCTTTGAAATCAATGGGCCAGAACTGATTGGAATGATTGGCCCCAATGGTGCTGGCAAAACTACGATAACCAATTTGTTGGATGGGGCTCTGACCCCCTCCAGCGGCACCATTTATTTCAATGGACAACGTATTGATGGTAATAAACCTTATCAAATTGCCCGAACCGGATTGGGGCGCACGTTTCAGGTCACGCGGGCCTTTCGGCGGATGACGGTGTTGGAAAATATGTTGGTGCCCGGTATGGCTTTGCATGCCACGGCCAGTCGTAAAGAGGTGGAAAAAAAGGCCTGGGAGGTGTTAGAATTTCTGACCTTTGAACACCTGGCCTATGATTACGCCCGCAGTCTCTCCGGCGGCCAGCAAAAATTACTGGAATTAGGCCGCCTACTGATGCTCGACCCGGACATCATCATTTTGGACGAGCCCTTTGCCGGGGTCCACCCCAAATTGATGGAAAAGATCTACGAGTACATCACCACGGTTAATGCCCAACACAAAGCCTTTATCATCATCAGCCACGATATGGACACCATCTTCACCCTGAGCAAGCGCTTGCTGGTGCTCAATTTCGGGGAACTCATCGCCGATGGCGATCCAGAAGAGGTGCGCCATGACCCGGTTGTCATTGAAGCCTATCTGGGTGAGGAAGACGAAGAATACGGTCAGCCCAGTCAGATGTCCGGGGGTTCCCAAAAAACCGCCACCCCAGAGGACACAACGGAGGAAGGAGAAGCATAATTAATGGCTAACGCAACTGAACAGACCCCACCCGCAATAGGCACGAATGGTAACAATATCGATCCCGCCTCCGTGGTTTTAAAGATTCAAGACCTCTATGTTGGCTATTATGAAGATCTGAATATTTTGCAGGGGGTCGACCTTAAAGCCCAAAAAGCCAAAATTACCGCCATCCTGGGGGCCAATGGAGTGGGTAAGTCAACCCTCCTCAAGGCCATCTACGGCTTTTTAAAGCCTAATCGAGGGCGGGTCATATTGGAAGGGAAAAATGTGGTGGGTACGCCCACCTACAAATTGATTAATCTGGGACTGGCCTATATTCCCCAGCATCCCGGGATCTTCCGCTGGATGAGTGTCGAAGAAAACCTGGAAATGGGGGCCTATACCTTTAGAGGTGATAAGGCCCGCATGAAGCGCAAAATGGAGGAAGTGTACGAACGCTTCCCCGTGCTCAAAGAACGTCGTAAATCGCTGGCTGGCAACCTGTCCGGTGGACAGCAGCGTATGGTTGAGGTCGGTCGCACCCTGATGACCGATCCTAAAGTGATGCTGGTTGATGAGCCGACGGCCGGCCTGGCCAAATTGCTCTCAGAGGAGGTCTACCAGCATCTGGTTAACTTGAAAGAGTCCGGTATTACCATTCTCTTGGTTGACCAGGAAATCCGCCAAGCCCTCAAAGTAGCCGATTATGTCTACGTATTGGAACTGGGACGCAACAAATACGAAGGACCGGTGGACCAGTTTACCAGTCCGGCTGACTTGAAGAAAGCATTTTGGGCTTAAAGGAAGCGTATCGATGACCACCAATCGTCCAACAATAAAATCTGCTATCAAGATGTCTGCCACCCTGGCCATTAACGCCAGGATTAACGAATTACTGGCCGAGGGGTATCAAGTGTTTCATCTGGGCTTTGGGGAGGCCAGGTTCCCGGTTCACCCTAAAATCCTGGATGCTTTCGTGGCTCACGCCAAGGCCCGTTCCTATTTACCCGTGCCGGGCCTGCCTGAATTGCGAGCCCGGGTGGCCGACTATTACCGGCGTAAGTTTCAAATAGAAGCTGAACCCAGCCAGGTAATTGTAGGCAGTGGCAGTAAAAGCCTCCTCTTTGCCGCCCTGCAGGCCCTGGCAGGTGATGTAATTTTACCTGCGCCTTCCTGGGTTAGTTTTGAGACGCAGGCTTACCTGACGGGCAAAGCCGTCAGTTGGGTTCCCACTCACCTGGAAGATAACTACTGCCTCACTCCAGAGGGGTTGAAGGCTGGCCTGAAAGCAGCCAGAGAGGCCGGGCAATCACCGGCCGTGTTGATTCTCAACAACCCGCATAATCCCACCGGCGTTATGTATCCTCCCCAGTTAATCTCAGAGCTGGCCAACATCGCCAGAGCAGAAGGGCTGGCGATCATCAGCGACGAGATTTATGCGCTGACCGCTTATGGGGACATTCCTTATGCCAGCCCTGCTCATTACTATCCAGAGGGCACCATTGTGACCGGTGGCCTGAGTAAACATCTCTCCCTGGGCGGCTGGCGTTTGGGCGTGGCTATTTTGCCGCCGGGTGAATTTGGCCGCCAATTGCACCGTTATATGACAGCCGTAGCCAGTTCCATCTGGACCACTGCCACCGCGCCGGTACAGTATGCCGCCCTGGTTGCCTATAGTCATGATCCTGAGGTTGATGTCTACGTAAAAACCTGTGCCACTATTCACGGTTACGTGACCACCTATCTCTACCAGGTTTTACAAGAACTGAATGTACCATGCCCCAAGCCCTCCGGTGGATTTTACCTCTATCCCAGCTTGGCCCCCTGGCACGAGACGTTAGCCCAAAAACACAATGTGCACACCAGCGAGGATCTGGCCAGTTTTCTGCTGGAGGAAGAGCATGTGGCCGCCCTACCCGGTTCTGATTTCGGCGCCGACCCGCAACACCTCAGCCTGCGCTTATCGACCAGTTATCTGTATGCCCTCGATGACGCAGAAGCAGAAGCGATGCTGACCACCTACGACAAGAACCTGTCGCCGCTTCAATTTTTACAAGAGGCCTGTCCCCGGGTTATCGAGGTTGGCGAGCGGTTTAAGGCGTTGGTGGCATCTTTGGCTTGATATTTATTGAGTAGTTACCACCCCTTTCATGAACCACCCCCCAAAATTCTTGTCCCCCAGTCGTATGCATGATACAATTCGCTGGCAATACGAAAACGTGCGGAACGCGCGATAACAGATTATTAGGAGGGTTTAACTCTATGAAAGAAGTAGTAATCATTGACGGCGTTCGTTCGCCAGTTGGTAAACATAACGGCGGATTATCAAGCGTGCGGCCCGATGATCTGCTGGCCGAGGTGTTCAAGGCTCTGGTAGAGCGTACCGGCCTCGATCCGGCTCTCATCGAAGACGTTTACGCCGGCTGTGGTAACCAGGCCGGTGAAGACAACCGGGACGTGGCCCGTATGTCGGCTTTGCTGGCCGGTTTTCCGGTCGAAGTGCCCGGGGTAACGGTCAATCGAAACTGTGCCTCGGCCCTGGAAGCAGTCAACCAGGCGGCCAAGGCCATTGTCGCCGGTGAGGGAGACGTGTATATTGGCGGTGGTGTAGAATCGATGAGTCGCGCTCCCTGGTCGATGCCCAAGCCGGAACGCCCCCAGCCGGTCGGGCATCCCAAAATCTGGGATACGACCGTTGGCTGGCGTTACAACAATCCCAAAATGGAGGCCATGTATCCCATTATCAGCCTGGGTGAAACTGCCGAGAATATCGCCGAAGAGATGGGCATCACTCGCGAGGATCAGGATGTCTTTGCCCTGGAAAGTCACCGGCGGGCCGTTGCGGCCATTAATGCCGGCAAGTTCAAGGATGAAATCGTGCCCATCAGTGTACCTCAGCGTAAAGGTGACCCCATTATTGTGGACACCGATGAGCATCCCCGGTACCGTATAGAAAACGGGCAGTACGTGTTGGATACCAGCATGGAACTACTGGCCAGGCTGCGACCGGTTTTTCGTAAAGGGGGGACGGTCACGGCCGGCAACTCCAGCGGCATCAACGACGGTGCAGCCGCACTCTTACTGATGAGCCGAGAAAAGGCTGAGGAATTAGGTATGAAACCAATGGCGCGCTGGCTTGGGGCGGCCGCCGCCGGCGTTGATCCCGGCGTAATGGGCTACGGCCCGGTACCGGCCACCCAAAAGTTACTCAAGCGACTCGGTCTGACCCTGGATGACATCGGCCTGGTCGAACTCAACGAAGCTTTTGCGGCCCAGAGTCTCGGCGTGATGCGGCGGTTGGGGCTCCGTCACGAAATCACCAATGTTAACGGTGGCGCTGTCGCCCTGGGGCACCCCACCGGCTGCTCCGGGGCGCGCATTCTGATCACCCTGCTGCATGAGATGAAGCGTCGTGCTGCTGACGAAAAACGCCCCTACTACGGTCTGGCTACCCTATGCGTGGGGGTCGGTATGGGCGTGGCTACTGTCGTGGAATGGATAGGAGATTAATAAAGAATTATGGAGGATGGACTCGTGACGGACAATCTACAACGCCCTCTATCAGGCATCCGTGTTATTGGTCTGGAGCAATATATGAGTGGTCCCTACTGCACCATGCTCCTGGCCGACGCCGGAGCCGAGATAATTAAGATTGAGCGGCCTGGCAGAGGTGACCCTCGCCGGGCCATTCCCCCTTTTGTGGAAAAGGGCGGAGTCAAAAAGGCCGGTGGCTTTCTGGGTTACAATCGTAACAAGAAGAGTCTGGCCCTTAATTTACGCAGCGAGGCCGGTCAGGAGATTCTGCGCAAACTGGTTGCGGTCTCGGATGTTGTTGTTGAAAATTTGCGGCCCGGGGCCACGACCAAAATGGGACTGGATTATGACAATCTCAAAACGATCAATCCTGGCCTGATTTATGCTATGATTTCCGGCTTTGGTCGTTTGCCCGGTTATCAGAGCGAGTATAGCAACCGCCCTGCCTTCGATATTGTCGCTGAAGCCATGAGTGGCGTGATGGACCTGGTTGGCTTTGCCGATAGGCCCCCTACCTATACTTTGTACGGCCTGGCCGACGTTTATTCCGGCATGATTGGAGCTTACGGTATCGTACAAGCGCTCTTTATGCGCGAACGCACCGGCCAGGGGCAATTGGTTGACGTGTCGATGCTGGATAATATGTTGGCTCTCAATGAGCGGATGGTCACCCTCTACACGGTCACCGGTAAGGAGCCCAAACGGGGTCGCCTGGAACACCTGTGGCCACGCGGTGCCTTCAAGTGTCGAGATGGCTACGTGGCTCTCAACGTGCCCGATGATACCATCTGGCAGCGGCTGGCCAAAGCCATTGGCCGGCCCGACCTGGTGGACGACCCCCGCAGCGCCGACGGCACCAGCCGGGCCGCCAACGCCGATTTTCTCCGGCCCATCATCGAGAACTGGATGGCCGACAAAACGCGAGCAGAAGTGGTTGACACCCTCAATGCGGCAGGCGCGCCCACCGGCCCCATCTACACTGCCAAAGATGTATTTGCCGACGACCATTTCCGTAAACGCAAAATGTTGGTCGAGATAGACGATCCCGACGTCGGTCCCTATACCTTTGCCCGGAGTGTCCCTCATCTCTCCGCTGCTCCGGAGATCCCCGCTCAAACCGCTCCTGACCTGGGGCAACACACGCGGCCTATTTTACAAGAGTTGCTGGGATACAGTTCTGACGAGATAGACCGGCTGGTCGAAGAGGGAGTGGTCGGCACGAACGAGTAGAATCTTTATAAAAATCAATCACCCGGTCAAACCAAAAGAGGCATGGGCAATTCCATGCCTCTTTTGTAATTGGTACAATTTATCCAAGTTCAGACGAAAATCGGAGCCATTTCCAGTCTGGCGGCGGCTGTTTCCATCTCATCCTCAGACGGTCCTGTTTGGAAGCGACTGGCGGCATCTAATATCTTGGGCAATAGATGCATATCGCCGGCCGTGTTCAGGAAGATATTGGGCCGGCTCAACACCCAGTGTACCGCCCGGTCAATATCGACCTGGTCCTCAAGGGGTTTGTACCAAGTGTTACGGGTCTGAGACTCATCCCCCCATAGCCGGCAGGCCAGAGATTTGATAGTTTGTACGGCCACGTTCCGTTCCTGGCATAAGGCTACCAAAGCCTCAAAATCGGCAGCATATGGCCGGTTTTGCATCATCGCATAATTGTAGGGCAGCAGCACCGAGTCGAAATCAAAACGCTCCAGGCTGCGTATATGCATCGTTGGTACTGCCACTTCGTGGCCGGTCACGCCAATGAAGCGTACCAATCCCTGCTCCCGGGCTTCAATGGCAGCCTCCAACGCGCCCCCCGGCCCCATAGCCACTTCCCATTCCTGCGGGTCCACCAGATGGTGAAGCTGCAATAAATCCACCTGATCCACCCGCAGTCTTTCCAGCGAACCCTGGAACTCATCCCGGGCTTTCTGATAGGTACGCTCTCCCAGCTTCGTAGCCAGGAAGAAATCCTGGCGATGGTGCTCCATCCAGGGGCCAATGCGCAGTTCTGAGTCGCCGTAACTGGGGGCAGTATCAATATGGTTCACTCCATACTTTAAGAGTACCTCTAAGGTTCGATCCGCTTCGTCTTGACTGGCCTGGCTAAGCGCAAAAGCCCCGAAGATGGTACGTGTGCTCATATGACCGGTACGGCCAAATGGTTGTTTGGGAATCATTTTTTCCTCCGGTATGTTTACTTTTATACTGGTTTTTAGACGATCAACTTTCCTCCCACTGCTTAATAGAGGCTTTAATCAGCTCTTTTACTTCAGGATCGGGGACGTCGTCCGGGCTAGAATAGAAAGTACCGTTAACGTTAATCCGAATTCCGCCACCTGGCTCAGTCGTAATTTCTATCTGGGTCGTAGTGGCTAGCGGTGAGGCCATCAGGCGGGCCTGAACGATTTTATTGATCTCGTCAGCCAAGTTCAAGCCGGGTAATACGGGTTCAGCGGTGGGAGCCGAACGACCGAAAATCCCACGTCGCTGTTGCGGCTCCGGTTCAGGAGGCGATTGAGCCCGCAAAGAGGCTAAGAAAGCCGCTTCAGCTTCGGGAGAAGGCGGGGCAACCGGTGAAGGCTCAGACTTAACCGGCTCTGATACCACGGGCGCAGAGGTTTCGGATGGTGTAGCAAGGGGTTGGGGTGTTTCGCCGACCCTGGGCGTATAGATAGATTTCACCCCGGCTTCGGTAGCAATCATGCCGTTAGTAAAAGCCAGTAGATGAGCCACTAATTTGAGGATGTATTGACCAATTTTTTTATCAGCAACGTCAGCCAGTTTGGTGTAACGTCGTCCGGCAACCTCCACAATAAACTGACCTGATTGTGGATGGCGTAGAAGACGCAATAATTCCACAGGCTCTGAGGGTTGAGGGGCGGCAGGGACAGGCTGGTTGCCCAATCTTGCAGCCAGATCGATTTTTTCTTCATTGGTTTGTTTTGGTGTGTCCATAGTAAAATTCTCCGGGGTACTACTGCGGCTCAGGATATCCATATTTAAACCGGCCTCGGCAGAAGAAGCTGGTATATCACTTGAGGCCGGCTGTTCAGCCGATAAAACTTCGGTGTCTAAGCCATACGTTGGAGCAGTGATTGAAGCCGAAGCGGGTATCTCCGAGACAGGGGGCGCTTTGGGTTGAATACCCAACTTCATCTTGGGTTTTTTTCTGCGTCTGGAAAAAGAAAAAACTATAAACCCGACCAAAAGAATGACACTTATGAGGGGGATAACCATTAAGATCAACAACTGGATAGACGTAGCATTTCCCAAAAACTCTGCCATATTATTTTCCTTCTGTTGCTATTCGATTTCTGTTAAAACCAAAAATTCACCCCCAATTTCCCTCCGACTAAATTTTAACGTCTCGTAAAAAAGCTGCACTCTCCTCTGGTAAGGCGGGGTTGATAAACATGCCACTCCCCAACTCAAAACCGGCCGTACGACTCAGTCGCGGTATGACGGTAATGTACCAATGCAAGTAGTCGTTACTTATTTCTTTCACCGGAGCCGAACGAATGATTAAGTTATAATCCGGGTCACGTAAGCCAATGTAAAGCCTGCGTAACACATCCCGTAACAGCCTGGCCAGATCTTCCATCTCATCGGGTTGAGAATACAGGAAGCTGACACTGTGCTGGCGGGGGATAATCCAAATATGAAAAGGAGAGGGAGCCGCATACAACACAAAAGCGACGAAGTGTTCGCTAGTGACCACCAACCGCTCCTTTTTATCCAATTCATCCCGCATCATCACGCAAAAAACACACTCGCCGTTATCATCAAAATAGCGCCGGGCCTCTTCAATGCGATGGCGAATATCGGTGGGCACAACGGGCAGGCCGATAATCTGGCTATGAGGATGCTTCAGGGATGCTCCGGCCCGCACCCCATGGTTTTTGAAGTAGATGATTTGCTCGATCCGGGAATCTTTGCGAATACTCCAACCCTGGCTATAAAATGTTTCCAGCAGGCATTTTATCTCTTCTGGTTCCATCAAAGCCAGTGTTGTATTGTGGATCGGGTGATCAACAACCACTTCGTGATGCCCCACCCCGGAAATCCGGCGATGCACCCCGTCGAAGGTACGGGCCAATTCCCCTTCCATTGACAGGGCCGGAAATCGATTGTAAACAACTCTGGTTTGCCAGGGCCCTGTCTCTGGCAAGCGCTCAACTTCCAGGTCGAGCTCCTCGTTTCCAACACAAAAGGGGCAAGTTGAGTCGTACGGGGGTTGCATTTCCGTGGTCGTGTGTGTTTGAGATTCGATATACTGGTCAGGGCGTTTGGCTCGCTCATTGGCAATAATGACCCATTCTTTGGTTGCCATATTCTGTCGCAATTCGGGCATAATTTGTTTCCTAAAATAGTTGATTATTATCGGTCAACCAACCGTCGTCGCTTATCAGTGATTGGCAAACAGCGTTAAAAATTCGCTGAGGATCATAGCTGTCGCTCCCCAGACTTTATGGCCAAAAACATCAAAAAAAGGAATACGTCGTTTGCCATATTTTTCAAATTCCCGAATTTCTTCCTTATACACCGTTGGGTTCAGGAGGAGACTGAACGGAGGTTCAATCAATTCAGCTACCTCTTGAGGGTCAAGGCAAAAAGCCGGGTGGGTGGAGCTAAAAGCAACAAAGGGATAAATGCAGAAGTTGCTGGCTGAAGTGTACAGGGACGATAGGGGTCCAATCACCTCCAAGGTTTCTGGCAAAACCCCAATCTCTTCCATTGCCTCACGCAAGGCGGTTGTTTGGAGCGACTCATCCCCTTCTCGACGACCACCGGGAAATGAAATCTGTCCGCTATGAACACCAGGATACTCGGTACGGCGGGTCAGGGCAATGTGTAATTCTGGCGTATTGCTGTTCGTGACGTGTGGATAGAGCAACAGCAAAACGCCGG
The DNA here is from genome assembly GCA_034409055.1 of Anaerolineae bacterium. Classification (GTDB taxonomy): domain Bacteria; phylum Chloroflexota; class Anaerolineae; order 4572-78; family J111; genus DAOUMU01. The sequence continues at coordinate 13,797 of DAOUMU010000192.1, forward strand.
CCTGGCGACAATCGTCTGGTCTACCCCATTGACGAGTCTTATCACGGTTAAGCGGTTGGGGGGCCATTTTTATTTGTCCGGTTCGGCCAGGTAAGGGGCCAGCCAATGCCTGTCGAATATTCTCAATTGTAGGCGAGAGAAAGTATGGGCTACTCATCACATTCTTCATTATAGCATAAATTTTAGAATGTGAGGATAGGTAATAAAGCCAATAAGAGGGTTATGGCCGCCCATGCCACCACTGATCCCACCACTAGACCAACCACAATATCGCCAACGTAATGGATGCCTACCACTACCCGAGCGATGGCTACATTTAAAGCAATAATTAACAAGGTCCAGCCAAAGCCCGGAAAAAAGGAGATAGCACTCACCGCCAGAGCCGCTAACCGAGCCGAGTGACCAGAAGGAAAGCTATAGGCATCATATTTGAAGGCCACAAACTCTCCCGGAGGGAGAGGTCGCTCCCGCCGCACGACAAATTTGATCAGAGTGACGACGACCATCGTGACCAAGACAATAAGGGTTATGATCAGAATAACCCGGCAGAAATATAACTCAGCCCAAAGCCGGCCCAGTAAATAGGCCAAACCCAACCCGCCGAACACATATAGTCCATCGCCCAGGTGGGCTGTAAATCTTGCCAATTGCCACCAGCCAGACTCTAACGGTAAGGTAAATCTTTGGCTGAGCGTCACATCAAAAGCTAAGAGTCGATCCATCACTGAAGCCAAGCAGATTTAAGCTAGCTCCCCAACATTTGAGCCTGACGTTTTTCCAAAGTAGCTTTAATCATTTCATATTGATGCGGCTTGTCCAAGTCCATGCCTAATTCGGCAAAACGGGTATCTACTGCTCGTGCATCAAGGTTAAGTATTTTACGGACCCGCTCGACTGCGTCTTGCAGGGTCATCATCCGCAGTAAAAATCTAATAATAAAGCCAAAGCCCAGCATACGAGCCTGGTTCAGGTAATTTTTTCGTGAGTTGGTTAAAGCCCGGAAAAGGTCCAGATCGGTTTTGGTGGGAGCCGTAACATCGGCCAAGAAGACGTCACCCCCTGAGTAACGTCCACCTTTAAAGGGCACGAACGTACGCTTGGAACCGGGGAAACGGGCTTCCATTGTTTTTTCTTCGACGATGGCATAATAAACGTCCCCCTCCAGTGAACCACACTCTTCTATAAAGCCCCGTACAACCTCCGGGGTAATCAGGGGGATGTCTGACGAAGACAGTAAGATTTTTTTCGTGGCCGGATTTATCTCTTTCATTTTGTCAAGCGCGGTTAGGATGTTGTCTATCATCTCCCCCACCGCGTCAACAAAATACACGGGAATATCGTCAAAATTGACCTCACCCGGTTTTAGGCCAACAATGACAATGTTTTCTATCAGCCCTGATCCAGACAAAGCTTCGACAACCCATTTGATCATCGGTTTACCGGCTAAAGGGATCAGGGCTTTTTTTTCAATACCGGTTAGGGCGTAGAGGGGGTCATCAGAGGAACTGACCCCTCCGGCGGTGACAATTGCATCCATAGGTTTGCTCCATGATAGTAACAAGATGACAAACCAGCAAAACAGTTAAGAAATAATCTGCAACCTGCTACATAGCGACTTATTACAAATATCCCTCGGCTCGCAGCCAGGCCTCGGTTAGCTTCATGCCCTGGGCAAAATCGATCTTGGGTTCCCAGCCCAACAGGTGACGAGCCTTTTGGTTACTAAAACTATTGTTACTCCGTAGGGCCTTGATAACTGCCCGGTTGAGGCCGGTCTTTTTACCCTGCATAGCTGCTTTTATCTCATGATAATAGCCTATCAACCAGGCCAGAGCAAAAGGCACCGACGGAAACGAGTTGACATTTAGCATACGGCCATAAGCGCCCCAGAAGTCTCGCCAGGGCACAGGATCACCATCCGTAAAGTTGATGGCCTCACCGATGGCCGCTTCAGCTTTGGCACACAAAATCAGGCCGTCTACCAGGTTGTCGATATAGATAGGTTTACACAAATAGTGCCCCTCGTCAACCAACACCATCTTACCCGCTTTAATCAGTTCAATCGGGCGAATGGTGAATTGCCGGGAGCGAGGACCATACACCTGGGAAGCACGCGCCGCCACCACGGGCAACCCTGTCTCTCGATAAGCTCGAAAAACAATTTCCTCAGCCGCCACTTTTGAGTCGCCGTAGAGATTGCCTCGCATACGGGTGGGCGTGCTCTCATCGATATTGGGCTGTTGCAGTGAGCCATAAACGGCACAAGTGCTAAGATGAATAAATCGCTCAACACCACTGGCTACTGCCGCCTCGACCATGTTTTGAGTGCCGGTCACGTTGACAGCCCACACCTCTGCTTTCGTTCCTCCTTCGCTCACCCAGCCTGCAGCGTGAAAAACAAGCTGGCAGCCAGCCATAGCTACTGGCAGCGAGACAGGGTCGGTAATGTCACCTGGCACAATTTCAACACCCAAATCAGCCAGCCATTGCCCTTTTTCCGGGGTACGGGCCAGGGCCCGCACCCCTACCCCTTCTTCTGTGACTAACCGTTCGGCCAACCGACCGCCGATAAAACCCGTCGCTCCGGTAACCAGAGCTTTTTTTCCTTTTAATTCCATACCAGGCACCTGGCCGGCGTCAGAAGTAAGGCTATGGTCATCGTTTGGGCCAGGGAAGTATAAAATGTAGGGCAAGTTGCCAGGGCGCAATTTAGTAAATTGCGCTACAAGTGGCCGAAACGATGATCAAGGCCAGAACCACGAATGAAAAATCTAGCCCAAATAGGTCGTTACTATTTTTATACCGAGTGTACTGACTACTGGCGTAGGGCTACGGCAACGCCATCCCGAACAGGGTAGATGGTGGTCGTGAAATCCGGGTGGGCAAAGAGACGTTGGGTAAATTCGATGACGCTCTGAGTAGCCGCGTCTTTTTCCCTCTTCAAGGAACGGCCATGCCACAAGGCTGTTCAGTTCTACGGTTATGTCATTGCGAGCCGTCCCGGACGGCGAAGCAATCCCCACGTTGCGGGCAGGAGATTGCTTCGTCCACTTCGCTTCCTCGCAATGACACGCGCAGAATCTTTAGAACTGAACAGCCCTGGGCCATGCCAGAAAATATTGTCGGTGATGAACAGTCCCCCTATGGCAACAACAGTAGTTTACCGGCCGTTTTACGACCCGCCAATAGGCGATGCGCCTGGGCTGCTTCGGCCAACGGTAATTGGCGGTCAATACGCACGGTTAACTTGCCAGTCGTAAGCCATTTGAACAGATCACCGGAGCGCCACAGCAAATCATCTCGGTTGGCAATGTAGTGGAACAGGGTGGGTCGGGTCAGAAACAGAGAACCTTTAGTGTTCAGAATACCGGGATCAAAAGGTGGAACCGGACCACTGGATTGCCCGAAAAGGACCATGTAACCCCGAGGTCGCAAAACGTTCAAGCTCTTATCAAAGGTGGTTTGGCCGACCGAGTCGTACACCACGTGGACCCCCTGATCGCCGGTCAGACGTTTTGTTTCCTCTTCGAAATCGGTTTGGGTGTATAGAATAACGTGGTCAGCCCCGGCCTGGCGGGCGAGTTGGGCCTTTTCTTCGGTGGAAACGGTGCCGATGACGGTCGCCCCCAACTGTTTGGCGATTTGAACGAGCAGCAAGCCCACCCCCCCTGCTGCGGCATGAATGAGAGTCGTTTCCCCGGCCTTGAGCGGGTAAGTACTATAAGTCAGGTAATGCGCGGTCATTCCTTGCAGCATCACGGCCGCCGCTGAAGGTAAATCCAACTCAGGGGGCACGGGTACGAGTTTGGCCACCGGGACGACGGCATACTCGGCATAGGCCCCCAACTGCGAACTATAGGCCACGTAGTCGCCTACCTTTAGCTCTGTTACGGTCGGTCCAACTGCATCGACCACACCCGCCGCTTCCAACCCCGGCGTGGCCGGTAACGGTAAGGCATAAAGCCCGATGCGGTGGTAAATATCGATGTAGTTGACGCCAGCAGCTTCAATTTTTACCCGGACTTCTCCTTCGCCCGGCTTAGGGACAGGCACCTCGTCGTAACGTAGTATTTCAGGACCCCCAACTTCGTGAATACGAATGGCTTTCATTGATTTTCCTCCTCTTCCAGGTTTTGGATTTGTTTAAATACTGACCGATCAATATTTGATGATACATCACGCCGCAAAGTGTGGCAAACCGGGCCGGTTTTTTGATAATCCTGCGGGTTCCCCACTAATGTTAAACCCTGCAACTTGCGTCAAAAACAATCGTATTGAGAATAGGGCTCACAGAAATCAGTTATCAGTAATCGTGATCAGTAATCAGTTTCACTGTTCACTGTTCACTGATTACTGATCACTGATCACTGTCCTATCACGTGGTACTTGACACTATTCTTCGAGGGAGGTCATCATGTTCAAACGCAAAGTAGAAACCGAACAAAGTGAAGCTTTTACCGAGTTAGAGGCAGCCAGGCAATATACGGCTACAGCGGAGAAAAATTCCGTAAGATACCGAGCCTTTTTGGAACATCTGGGCAAGTTAGGGATCAAGGGCCGGTATCTTGAAATTGGCCCGGGTCCCGGTCTGCTGACGGCTACCATTGCTCAGGCTCATCCAGAGGTGGAAATCACGGGGGTTGAGCTTTCCTCTGCCATGGTTTCCCTGGCCCGGGATTATGTCAATAGCAAGGGGCTGCAAGATCGAATTGAATTCATCGTGGGGGATGCGGCTGATGAGAGCTTGATCAAATCCCTGGGCCGGTTCGACCTGGTTTATTGTACCTACACCTTACACCACTGGCCAGAGCCGGAAAAGGTCATCAGCAATCTGATGGGGGGCCTGGCCGAGGGGGGCCTGCTTTTCCTGCACGACCTGAGAAGGGTCTGGTGGCTTTATTGGATACCCATTCGGAGCGGATTCCTGGATTCGGTCAGGGGCGCCTATCTGGCGCCCGAAGTCGAGGCGATGCTGAAGGGCATGGGGCTTGAGCAGTTCGAGGTCAGGAATGAAATTCCTTTTTTGCTGTCAGTCTTCGTCAGAAAATGAGAGCCTCGCTGTCTGCGAATGAATTTGCAGCCTGATATGACAAACGTGTTAAAAACAGGTTATTTGTGTAGTGGTTCATAAAATGTTGCAGTCGAAAAAAGCCCCCCCGGCCCTCCAAAGGGGGGTGAAAAGCGCCAAAGTTCCCCCCTCTGGGGGGTTAG
>DAOUMU010000193.1:0-10349 GCA_034409055.1 Anaerolineae bacterium
AAACGGTTGAGCAGAGCTTCCCGTTCACCTGTTCGCAGACTTATCCGAATACGCATTGTTTCCTACCTCCTCAATGAATTTGCGGTTGCTGGGGCAGAAGGTTAATCGTATTTGGTCAAATGTCCAATTTCAGGGAGCTTTTGAACTCCGTATTTTTTCAGTTGGTTTCGTGACCCTCAATGACTAAACCGTGCGCTTATCTTAACCTCTATAGGGCAACCTTTCTGTTATGTAAACTCAAAATCTTTATCTTAACGTCTATAGGAGGTTAACATGTCATTGTCGAATGACAGCCCTCGTTTTGTGGCTCTGGACCTGCACAAACGCTATGTCATGGTCGGAGCCGTCAATGCCCACCAGACGGTGGTGCTGCGCCCGCAACGGATCGACCTGGTGGCCTTTGAGGGGTGGGCCAAGCAACACCTGCGACCCACCGATGCGGTGGTGCTGGAGGCCACCAGCAATGCCTGGTACATCTATGACCGGCTGCAACCCTTGGTGGCTGAGGTGGGGGTCGCCAATCCCTACCCCGTCAAATTGATTGCTGCCTCAATGGTTAAGACCGACCGGCGCGATACCTTGGTCTTGGCCCGGCTCCTGGCGGTCAATCTGATCCCGGCAATCTGGATACCGCCAGTCGAGGTCCGGGAACTGCGCGCCCTGATCACCCATCGCGAACGACTGGTCAGCCAACAGACCGCAACCAAGAACCGGCTGCAAGGAGTGTTGCATCGCCACCACATCGTGCCCCCCGCCGGCAAGCTCTTCAGCCAGGCCAACCGCACCTGGTGGACTGAGCTAAACCTGCTGCCTGGCGAAAAGCTGCGGAGCCAACAAGACCTGGCCACCCTCGACCATCTGGCCCCCCAACTGACTGCCGTGGAGACCGAACTGGCCCGGCTCAGTACGGTCGACCCCTGGGCTGGTCAAGTGGCTTTTCTCATCCAACTGCCTGGCATTGGCTTGATTATCGCGATGACCATCTTGAGCGCCATCGGTGATATCAGCCGTTTTCCCGCCGCCAAGAAACTGGTGGGCTATGCTGGCCTGGGCGCCAGGGTCCACGCCTCCGGTCAGACCCACCGGGGTGGGGGAATTACCAAACAAGGCCGGCGGGAATTGCGCGCTGCCCTGGTCGAAGCGGCTTGGGTTGCCGTCGGCACTCATCCCGACTGGCGCGAACGGTTCGCACAACTGACCGGCCGCATGGGCAAACAGAAGGCTATTGTGGCCATCGCCCGCAAGTTGCTGGTGGTGGTCTGGCACGTCCTGACCTATCAGCAAGCTGACCGGCAGGCTGATCCCCAAAAGGTGGCCCGTTATTTCCTGAATTGGGGCCGCAAACTCGGCGCGGCTAACCGCCAAGGACAACCCGTGGCGACCTTTGCTCGCCAGCAGTTGGATCGGGTCGGCCTGGGCCAAGAACTTGAGCAGGTCCACCTGGGCTACACTTACACCCTGCCGCCGTCTAGCTTGCCCCAGCCAGTAACCGATTTGCCCGCCGCAACAGCGGCCGACTAGACCGGCTTCACCGGCCAGGGCAGTGTGACCCAACCGAACAGACCAAGCACACTCCTCAAAGGCTTATTTTGGGTGGGTCTGGTTCAGGTTGTTTGTTTTTTCTGACTAAAAAAGGCTTTTCCTACGAAATTTTAAGGTTCAGGGACTTGACAATTAAACTCATCGGTGGGCGGCCTGTTGCTTTACATTTTTTGACTCAGTTTCTAAATTCTTACTTGCATAATATAACCTATGCATTTATAATAAACATTGAAGACGCAAAACAATTGATATTTCTGCTTAAAATCCGCAAAAATCAGATGTATATTGCAAGAGGGTAACGATGCTCATACAATTCAGGGTAAAGAACTTTAAATCATTTCGGGATGAACAAGTCTTGAGTTTGGTTGCTAGTTCCGATTCGGATTTACCTGATAATACAAGCTCGATTCCTTCACTAAGAAAGATGAAGCTTGTTAAAAGCGCCATTATGTATGGTGCTAATGCATCAGGAAAAAGCAACCTGGTTTCTGCGCTTGATTTTGTAAAGAAGTTTGTAGCAAAATCTGCTGAAGTTCGGCCCGATGCTTTAGTACCCATTCGCCAGTTTCAGCTTGATGAAGAAACACGAACACAACCATCTGAATTTGAAATTACTTTCGTTCACGAAGGAACTCGGTACGAATATGGGTTTTCTGTTGACGAAAAACGTGTATACGATGAATGGCTAATAGCTTTCCCAAAAGGTTCTGCTCAAACTTGGTTTGAACGACCGGCAGACTCTGATGCTACTGAAGATGAATGGTACTTCGGACGCTACCTAAAAGGGGAAAAGAATAAGTTGATTCCCCTAACTCGTCCAAACGTACTCTTTCTTTCGATTGCAGCCAAATTCAATAACCCTCAGCTATATTCTGTATATGAGTGGTTTACAACACATTTAGATATAATTGATGACGAAATCCCAGATCATCTTCTAGAATTTATAACTTTAAAGAGAATTCAAAAGAATGACGATTTACGCAACAGAGTTAAAAATCTTTTAAAAATAGCCGATCTTGGAATTTTAGACTTTACAATTGAAGAATCACCTGCCGTAAGTGTTTCACCAGACCTACCCGAAGATGCACCAGAAGAAATAAAAACATTAGTTTCTCTGATATCAACAATGTCTGAAAGTAATGATGGCTTACAGCGCAAACAATTAAGTGTAGTTATGCAACATCAAATGAAGGAAGGGGATACTATAGGTGTTAGATTTGGTATCAATGACGAATCACGTGGGACTCGCAGGTTATTTGGCTTGAGCAGTTTGTTGTTTTCTGTACTACAAAAAGGGTCTGTATTAATAATAGATGAATTAGACTCGAGCCTTCATCCGGTTCTCGCACGAGAACTTCTAAGTATGTTCCACAATCCACAGATAAACCGAAATGGTGCACAGATTATATTTAATACTCACGATACTACTCTGTTAGACTTAAGCCTGTTTCGACGTGACCAGATATGGTTTATGGAAAAAGATAATCAAGGAGCATCTCATCTTTATTCACTGCTTGATTTTAAACCCCGTAAAACAGAAGCCATAGGTAAAGGATATCTACAAGGCAGGTATGGAGCAATTCCCTTTTTAAGTAATATCGAAGAATTTCTCACTTATGGCTCGTAAACTTAAACCCAGTGGGCGTAGAAAAAGAAAAGGAAGATCGCAGTCCACTTTAAGGCGTTTGCCTGGCCAGAGACAACCCAGAGCTCATATTCTGATAACTTGTGAAGGTGCAGAGACGGAACCTAATTATTTTCAGGCCTTACGGCGAGAGCTACGGCTTACCTCTGTTGAAGTCGAAATTCAGGGCAAAAGCCATGCCTCTGCTCCAAATCGAGTTGTCGACTTTGCAATTCGACATAAAGCGAACAGAGTAAGAGATGCAAAAAGAAGTGATTTCTTAGCTGAATATGATGAGGTGTGGTGTGTTATTGATGTCGAAAATCCTGCTAATAATACCTCGTTTGATGAGGCCATACGGAAAGCAAAACGGGAACGCCTACAATTAGCGGTATCCAATCCGGCTTTTGAGTATTGGTATCTCCTTCATTACGAAGAGACCTCAAGGGTCTTTAGAGATGGACAGGAATTAAAACAAGCTTTGATAGCTTATGAACCAAGTTATCGGGAACGCAAAGATATGTTTGCCAAAATATATCATATGACGGATTTAGCGATAGAACGTGCTAAACGGATACTCGCTAACCATTCCGACAAGCAACCTTATCCTAATCCATCAACTTACGTTTTTAAATTGGTGGAAAGTATCATCTCAATAATTCGGGGTGGGTAGGGGCGAGGCAACTCGGATTGAGAGTCTCGGAGTAAACAACCTGCTCTCCGAGTTGCCTCGCCCCTACTTTTTGAGAAGATACGGTGGAAAGGTTAAAAGACCTCGCAGCAAATTAATTCAGCCGCCCAACAATTTCTATATAGACAAGTCTATCATAACATTATGGAAGACTACTCCTCCACAATATTATGGGCGATGTTTCCACCGAAAATTATACGACGATTTGCCTCTTCTGTAAATCTGGTTAAAACAGAACAAAGGTACTATCGAACAAATGAGCGGTAAATGCCCTATCGGGAGGCACACAATGATGCAATTACTCGCTATGCCAGGCTTCAATACCCTCCATATACTGCCCGCCAGCCGCGAATAACAAGAAACTTATGAGGCCAAAAAACCAAAACTACTCGACCAGGTCCACCACGCCTTGCGCGCCAAACACTACTCGATCCATACCAAAAAAGCCTATCTCCACTGGATCAAACGCTTCACGCCTTTGGCGTCTACCATAACAAACACCATCCTCAGAAGATGAACAGCCCCGAAATCGAACAATTCCTGACCCACCTGGTGGTCGAGCAAAATGTCGCCGCCTCCAGCCAAAATCAAGCCCTGGCCACCCTTCTCTTTCTCTACCAAATCGTCCTCCGCCAGCCCCTGATCCATCCCATCGACCGCCGTCAAAAATCGGAGTTTGCGGTCCATTGCAACGGTCTACGACGGCCTGCCCTGTGGGTCGCCGGTCAAATTAAGGAATCTATGTGCCAAATTAGGGGGTATAGGTTATTAAGTTCTGACAAATTTGTTGTGTGTATTTTTATACATATAATATCTTTGTGAAATTTGAGTGGGATGAAGCAAAACAGCAATCTAATCTTCGCAAACACCGTCTGGATTTTGCTGACGCGGAAACGGTCTTTGCCGGAGCAACCTTTACCTTTGAAGATGACCGTTTTGAGTACAGCGAGGATAGGTATATTACACTCGGATTATTGCGTGGTGCTGTAGGGGTGATTGCCCCCACTGAACGAGAAGATGTGATTAGAGTCATATCAAGGCGAAAGGCAACGAAGAATGAGCAAAGAGTCCACTTTGAAGGGTTCGCAGACTGATTGGGAAGCCCTGGAAAAAATGAATGATGAAGACATTGATTTGAGTGAGATTCCCGAAGTCACAGCAGAACAGATAGCTCAAGCAACACTGCGGGTTGGAGGCAAGCCGGTATCAAGGGGTAAGGTACGGGTTAATATTTATTTGGATGCTGAGGTGGTTGAGTATTTCAAAGCGGAAGCTGGTGGCCGAGGGTATCAAACCCTCATCAATGAAACATTAAAAGAAAGTATTCGAGCCAAAGGACTTGAGACAGTATTGCGGCGTGTAATCCGAGAAGAAATGAATGTAGCGGGTTAAAATAAATATCGGAGGTCATAGCCGGATGCGTCCGCTTATTGCGGCGAAAAGCATGCCGTTTTCGTGCCAAGATAAGTCCAGAGTGTTGGCATCAGGCGAAAGCCCATGAAATTCACTAATGTTACCCGGTCCCACGGGGGGGCAGTGTGGCAGGTGTAGACCAGCCCCACCGCGTTCCCACGATCAATGGGGGCGTTTGAGATGCTTGAGCGGCCTGACGGGAAACTGTCACGGGCCGTTCTTAGGGGGTGGCGGGGCAGCGGCAACGCTGCCCTGCTACCCGACCAGTAAAATGAGAGTACTCTCGTGAGTAAAAACAGCAAACGACTCAGCAACCCATTTTCGACTGGTGAAGGAGGTGGACATTTTGAAGCCCATATTCAGGCTTCATTTGTTACCCTAATGCTTACCGGAGGATATGCGCCATGCTTACCATGCTGGCCCATCACAGAAATCAAGCTACAAGGAAAAATTGATGGATTCGACACCGACGATTTGATTGTTTTCGTTGAGAGATATGATACCAAGGAGCGACGAAAACTTCTTGGACAAGTAAAACGTTCGATTAATGTCACTCAAGGCAACGCCAAATTCTCAGACTTCATTCAAGGCGCGTGGAGTGATTTCAATAACCCGCATATTTTTACCAAAGGCAAGGACATCATCGCCCTGATTACCGGTCCGTTGAGTGCGACGGATTCTCACAATGTGCAGTGGTTGTTGAACCAAGCCAGACATACCAAGAATGTAGATGAGTTTTTTAGAAATGTTGAGCAGGCCAATTTCAGTCCTCCCAAAAGTGGAGAGAAGCTCGCTGTCATTCAGTACCATCTAAGGGCGGCGAACAATAACGTCAATGTTTCAAGAGATGACCTTTACTCCTTTCTTAACCATTTTCACCTGCTTGGGTATGATTTGGGAAATGAGGTTGGCGTCATCCTATCTCTGGTACACTCCCATATTTCACAATTCAACCAGCAAGATGCACAGTGGATTTGGTCACGGGTTGTCGATATTGTGCAGACTTGGAATCAGGATGCGGGGACAATTACACTGGAAAGGCTCCCTGAAGATCTGCTAGAGACATTTAGGCGACCAACTATTGCTCAAATCCCAGAAGAATTGACAACAACTAAACCGGAGACGGCAGAAACAGAAGCCGACTGGAACCAGCATCGGTACGCCACCGATCTTGCACTAGCGAATTTGATCGGCGCTTGGAACGAAAAGAATGATGCAGATATTGCAGTTCTGCAGGAGTTAATTGGTGAGGAATATTTCTCTTGGGTACCAAAAGCCAGGGAGATTCTGCACCTTCCAGACAGCCCTTTGTCACTTAAGAACGGGCTATGGGGCGTCACGGAACGTGCCGATTTATGGGATTCTCTGGGCTCACGCATTTTTGATCAGAATTTAGACACCTTCAAAGACGTCGTTGTCGCTGTGCTGACCGAACGTGACCCATCATTTGAGTTGCCAAGTAAAGAACGCTTTGCGGCAAGCATTCATGGGAAAGTACTAACTCACTCGCAAGCCTTCAGAAGAGGTTTGGCCGAGACATTGGCCATACTTGGCAACAGACCCGAAGCCTTGATCAATTGTTCACAGGGTAAACCCCAGGCAACAGCGGTCCTGACCATTCGAGAGATATTCGCCGATGCGGACTGGGTCTCGTGGGGTAGCCTTAATGACCTACTACCTATTTTGGCTGAGGCCGCTCCCGACGAATTTTTGAATTCGGTGGAAAACGCATTGAGATTATCGCCTTGTCCGTTTGACGAACTATTCTCTCAGGAAGGCGACGGCATATTCGGAGGTAATTATCTGACCGGCCTACTTTGGGCCTTGGAAGGTCTCGCATGGGACGAGAAGTATCTTGTTCGGGTTTGCGTTATCCTTGGTGAACTTACCGACCATGATCCAGGCGGTAATTGGGCAAATCGGCCAGACAATTCTCTGTTGACCATTCTGTTGCCTTGGTTTCCGCAGACCATTGCTTCCATTGAAAAACGCAAAGTCGCTGTTCAAACACTGTGTAGAGAATGGCCGAAAACTGGCTGGAAATTGATCATTAGTTTATTGCCTAATCAACACCAGACATCAACAGGTTCCCACAAGCCGTCATGGCACAATCCTATACCCGATGACTGGGAAGAGGGTGTGACGCATCAAGAGTATTGGGATCAGGTGTCGTTTTACGCTGAACTTGCAGTTTCAATGGCTGATCATGACTTTGCAAAGCTTGCTGAACTTATTGATCATTTCGATAACCTCCCTAAACCTTCATTTGATAAGTTGCTTAATGTTTTATCATCGGAAACCATTGCCAGCTACCCTGAAGATCAACGGCTTCTTCTCTGGGATGGTCTTAGGACGTTCACAGCCAAACACCGACGGTTCCCTGATGCAAAATGGACTTTGAATGACGAGTTGCTCTCTGCTATTGAGGCAGTTGCCGATAAGCTGGCTCCATCTACCCCTTTGAACCTTTATCAGCACTTGTTCTCTGACCGTGACTTTGACCTTTATGAAAAGAATGGCAATTGGGAGGAACAGCGGAAAGAACTTGAGGAGCGGCGTCAAAATGCTATAGAAGAGGTATTGCGAGCAGGAGGTATCGAGGCGGTCATAAGATTTGCCGAGGCCGTCGAATCACCGGGGCAGGTTGGGCACTCTCTTGGTTGTATCGCAGATACAGCGATTGATTCAGTTTTACTGCCTGAGTATCTGGAAGTAAATAATCGTAAGCTCTTGACCTTTACAAGTGGGTATGTTTGGGGCCGCCATTATACCAAAAGCTGGCCGTGGGTTGATGAGTTAGACAAGGCGGATTGGTCTGATTACCAGCTTGGGCAGTTTCTGAGTTTCCTACCGTTTACCAATGAAACCTGGGAACGTGTAGCCCATTGGCTTGGTGAGGCACAGGATGAATATTGGTCAAAAACCAATGTAAATCCCTATCAGACGGATGGTCAGTTAGATATTGCAATTGATAAGCTGATTGAGTACAGAAGACCCCACGCCGCGCTCGACTGTTTGAATGGGATGCGCCATGCCAAACAACCAATTGATGTGGCTCAATGTATTAGAGCTTTGCTTGCCGCGTTGTCGTCAGCGGAACCAACTTACGCAATGGATAGTTACCATATCGTTGAACTCATCAAATTTCTTCAGGCAAGTTCCGAAGTGTCTTCGGATGATCTTTTCCGTGTTGAGTGGGCATACCTCCCGTTACTAGATCGTCATCACGGAGCTTCGCCCAAATTGCTCGAATCCCGTCTCGCCAGCGACCCAGAGTTTTTCTGCGAAGTGATCCGATTGATTTATCGTTCGAAAAAAGAGGATGTGGTCAAGAACGAACCATCTGAGGATTTGAAGGCGATTGCGACTAATGCCTGGCGATTGCTTCATGAATGGCAAACTCCCCCAGGAACGCAGGATGACGGTAGTTTCGACGGCGCCCAATTCACAGATTGGCTTAAGCGTGTAAAAGAAATTTGTAATGAAACCGGCCATTTGGAAGTCGCCCTTATCAATATCGGAGAGGTGTTAATTTTTTGTCCCGCTGACGCAGATGGCCTGTGGATCAACCGCACGGTAGCTGAGGCACTGAACGATCGTGATACGGAAAATATGCGCGATGGCTTTAGAACAGGGATATTTAACTCGCGTGGTGTCCACTGGGTCGATCCAACTGGAAAACCAGAACGAGCGCTGGCAGAACAATTTAGGCAAAAGGCAGAGGATGTTGAGAATGCAGGATTTCAGCGTTTGGCGGTGATGCTGAGAGGACTGGCTGATAGTTATGATCGTGAGGCCGAACGTATCATCGCTAAACATAAAAGAGAGAATGAAGAAGATCAATAGAGATGATTGCCCAAAAAGGTTGATTTTCCCCATAGCACTGCCCAACAAATCGTTGTAGCCGAAATTGCTAATCTTAGCTTTAATCGGGCGTGGTTTCGGCCACAATCATTCTGGTAATTGGGGGTACATTCGCCAACCCGCAATCGGCTAAACTCAACCGTTGGGGTGCGACACGAGGTCGTGTCATTGTTTGTTACAACCGAATAGTCGGGATGTAACCTGTTGTTCTGCCAACGGTATCCCTTCGACAAACTCAGGGCAGGCCTACCCGGACATACGTCACTGGTAACCCTTCGACAGGCTCAGGGCAGGCTTGGGGTGTGAAGCTCCGGGAACAATGTATCCTCATCCAGGTAGAAGGATGGTCACTTAACCGTGAGGAGCGGTGGCGACTGCCAGCACCGAGGCGGTCGGGGACTACGCTACGCAGTAGCGCGGTATGGTTAACATATGTGAACTACTGACCGCAAAGGGCGGCGTTACTGAGAACAAGCCAAAGGTGCTGAGACGTTTCCAGAAGAAACGCATAGGCTTGGGCCAAAAGGCAAGGGGTCAGGTCCAGGTGCTCCTAACTCACCTGGCGCAGATGGTGCCCCCCCGGCGAAGAGGCGGAATCCTTCGGCACTCCCTACGGTCGCAGGACAGGCTCTAACCCGCGCCTTAAGGCAATGACACGGAACGGGCTAAGCCCGTCGTCCTCCCTCTGGGAAAGCGAGCCGCAAGGTGAGCCGATAGGACTGCGGGTATGGGATGCTGGATGCGAAGCGAGCGAAAGCTCTCTTGTAACGAGAGGGATAGGGGTTCAGACTTTGCCTCACGCGAAAGCGGGCAGACTTCCAGCAGGTGCCTCGTCACGAGAAAGCTTAGCCAACCACCTTAAAACGGGAAGACAACTGACGGTTAGGAGTAATCCGAACGGGTGCGCCCGTTGACGGAGAAACCGTGTGGCGGCTCCAAGTGTGTATCGTGAAGTGTGGCAGGTGTAGACCAGCCCCACCGCGTGCCCACGATCAATGGGGGCGTTTGAGATGCTTGAGCGGCCTGACGGGAAACTGTCACGAGCCGGTGCGCCACGAGGCGCGAAGTAGCAATGGTATAAACCCACTCTCAACCATAGGAGGGTGAACCTGACCAGGCAGGCGGAAGGCCAGAGCAACCGACCGTCTGAAGCCCTGGGAACAAGGCCCGAGCCTCCGAGCCTCAAAGAAGGGTGGCGGGCCGAGGTTGAGTCTA
>DAOUMU010000194.1:0-51138 GCA_034409055.1 Anaerolineae bacterium
TATCAGTTATCAGCGGCCCAGACCTGCCAGGTCTTCAATGGGCCAGAAACATACGCTCCAAGTCGGTCCGTGACCGGCGGCAGGTCACGGACCACGCCGCGAGCAAAGATTTGTTTCTTAGCAGTAAACAGTCAACAGAAGGTGCCACTAACCACTGATTACTGGTAACTATCCGGCTAATTCCCGATCAGCGGCCTCGAGTATCCGGGCCAGTTCCGTCTGTTTGGCTTCCTCTAGCGGCTCCGGTTGGTGGTTGTTAAGGATCCAGGCCACCCTCTCACGGGCGACCTCCAGTGGGTCGCGGAATTTGCCATCCTGATCTAACTGGTGGGTGACAGCTCGCTTCATCGCCGTCCGCATATGTTTACGGGTGTGCTTTTGAGCCAAAAAGTGTCCGGCCGGACCAACGGCGCGGATCGCATCGAAGGCCAACGTCTCGGAACTGACCTCCATATTCATCAGCGAGTACCTGGCCCGGTGATAAAGGTCGTCATCCAAGATGATCGCTTCTGGATACAGCAGGGTAAAACTTCTATTCAGCCCGATGCCCGTTGCCCATTCAGCGCCGGTCATCCCGATCAGCAATGGATCCAGAGCCACGTCGGCGGCTGCCTGCCAGGTACCGGGTGCAGGGCTTTCGGTGCCAAAGGCGCCACCAAAAGAGGGCATTCCCCAGTGATGAGCCATCTCCACCGGAGCGTAGCGGCAACGAGCATCCAGAGGGTAGGCTACATAGTTGCCGGTACGCGGGTCGGCCCAGGCTTGCATAGTAGAGTGGGATACCGGCGCGCCAGGGCAAGCCAGCTGCATCAGCACGGTGGCGCTGATAATTTCGGCATCGGCCATTGCCAGGGCACCGGCCAGCGTAGCCGGGGCGGTGGTACCCAGGGTGGGCATCGCCAGGAAGCCAACCGGGATACCTGCCTCGGCCAGGACCAACGCTCCCTCGATGCTCTCCTTGTCCTGGACCAGGGGGGCAATGGTACAAATTATCACCGAGAATATGGGCCGGTGACGCAACTCAGCTTTATCGCCGGCAATCACCGTCGCCATCTCGACTGCGTAACGCGCAAACTCTGCGCCCATAAGCGTTGCACTCTGGACGTGCTTGGTCGTGTTGTTCCAGGAGGCGTCTAACTCGTGCAGTGGCGCTGTTACGCCGTAATCCTGGGCGCTGACCATCGGCCAGTAGAAAGCAATAGACGACAAATAGTCGGCTACGTGGGCCATACGCCCCACGTCTACCTTGCACGAGCGGCGGATCTGGCGGGTTTCAAAGTCTATAGTTTCAACGCCACAGCCATCCGTAGTGAAGTAAGTAGCCCCCTCCTCAAGCTGGAAATCACAGGACGGATCGCGCCCGCCTACCGGAAAGTAGCGCGGTACCGTTGACATTGCCTTGTCAACTAAGTCCCGGGGGATTTTAACAATCTGGGTATCGCGGTCCACTTGGGCACCGTGATCGGCAAAAATGGCCAGGGCCTGCTCTGAAGGAAATTTCACCCCGATATTTTCCAGAATATCAAGGGTTGCTTCCTGAAGTTGATCCAGTTGTTCTGTAGTCAGAAACTGAAACTTGAAATCGGGTCTGAGTGGTTCAATGGCCGGACGTTCGATTGACATATTTCTAATCTCCTCTTCAATAGCCGGATCGATAAGCTCCAGTGCTTCAGGAGCGCACCCTCTTGCCCTGCGGGTCATACATCGGGCTTAGAGAAACCTTGGCCGGATAGCGTACACCAGCCACCTCTATTTCGTAGCTGCCGCTCTTGACGAAATCAGCGGTCACGCCTTCTTCGTTCTCAATATGGCCCAGACCTACCGCTCCGCCAAGTGTATGCCCGTACGCTCCGGACCTGAGGTAGCCAACCCGCGCCCCATCCCGGCAGATTGGCTCGCTACCATACAGCAGGGGTTCCGGGTCCTCCAGCAGGAACTGCACCAGGCGCTGCTTGAGAACACCTTCTTCCTTTTGCCGCAAGAGCGCTTCTCTGCCGATGAAACCTCCGGGCTTGTCAAAATTTACAAAGAAGTCCAGACCCACCTCCAGCGGCGTGTCCGTGTTGTCGATATCGTGGCCGTAGTCACGGTAAGCTTTCTCTATCCGCAGCGTGTCCAGCGCCTGAAACCCCGCATGTTTCAGTCCCACCGCTTCACCCGCTTCCACGAGCATATCAAAGACGTGGAGCGTAAACTCCGTCGGCACGTAAAGCTCCCAGCCCAATTCGCCCACGTATGTCACGCGCAACGCCTTGACCAGCGCATACCCTATGTCAATCTCCTGCATCGTGAAGTAGGGAAATGCTTCGTTCGACATATCCGCATTCGTAAGACCGCTAAGTAGCCGGCGAGATTTCGGTCCCTGGACATTGATGATGTTATAACCTGAGGTTACGTCGGTAACGAAAACATGGGCCTCGGCTGGGATGTGATGCTTCAGCCAGGTTTCGACGTGGGTATGGGCTGCATCCACTAAGACCAGAAGATAGCACTCTTCCGCCAGGCGAGTGACCGTTAGGTCTGCCTCGATGGTGCCGCGATTGTTCAACCACTGGGTGTAGACAATGCGGCCTACCGGCACCGCTACGTTGTTGGCACATATACGGTTGAGAACCTTTTCCGCATCGCGGCCCTGGACCAAGAATTTGGACATATGGGTCAAATCCATCAACACGACGTCCTCACGCGCAGCCCTGTGCTCAGCCGCGGCGTACTCAAACCAATTTTGGCGACCCCATGAGTACTCAACCCTGGGTTCAACGCCCTCCGGGGCGAACCAATCGGGGTACTCCCAGCCAACGGACTGCCCAAAGTAAGCCCCAGCGTCGGCCAGGCGGTCGTGCATTGCGGATTTACGAGCGTTGCGTGCCGTCTCAGGCTGGAGGTTGGGCCATTCTATATATTGCCAGCCGAGTAATTCCACAATCCGGTCATGCAGATATTTCGGGTTGTTCTGAAATGGCATCATTCGGTCGATGTTGATTTCACTGACATCCACAGGCGGCAGGCCATCCACAATCCATTGCGCCATGATCTGACCAGCGCCACCTCCCAGCAGAATGCCCAGCGAGTTGAAACCCGCGGCGACAAAGAAATTCTTCAACTCCGGCGCTTCGCCCATCAACGTGCCCATATCAGGCGTGAAGCTCTCCGGGCCGCAAAAAAACTTGTGAACCCCGGCCTCTTTCGCTATCGGGATGCGTTCCATCGCCGTTTCGAGGTAGGGCATCAAGCGATCCCAGTCCGGCGGGATTTCGCCAAAGCTGAAACCCTCAGGAATACCTTTCATGCCCCAGGGGGCGGCCACCGGCTCAAACATACCCAGCATGAGCCCGCCCATTTCTTCGCGGTAGTAGGCGAAAAGGTCAGGGTCCTCGACAATGGGTAAATCCCGCTGCATCCCCTCGATCGGTTCGGTAATCAGATAGTAATGCTCGGCGGCATGAAGCGGCACATTAACGCCGGCCATCTGCCCCAACTCCCGCGCCCACATGCCGCCGCAGTTGACCACATATTCCGCCTCGATTTCTCCCTTATCAGTGACCACACCGGTCACTCGCCCCTCCTCTTGTTTAATCCCGGTAACTTTGGTCTCTTCCAGGATGCGTGCTCCCCCCATCCTGGCCCCTTTTGCCAGTGCCATTGTGGTATCTATGGGATTGCACCGCCCATCGTCGGCGGTGTAGAACCCGGCGAGAATGTCGTCGGTAGAGAACAAAGGCCACATTTTCTTGACCTCTGCAGCGGAGATTTCTTCTACGACGACGCCATACCCGCGACAGAAATCGGTCCTCCGGCGGAGGCTGTCCATCCGCTCCGGGTTACTGGCGATCTGCATGTAGCCATTAGCTTTGAAGCCCGTATCCTGGCCGGTTTCCTCTCCAAGCCTTTCGTAAAGGTCGCGGGTGTATTTGGCCATGTTAATGGTGGTCTCGGTCGAAAACCCGCTGACGATCAGCCCGGCCGCGTGCCACGTGGTTCCTGCCGTCAACTGCGTTTGTTCCAGCAGCACCACATCCCGCCAACCAAGTTTGGTCAGATGGTAGGCTACGCTGCAGCCAATCACACCGCCACCAATAATCACGACCTGCGCCTGTGCCGGAAAGGAATCGGGTGATACTTTTGTTGAATGTGTTTCAGTCATATGTTCATCTCCATTGAATGCGACTGACCTGATTGTCTCGTCGAGGTACATTTTTTTATAGGGCTTACATAAAGAGAATATCAACTCCTGTGCGTCTGTATAGCCTTCACGATTTCATCTCGATGCTCAGCATCATGGTCGGTCATAGTTTCAACTAGCCGGGCAATACTGCCCCGTTCATCTCCCCAGGGATAGAGCAGATCACCCGGAAATTGATCGGCAGATACGTTTTCGCAGGCAATCAGGAGCGCACCCTCTCGCCCTTCGGGTCATACATCGGGCGGAGGGAGGCGCTGGCCGGATAGCGCACGCCGGCTACTTCTATCTCGTAGACGCCACTCTTAACGTAATCCGGGGAGACACCTGCTTCGTTCTCGATGAAGCCGAGACCCACGGACCTACCCAGCGTATGCCCGTACCCTCCGGCTCTAACGTAACCAACATCCTGACCAGTCCGGTAGATTGGCTCGCCGCCGTGCAGCAGGGGCTCCGGATCCTGCAGCAGGAATTGCACCATGCGCTGTTTGAGAACGCCTTCTTCCTTTTGTCGCAAGAGCGCTTCTCTGCCAATAAAGCCTCCGGGCTTGTCAAAATCTACAAAGAAACCCAGGCCGGCCTCCAGCGGCGTGTCCATATTGTCGATGTCGTTACCGTAGTCGCGGTAGAATTTCTCCAGACGTAACGTATCCAGCGCGTGAAGCCCGGCATGTTTCAAGCCCACAGCTTCACCCGCTTCCACCAGCATATCATAGACGTGGAGGGCAAACTCGGTGGGTATGTAGAGTTCCCAACCCAATTCGCCCACGTAGCTCAGGCGCAACGCCTTGACCAGCGCATACCCGATGTCAATCTCCTGCATCGTGAGGTAGGGGAATGCTTCGTTGGACATATCCGTATTCGTAAGACCGCTAAGTAACCGGCGTGATTTCGGTCCCTGGACATTGATGATGGCATAACCCGACGTCACGTCTGTAACGAAAACGTGGGCCTCGGGTGGGATATTCCGCTTCAGCCAGAATTCGACGTGCGTCTGTACCGAGGGTGAAAGAACCACCAGGAAACTGTCTTCTGCCAGACGAGTGACCGTCAGGTCTGCCTCGATGGTGCCCCGTTTGTTTAACCACTGGGTGTAGACAATGCGACCTACCGGCACCGCTACGTTGTTGGCGCAAATGCGGTTGAGGGCCTTCTCCGCGTCACGGCCCTGGACCAGCAATGTGGACATCAGGCTCAAATCCATCAACACGACGCCCTCACGCGCCGCTTTGTGTTCGGCCGCGCTGTATTCAAACCAATTCTGACGACCCCACGAGTACTCTACCCTGGGTTCAACCCCCTCCGGCGCGAACCAGTCAGGATATTCCCAGCCGCTAAATTCAGCAAAGTAAGCCCCGGCCGCAGCCAGCCGGTCGTGCAGCGCCGACTTGCGGGCATTGCGGGCCGTCTGATACTGGTAGTTGGGCCAATCTTCCGCCATTGTCAGACCCAATGTTTCTGAAATCCGGTCACGCAAGTAGCTGCGGTTATTCTGATACGGCGACATACGTTGGATGTCAATCTCCGTGACATCAACATCCGGTAGACCCTCAACCATCCAGTGGGCCAGAACTTGACCGGCACCACCCGCTAACAGGATGCCCAGCGAATTGAACCCGGCGGCCACGAAGAAGTTCTGCAACTCAGACGCTTCCCCCATCAAGGGCATCAGATCGGGGGTAAAGCTCTCCGGGCCGCAAAAAAACTTGTGAATCCCGGCAGTTTCCAAAACGGGAACGCGCTTCATAGCTTCTTCGATGTAGGGTGTCATCCGCTCCCAGTCGGGTTTAATTTCGCCAAAAGTAAAGTCTTTGGGAATGCCATCCAGCCCCCAGGGAGCGGCGATGGGTTCGAAAAAGCCAAGCAAGATGCCGCCAACCTCTTCACGATAATAGGCATACCTATCGAGATCTGAGAAAACGGGCAACTCCGGGTGAATACCCTCGATCGGCTCGGTGATCAGGTAGTAATGCTCAGCCGCCTGCAGGGGGACATTGACGCCGGCCAACTTGCCGACCTCACGGGCCCACATTCCGGCACAGTTCACCACGTATTCCGCCTGGATTTCTCCCTTGTCGGTGCTCACGCCGGTCACTCGCCCATTTTCCTGCTTTACCCCGGTGACTTTGGTTTCTTCATAAATCCGGGCGCCACCCATTCTGGCGCCTATGGCCAGGGCCATCGTGGCGTCTATTGGATTTAGGCGGCCATCTCCGGCAGTGAAGAACCCGGCCAGAACGTCCCCCGTCTCCATCAGCGGCCACATCTTCTTGACTTCTGAGGCGGAGATCTCCGCTATATCAATGTCAAAAACGCGATTGAAATCAGCAATCCGGCGCAGTGCCTCCAGGCGGGAGGGGGTGCAGGCAATTTCAAAATAGCCAACAGGCTTGAAGCCCGTAGATTGACCGGTTTCTTGCTCCAGGGTCTGGTATAGCGCCCGGGTGTATTTTGCCATTTCGAGGATGGTCTCAGTAAAAAATCCTCCTGCCTCGACCAGTCCGGCTGCGTGCCAAGTGGTGCCCGCAGTGAGTTGCTTGCGCTCCAAAAGTACAACATCTTTCCAACCCAGCTTGGTCAGATGGTAGGCCACGCTACAGCCGATCACGCCGCCGCCAATAATCACGACCTGCGCCTGAGTCGGAAAGGAACCGGGGTTTGTTTTTGTTGAATATGGTTCAGTCATATCGTTGTCTCCTTCGTCCGGCAGCGCTTGCTCAGAATATAGTAACGTGCATTTTTTCAAGTTTTACCTTTTTCCATCAATATTTGTGCGTTCTTGCTGGTCCATCAGGTTGAGGAGGCTAAACTTCCCCAATCTGTTTGAGGACCTTGTAGGGATCAAAGGCATCTCGCAAGCCATCGCCGATGTAGTTGACCGAGATAATGGTCAAGAAGATCATCACGCCCGGAAAGATGGCCAGCCAGGGTTGCCTGGTCATATGTTCCTGGGCATTACCCAGGAGGTTACCCCAACTTGGAGTGGGTGGCTGGATGCCAAAGCCGAGGAAACTCAGCCCCGACTCTTCCATAATTGCCCAGCCCAATCCCAGGGTAGATTCGACAATGATGGGGCCAATAGCATTGGGCAGGATATGGCGTATCATAATTCTGAGGTTTGACGTTCCTATACAGCGGGCGGCAGTCACAAACTCGAGCTCACGGATGGTGAGAAAGCTGGCTCGCACCAGGCGAGCGACCGTCATCCAGGCCAGCAAGCCGATCACTACAGCGATGGTCACCACGTTATTCCGCTCAACAAACGGTAACTCAGCCTCACGCAGGATGGCGCTCAGCAGAATCAGAACCAGGAGGGATGGTAGGGCCAAGGCGGTGTCGGTGATGCGCATCAGGATGTTATCCACCCACTTGCCAAAGTAACCGGCCATGGAGCCTACAGAAACGCCAATGGAGAGGGTAATCATAACCACCATCAGCCCCACAGACAGAGAGATGCGCCCTCCGTAAAGGACGCGGGTGAATAGGTCCCGTCCCAGGGCGTCGGTCCCCATGGGATGCTCCCACGAGGGAGGCTGCAATCGATGACCCAGATCAGATACCTCCGGGTCGTAGGGAGATAAGGACACCAGAAGAATGCCCAAGACTAGGATGGTCAGTACGATTGACCCGGCCACGGCTCCGGGATGGCGGCGAAAGCGACGCCAGATGATGGCCGCCATACTTTCGTGGATGTGCCTCTCATCAGTTGCCTTATCGGCAAGCTCGTTTTTAGCTATAGGGTCAAGGGGTTGGTTCATAGGTGTCTCTTCGTTTAGATCTGAATATGTCCGCTAATCGTATCGAACTCTGGGGTCCAGGTAAGCGTAAGCGATGTCTGCCAGCAGGTTGCACAGGATCATAATCCCGGCTCCAATGATCAGGACGGCTATCAGCACCGGATAATCACGCTTGAGAGCCGCCTGGTAATACAACCGTCCCATACCGGGCCAGGCAAACAGTAATTCAACGTAGAGCGATCCGGCAAAGATGTAGGGCAAATCCAGGGCAAATATCGTTACCAGCGGAATGGCCGCGTTTTTGAGCGTGTGCCGGTACAATACCACCCGTTCGGCCAACCCCTTGGCTCGTGCGGTGCGAACATAATCCTGGTGAATCACGTCGAGCATACTGGAGCGCAGAAAGCGGGAGTACCAGGCCACCCAACCCACCATGCCCATTGTAACGGGCAAGATCAAATGCTTGATCCGGTCCCAGATCGAGAACTTCGCCTCCAACGTGGCCATACCGCCGGCCGGCAAGAGCGGTTCGCCGGTGAAAGGGTTTTCCAGCCAGGCGTAAAAAACAAGGATCAGGATCAGACCGAGCCAGAACTCAGGGATAGCCTGTCCCATAAAAGAAAGGGTGGTCACAGTAATGTCAAAAGTGGAATACTGTTTGACCGCAGAAATGACGCCGACCGGAATGGCTATGATGGCCACCACAATCAGGGTGACACTCATCAGGTAAATTGTGTTTGGCAACCGGTCTGCGATTTCTTCCATGACGGGCTTGCGGGTGCGGAAAGAAAAACCAAAATCTCCCCGCAGAATACCCCGGCGCTCACCGTAACTTTCGGCCAGGCCATCGCCGTCGGCGTCAACCTTCATCCAGTCGTTGCCGATCAACCAGACCACGTACTGAACCGGCACAGGCCTGTCCAGACCAAATTGGCGCTTGAGTGCCTGGACCTTTTCCGGCCTGACGTGCCGGGAGCGGCTGTGTCCGGCCAACGGCCCACCAGGAGCGATGTTAACCAGAGCAAACATGCCCATACTGATTAAGAATAACATCGGTATGGCTTGTAGCAATCGCCGAGCGACGTAATTTCCCATACGATGATCCTCCAGAAAAGGTTTTGCCTGACCATTTGTTACGTGTTGCGTGATCCGTTTATGATCACGCAACACGCAACACGTAACACGAAAATTCTATCTTCCGTTACCACGTTACTTTATAATCTTCCAATCTGCCACGTTCCATGTGACAATATCGTTGACCGTGGCCTGTACTCCATCGAGTCGAGTTGAGTGGGACGAAGCTTCGATGGTTGAGAACAGCAAAATCGAGGGGAGTTCCTCTTCTAGCAGTTCCGCCATTTGACAAAAAACCTCCTGGCGATACGCTTCGTCCAGGGTGTAGGCCTCGTCTAACAAAGCATCAAAGTCTTCGTTAAACCACCGGACGACGTTCCAGCCATAGTCGGGCTCGGCCGCCTCAGAGTAGTAAAATTCCCACAGGAAATCGGTAGGATCTACACCTGGATAGCCATCATCCCACAGGTTGAGATCAAAGTTTCCTTGTTGCTCAATGCCCCCACTCTCATGGTCGGCCCACAGGATGCTGCCCTCGACCATCGTCAGTTCGACATCAAATCCTATTGCGCCCAGCATCTCGCCGACCAACTGATGGGTCAACTCCAGTGGCTCGCCATACTCAGCGTAAGTTATAAGCTCTATCTGCATAGCATAGCCCTCTTCGGCATTCAGACAGCCGTGACATTCGCGCACCCCGTCTCCATCCTGGTCAATCCACCCGGCCTCTTCCAACAAGGCCATGGCGCCATCAGGGTCATACTTTGGCCGGGGAATGTTATCACAAACATAGGGGGGGCGGAAAAGCTCGGTCCATACGGGCACAGGATAGCCATTGAATATGTCTTGGGCAATGGCATCCACATCTATCGCCAGGCGCACCGCCTGGCGAACCCTTACATCTGAAAAGATAGGGTGCGGATTTTCCACCGGGTCCGTCGAACCTTTAGCCGCCTGGTTGGGGAACAAGCGCATCACCCAGCGAGTCGTAGGACTTATGCTCACATTGACGTTGGGCACGTCCTTCAATTCATCGATCATCGGCTCTGCCGGCCACATATCCAGATCGGCGTCCCCTTCGATCATCATCGTCTTACGTACGGACATTTCCGGCACAATCCGCACGACGACTTGGCCAATGCCAGGTTTGCCCTCCTCAAAATAGTTGGGATTGCTAACGAAGGTCATATGGTCGCCGGTTTCCCACTCTTGCAGGAGGTACGGGCCGCTGCTCAGCGGTTCGCGAGCGCAATCCCAGGCCCCAAAGCCTTGCGAGGCATCGCAGTAGTGTTCCGGCCAGATGAACATCTGCTCACCGCCAAACTGGGTTAGATAGGCGGGGTAAACATAGTTGTAGTGAACCACAAAGGTATGGTCGTCGATCTTTTCAAGGCTGTCGGTATAGTCGACGCCCGCCACCCAGATGCCTGTTTCTGGATCCATGATGGCATCCCAGGTAAAGATTACATCATCAACCGTTACCGGTTCGCCATCGGCCCAGACAACATCGTCGCGCAGATTCCAGGTAACGTCCATCGTCCACTCATCTTCATTGATTACCACACCGCCGTTGGCAATGGTGGGCAACTTTACCGCCAGTTCTGGGAATATTTTGCCATTATCATCAATGTCGGCCAGACCTAACAAGGCCAACTCTGCTACCAAAGCATCATAGCCGGTATCGGCAATGGCCGGGTTGAAACTGGGCGGATCTTCGGGGATAACAATGGTGATACTGGCCTCCTCCGGCGGCAGGTACTGTTCTGCCACCGCAACCATTGTTGCTTCGGCCTCGGCGGTGGGTGGAATACACAGCTTCCAACCCGGTTCAATCAAATCGACATCTTCAATTGTAGCGTAGCTGCTATCGGTGGCAGCTTTGGCGTTGGTGGCGTCGGCAATGGCCTGATAGGCCAGTACGTCGCCGTAGAATTTTTCGGCAATCTTCGACAACCAGTCATCAGCTTGCACTACTACGTCAGCCTCGCATTTACCCTCTTGAGCCAACACTGTGGCTGGAGCCAACGTAATTATTAACGCCAGCAGAGCTACAATACTTATTATGTTTACTGCTTTTTTCATGATGACGCCTCCTTTTCACTCCTTTCACTAAAATAGCGAATCAACCTTTGCGGCACACCGTGTGCCGTTGTTATTGCGAATTTACTCAACTATTCTCGTACGTCCTGCAACACCTCCTTTCCAACAGGCGGGTTGTGACGTCAAACTGTCAGACGATAGTATTCGCCCTTTTTACTGGGTGACACCCTACTCTGCTACGCCAACCAGCCTCTTGGCAACAGCAACCGCTCCGATCGCGTCCTCAGCGTAGCCGTCGGCCCCAATTTGTTCGGCCCAACTCTCAGTAACCGGCGCACCACCGACCATCACCTTCACCTGGTCTCGCAGGCTGGCCTCCTGAAGCGCCTCGACGATGTCTTGCTGCGCTCGCATCGTCGTGGTCAAGAGCGCGGATGCGCCGATTATCGTCGCATTATTCTCGGCGACCGCTTTGACAAAATCATCTGGTGAGACATCAATTCCGAGGTCGATCACCTCAAAGCCGTTGGCTGTGAGCATAGTACCTACCAAGGTCTTGCCGATCTCGTGCAAGTCACCTTGCACCGTGCCAAGTATCACCCGACCCAGCATCTGTCGTCCCTGGTCCTCTAGCAAGGCTGGCTCCAAAACAGCCAATGCCAGTTTCATCGCTTCACCGCCGATGATCAGATCGGGCAAAAAGGTCTCTCCAGTCGCAAACAGTTCGCCAACGCGATTGATGCCCGGCGTGAGTCCCTCATTGATGCAGGTTAGCGGGTCCAGTCCCTGTTCCAGAGCCTGTTTGGCCAATTCCTCGGCATCCTCCGGCTCACCATCTATCACCGCCTGGGCCAATTTTTGTAACAGCTCATCGTTTGACATAATGTTCTCCTTATTATCTATATTATCTATTCTGTATTTCCGGTCTTAAATTCTGTGATGTCGGGAATCTCATACGAACTGCAATTTATGCCGCCCCCACCGTTGGCCAAGATTGAGCAATCGATGGGAGCCACCTCATGATCGGGAAGTGCTTGGCGATAAACTTCTTGTGCTTCCTCATCATATTTCTCCAGGCTGCGACCGTATAGGCATACCAGAACCTGGTGGTTCATCATCAGGCTATTGGCATAGAATTTGTAAAAAAATAAGTTCGACAATTTCCCAGTCATATACCGTATGAAATGTCGAAGTTATTTTTTAACAGCTCCATAGAGTCCGTGCGCTGTGGGATACCCATCCGGGAGCAGGTAAGTCGAACGGATAGTAGGCCAGCACAGAGCGAGCATCTCCCTGCAAGGCACCGACGTATTGTTGCCAGGTAATTGGATCCATAGCCCAGAAGGGGGTCGGTGTATAGTTTTGATGGAGTACTGCTTCCATAGCAATTCTCTCCAATCGTACTATTCGAAATGAAAGTCTGGCCCCAAATAGCACCGCACGATGCGCTCGAGTTCAGCCTCAACCTTGGCGGACAGCGGTGGGGGGCGGTGCTGGGCCAGAATATCTTGGGCTTTGTGGCGGCATATCTGCTCGATGGTTTGGTCTTTGGCTTGCCACGTTTCATAGGCGTCGCGGCTGAGGACGTCGGGCTGCCAATGTTCGCGGAAGGTCCGCCGGGTGTGTTTCTCCTTCAGGAAGTTGCCGCGGGGGGTGTTGGCCTTGATCAAGGCTACCTCTTCATCAAGATCATGGACGGTGATACCCTGCATCATCCGCCGTAAGCCACCGATAAACTCGTTATCCAGCACCATCTGCGTATAAGAGATGGTTGAACCGGCGTCGGTGGCGCCAACACCGTAGATAATATCCGCGCCTGCCTGTAGCAACGGCACCGCCGTGACCGCTTTTTCAAAGCCGGCCTGGGCATCCAACTGCTTGGCGTCTGACGAAAGTCCGCCGCACATTGAGGGAAGGCCGTAGTAACGGGCCATCAGGGCTGCGCCACTATTGATCATCCCCCGTTCCGGTGCGCCCAGAGGTAACAACCCGGTCCGCATATCCAGCACCGCCGATACGCTGCCGTACAGTAGAGGTGTGCCGGGGTAGAGGAGCTGCAGGGCGACAATCCAGGCCAGGTTATCGGTATTAATCACGACCAACTCGCCCAGCAGGGTGGCCGGGGCCGAAGCGCCGCCCATAGCCATGCTGAGCAGAGTAATGGGCACACCGTGCCCAGCCCAGCGCAGCATGCAGCCCACGTTTTCCGGGGTAAAATAGCCCGGACTGATGGGACAATACAGGGTGGCAAAGTTGGGATGGGCGCGGAAGGCTTCTTCTCCGCCAGCGACGGCCGCCAGTATCTCCACGGCTGCGTCCACCCGTTCCGGCGACAGGGTGCGGTGAACCACCGGCTTGCCGGTGCAGCGCAGCAACTCGGCTATCTCGACCAGGTCCGAGCAATCCCCCCGGTCGGTGGCGGTGACGGTGGGGCGGACGATATCTACCTGGGGCAGCGCGTCCTGTAAGGTCACCAGGTCGCGCACATCCTGGTGGGTGGCGGGCCGTCGCGCTCCACTGTGCAGGTCAAACACGTTTACCGGGGTGCCGACCCCCATAAAGCAGGAATGGCGGTCGAAAGGGGCCGGCGTTTTCCCGGCCCGGTCGTAGAGCTTGACATTGTGAGGGAGGTGGGCCAGGGCTGTCTCCAACAGTTCAGGCGTTACCCGAACCATTTGTGACTCCCGGTCAACCGGAAAGCCGGCGACTTCGAGGCGGGTTAAAGCAGCCCGGTCAGGCACACAAAAACCGACTTCGTTCAGGATTTCGACCGACTTTTGGTGGACCAACTCGGCGGTAGAATCTAGCATTTGTAGTTACTCCGGTTTAATGCGGGGACTATGGCTAGTTCGGGGTGGCTCTGCTTCGCCCCAACGATACGACAGCTTATACATCTTGAGGATCATAAAGGTTTCGGTTCGCTGTACGCCCGGAACCTGTTGTAATTTTTGACTGAGAAAGGAGACAAAATGTTCCCTGTCCCGACAATAGACCTCCACGAACAGGTCGAACCCGCCGGAGGCCATAAAGAGGTAGCTGACTTCAGGGAATTGGCTGATCTGCTGGGCCACGGCCTCGATTTGGCCTGCCTGGACACTGACGCCAATCATCCCCACCGCATTCCAATCCAGGAACTGTGGCTCCACGATACCAACGATCTGTAATATCCCGTTCTCAGTCAACCGCTTAACTCGACGGCGAACCGCTCCTTCCGAAATACCTAACTCGGCGGCGATATCGGTGAATGGCATCCGTCCATCGTATTGGAGATGAGAAATTATGGCCCGATCAGTCTCGTCTAGCTGTTTCATCCGTCACCATCCCTTGTGCTCCTAGCTCCCTGCCCTATGTTATCCGAATTTCGTCATAAAGTCAAATTTTATAACGCATTTCGTCAAATTTAGAGGCGATTTTACGAATTTCGTATAATAGAGAATTCATTCGTAGATTTTGGCAAAGATCAACAGGCATGGTTAAATAGGCAGCACATCATTGGAGATACGACTATGAAATTTATTGCCGATCTGCACATTCATTCCCACTATTCTCGCGCCACCAGCAAAAACCTGAACTTTGAACACCTGACCCAATGGGCGCAGCTAAAGGGCCTGCACGTAGTGGGCACGGGTGACATCTCCCATCCCGGTTGGCTGCAGGAGATGCGAGATAAGCTGGAGCCGGCAGAAGCGGGACTGTTCCGGCTCAAGGATGATGTAGCCAAAGCCGTTCAAAAAGATGTTCCGGATGCCTGCCAGGATACCGTACGCTTTATGCTGGCCGGTGAAATCAGCAGCATCTACAAGAAAAACGACAAGGTGCGTAAAGTTCACAACGTTATCTTTGCGCCCACGCTTGAGGCGGTCGAAAAAATACAGGCGGCCTTAGAAAAAATCGGTAATATTCGTTCAGACGGGCGGCCTATCTTAGGCTTAGACTCGCGTGACCTGCTGGAAATTATCCTGGACATAGACCCCCAAAACTACCTCATCCCAGCCCACATCTGGACGCCCTGGTTTTCCCTGTTGGGGTCCAAGTCTGGCTTCGATTCGGTGGAAGAGTGTTTTGAGGATTTGACGCCGCATATCTTTGCCCTGGAAACCGGCCTCTCCTCCGATCCGCCAATGAACTGGCGCGTGTCGGCCCTGGATGGCTATACCCTGGTCTCCAACTCCGACGCCCACTCACCGCAAAAGCTGGCCCGTGAGGCCAATATTTTCAACACCGCACTATCGTACTCGGCCTTTTTTGAGGCCCTCAAAACTGGCGATCCCGAACAATTCTTGGGCACCATCGAGTTCTTCCCCGAAGAAGGCAAATACCACCACGACGGCCATCGTAAATGCGGCATCAACTGGAAACCCAAAATCACGCTGGAACACAACGGCCTCTGTCCCGTATGCGGCAAACCGGTCACTGTGGGCGTGTCTCATCGCGTGGAAACTCTGGCCGATCGGGAGGAAGGCGAAAAACCGGCCCGGTTCCATCCCTTCCGAAGTTTGATTCCCTTGCCGGAGTTGTTGGGCGAAGTGTACGGGGTTGGCCCCAACGCCAAACGGGTCAAACAAGCCTACGATTCGCTGTTAGCCTCATTGGGGTCAGAATTGTCCATTCTGCTCGACGTTCCGCTGGATGATATTCGTCAGGTGGGCGAACCGCTGCTGGCGGAAGGTATTCGCCGGATGCGCAGCGGCGAGGTTATCACCACCGCCGGGTTTGACGGCGAGTATGGCATCATCAGAGTATTTGACGCAGGTGAAAAAGAATCGTTTTCAGCGCAATTGAGTTTCTTCCCGGCTGCGGCAAGGAAAAAGACAGAGCAGTCTGAGCCTACCGCTGCCAAACCAAGATTTGACCAGGCAACGCCGGAAATGTCACAAGCCGCCCTATTTGAGAAACCGAAGAGTAAAGAAGAACAGGCCCAAAGCCAACCAGCCGAACCTGCTGGCCTGCTCTCCGGCCTTAACCCGCAGCAGCAAGAAGCCGTACACTGCACCGATGTGCCACTTATCATCGTGGCCGGACCGGGCACGGGCAAAACTCGCACCCTCACCTATCGTATTGCCTATCTCATCACCGAAAAAGGCGTTGCGCCGGAAAATATTCTGGCCATCACCTTTACCAACAAAGCGGCGGAAGAAATGGCCCAGCGATTGAGCAACTTGCTGGATCAAGAGGTCGTTAAACGAATCATTATCAAAACTTTCCACGCGTTTGGCACCATGATCTTGCGCGAGGCAGGTCAGCCCCTGGGGCTGAGTTCACAGTTTGCTATTTGCAGTGATCATGAGCGGCAGGCGCTGATCAAAAAACTCTACCCGGATTTGAAAACCAAAGCAATCCACCAAACCCTGGAACAGATTTCAAATGCTAAAAATCAATTGCTACCGCCATCATCGCCGCAGGTAAAAACGGAATACGACCCGCAATTTGTTGAGATCTACCGCAATTACGAAGCGGCATTGCAAAAACATCATATGTTGGATTTTGACGATTTGATCACCCAGGCAGTCTGTTTGTTTGAAACACATCCCGAGACGTTGGCTAAATACCGGCAACGCTTCCTCTGGATTTCCGTGGATGAGTACCAGGACATCAATTTTGCTCAGTATCAATTGCTCCAGTTACTAACATCGCGGGCAACCAACATTTGCGCCATCGGCGATCCTGATCAGGCCATCTACGGGTTTCGCGGTGCTGATCGAACTTACTTCCTGAAGTTTCAAGAAGATTTCCCCCAGGCTAACATCCTGCACTTGAGCCAGAATTACCGCTCCACCCAGCTTATTCTGGATGCCTCAGCGCAAGTCATCGAAAAAAGTCCGGCCAAGGAGCGGGTCAAAATCTGGTCGGACTTCCTGGACAGAACCAGGCTTGAGGTGTATCACGCCGCCAGTGAGCGAGCTGAAGCAGAGTATACCGTGCACGAAATCGAGAAAATGGTGGGAGGGACCAGTTACTTTTCCATCGATTCAGAGAGAGTGACCGATGATGATACGCAATTGGGCCATACTTTTGCTGACTTTGCCGTGCTTTACCGGCTGAGCGCACAAAGCCAGCCCTTAATCGAGGCTTTTCAACGTTCCGGAATACCCTATCAGACCATCAGACAAACACCGTTGGTTGAGTACAAAGAGATCAGAACCGTACTGGCTTGT
Organism: Anaerolineae bacterium; assembly: GCA_034409055.1. GTDB lineage: Bacteria > Chloroflexota > Anaerolineae > 4572-78 > J111 > DAOUMU01. Next base: position 17,187 of record DAOUMU010000194.1, read on the forward strand.
TTGTGGTTTCTGTACAACCCCAACGTCACCTTCCCTCTGGAACAGATTGCTTCAAAAAACCAAGCCCAGACGATCATATCCTTCCTATCTACAATTGAAGATAGGGCCATAGCCCCGGTGCCGGTTTTGATTGAACAAATCCAGCAGTTTTTGGCTGACCGGTCAATGATATCATTTGACAAAAAAGGCAACGAGCGTCTGCAACAGTTGAGACGGAGAGCTATCCCCTACGAGAACCACTTGGCTGAATTTCTGGAATCGATGGCCTTGCAAAAGGAAACAGATCTTTACGATCCCCGCGCTGACCGGGTGACGTTGATGACCCTGCACGCGGCCAAGGGATTGGAATTTCCGGTGGTTTTCATCGTTGGCTGTGAGGAGAATTTGCTACCCTATCACCGCCATGATGAGGAACCTGATATTGAAGAAGAACGCCGCTTGTTTTATGTGGGCATGACCCGGGCGCAAAAGAGACTTATTTTTACATACGCGAAAAGCAGGTATCTGTTTGGGCAACAGATGAACAACCCACCCTCCCGTTTTGTGGACGATATTGAACAAGCACTCAAAGAAATGAAGGAGGCATCGCGCCGAAAACCGATCCCAGAAAAACCAGATCAATTCCAGTTGAAATTATTTTAGGCAGTATTGTGGTCGCCTATGCAGTATTTAGCCCCTCGGGCCAATTAGACCATCTTGCGGATGGCTTACTCCGCTTTTACACAGAGAACCGTTACCCGTCACGTCAGTCGGTCGCTACGGTCGGGCCGGTGTCCTTCTCCCACCTCAAGCGGGATCCCTACTGACACCCACAAGACTGCCGCACAATCAATTTACCTTTAAGAATAACTTCACGAGCGGGACGGGTAGGCTCTTCAATTCGCTTAAGCAATAATTCAGTGGCCACTTGACCAATTTCGTAAGTAGGTTGTTCAATTACAGTGACGGCTGGCTCAACGAGCGTTGCCCAGGTCGTTTCGTCGAAACTGGCAAAAGCGATTTCGTCTGGAATAGTCAGTTCGCTTTCGCGAAGCGCCCGGAACGCTCCAGCAGACAGTAGGGCATTGCTGGTGAAGATGGCATCTGGTGGCTCAGACAAACTCAACAAGCGCTTTGTGGTAGTATATCCCTCTTCCTCTCTGGCATTAACAAAGCTAACCAACTCAGGTAATGGTTTAAGGCCATATTCTTTCAAAGCGCGCCCATATCCTTCTCGCCGTTCGCGTCCGGTAGTGCTGCCTACCCCAAATATCGCCCCTATCCGTCGATGGCCATCAGCGAGGAGATGAGACACAATCCTGTAAGCCGCCTCGATGTTGTCAAGAATGACACTGTCAATTTCAACATCCTGCACCCGGCGGTCAATCACGACCATTGGAATATTCAAACTGGCTGTATCTGCAAATGAGTCGGCGATTTGGCGGGTTGGCGACAGGATAACACCGGCCACGTTTTCATCACGCATCAGGCGAAGATACATCGCTTCTTTTTCAGGATTCTCATCGGTATTACATAGAAATACGCTCAACTGGTGCTCGTAGGCCATATCCTCAACCGCCCGGCTAACTGCCGTGAAGAAAGGATTTTGAATATCGGACACGATCAAACCGATGATGTTAGATTTCTGGACTCGCAGGCTGCGGGCGACCCGATTGGGTCGATAGTTTAGATCTTCGACGGCCGCCAACACCCGCTCCCGGATCTCGGGTCGAATGTGGGGTTTGTCAGCCAAAACGCGTGATACCGTGGCGGTTGACACCCCGGCCGCCCTGGCCACATCTTTGATACTGGTCATTAGCGTTATCTCCTGATTACTTTTCTGTCTTTAGGTCATTGTAAACGATTACATAACAACTGTCAAGAGACCTGTTATCTTGCTACGTTGGTTTCGCCCCAGATTTCAGACAGATAAGGTAATTGTCCTCAGTACCGGTGTTTCCAAACTCAGCACATCCAAATTTGCTCTAGCTGGACCACAGTCCGGCGGCCAAGACGCGGACTGTGGTCCGCTCCGGGCTTGAAAATTGGATCTACTGAAACTCAATTCAAGGCATTCACCACGCCAAAAACAGAGGTATCTTGCTTCCCTTGAGTCGCAATCAAAAATGTTTCATTGTCCGGGGATTCCTGCGCACCCACCCTGACCATTTTTGGCTAGAATCAAGCCGGAAAATTTAGTAAACGATTACAATAAATTCTGATCTACACGACATTACTTACTAACGAAATGGCAAAAAAATAACAATTTACTTATGTTTTATCCATATAATAAGCATATTTTCTCAAATTAACCTTAAAATTACTAAAATAAAACCACCAACCCCTTGACAAAAATCCTGTAATCGTTTACAATATTATTGTAAACGATTACAATACAAGATACAGAGTAGAAAACATCAGTTATATTGCAAATGTTTTTGGTTGACCAAAGCATGGAGCTGCCAATGAAGGATGAAACCAAAACCAAAGCTGAACTGATTAACGAGTTGACCCAATTGCGCCAGCGTGTGGCCGATTTAGAGGCGGTAGAAGCTGAACGCAAACAGCTCCACACAGAGTTGACCGCTGTCAACGCCATTGCCGTCACCGTGGGCCAATCGCTGGAGTTGGATCAGATTATCAATGCGCCCCTCGACAAAGTGCTGGAACTGACCGGAGCAGTAGCCGGACGTATCGAGCTTTACGATAATGGGAACGCTCAGAATGACCGGATGACCAGGCTGGTTATTGAGCGGGGGATTGACTCGGCAGAAGCTGTCGAAAAGGGAGATTGGGTCACGCTGGACATCCCTATCAGGGCGCAGGACAAAGTGCTGGGTGAACTAGCCCTCTTCAACCGATCGCCATACCAATGGCAAGCGCAGGAGGTCCACCTGCTCACGGTGATCGGGTACGAAATGGGGATGGGGATCGCCAACGCCTGGCTTTTTAAGACCGTCGAGCAACAGAACCAGCAGCTCCGGTCCCTGGGAATGCGCCTGGTCGAAGCCGAAGAAGCCGAGCGGCGCCGTTTGGCCCGAGCGTTACACGACCAGGTCGGCCAAAGCCTGACGGCGATGGGTATCAATCTGGATATTATTCGGACGCTGCTGCCTGAAGACATCCCTCAGGAACTCGTCTCTCGCCTGGATGATATGCGGGGGCTGGTAACTCGCACGACTAAACAGGTTCGCCAGGTGATGGTGGATCTACGCCCCGAAATGCTGGATGACTATGGCATTCTGGCCGCTCTCCATTGGTCGGCCGAGCGATTCGCCCGGCGCACCGGCATTTCTATAAAAGTAGAGGGTAAGGAAGCCGCCAGTCGACTGCCGATGCATGTTGAGAATGTGCTATATCGGGTGGCCCAGGAGGCCTTGACTAACGTGGCCAAACATGCCCAGGCTACCCGGGTGACGATGAATTTGAGGGTGGATAGTGACATGGTGTACCTGGTGGTGACCGATGATGGGGTGGGCTTTACCCCTGGCCATCTGACCGACCCGGATGAGGGACAGCACTGGGGGTTGGATCTGATGGCTGAACGGGTTGAGGGGATGGGCGGACGCTTCTACCTCGAGTCTGCCCCAGGTCAGGGTACACGTATCAAAGTGGAGGTGCCAAGATGAAGATTAAAGTTTTGCTGGTTGACGATCATGCCACGGTCCGAGAAGGTCTGCGTTTCCTGTTAGACGCCCAAGCCGACATCAATGTCGCTGGCGTGGCGGCCAACGGACGCGAAGCAGTGCGCTTGGTGGCAGAATTATGTCCCAATGTGGTCGTCATGGACATCGCCATGCCGGAGTTGAATGGCATTGAGGCCACACAACGAATCAAAACCGAATGTCCCGACGTCCAGGTTGTCATCCTCTCAATGTATTCTTCAAGTGAGCAAATCTTTCGGGCCTTGCAGGCCGGGGCGAGTGGTTATCTCTTGAAGGAAACGGCCGGGCTTGAGGTCGCCGCCGCGGTCCGGGCGGTCCAGGCCGGGCAGCGTTATCTGAGCGCAGAGGTTTCAGATAAGCTAATCGAAGAGTATGTACAGCAGCGTATCCTTGACGAAATCAAAAGCCCTTTAATGCAGCTTAGCCCGCGTGAACGGGAGGTCCTGCAACTCGTCGTCGAGGGACAATCGAGCGCCGAGATTGCCCAATTTTTGTCTCTTTCTTGCCGAAGCGTTGAGACATATCGTCGTCGCCTGATGCAGAAGTTGGGGATCAACAATCTGCCCAATCTGGTCAAATTTGCTATCTGCCACGGCTTGACCCCTCTTGACCAGCTATATTAAACGTCTCAGTCACTGGCATTGTCGTAGTTTCCGCAGGCAAATTGTCGTAGTTTCGTGACAGAAAAATCAGCCCTTTTGTGCTATGATTATTTATTGAACTAAACTCAATTTCTCCCAGGGACCCGGTTTTCCTCTATAGCACAGTTTGGCTAGCCAACTCAGTTCTGTCTTTAAGTCAACATTTAACCTGTAAATCCCAATTCAATAATAGGTTTAGGAGTAAACAATGACTGTGTTTACCGAACACGCGCTAATGAAAGATCTTCATCGCGACGGCGGCAAAATCGTCCTGCTGGTTTTGGATGGTCTGGGCGGCTTGCCACTGGAACCAGGTGGTCAGACGGAATTGGAGGCCGCCGAAACTCCCAACCTGGATCGCCTGGCTGCCGAAGGCACCACCGGGCTGAGTATCGCTATTCGGCCCGGGGTTGAACCCGGGAGCGGTCCGGCCCACCTCAGTCTCTTCAGCTACGATCCGGTCAAGTATGAAATTGGGCGGGGCGTGCTCGAGGCGATGGGCATTGGTTTTGAACTGGAACCAGATGACCTGGCTGCCCGTGGCAACTTCGCCAGCGCCGCCCCGGATGGAACCATTACCGACCGCCGCGCCGGCCGCATCAGCACCGAGGAGTGTGTTCGGCTGGCCGACAAGTTGCAACGGGCTACCGGCAACGTGCTGCCGGGTTACGAGATTTTTGTGAAACCGGTCAAAGAACACCGCTTTGTGCTGGTCATTCGGGGCGAAGGGTTGGGCGGCGACCTGACTGAAACTGACCCCCTGGTAACAGGCAAAAAACCTCTGCCGGTGGAGGACCACAGCGGTACGCCGGCAGGTGCCCGCACAGCCGAGTTGGTCAACCACTGGGTGGGGACGGCCCGAAACGCCCTGACCGACGAACCCCGGGCCAACAGTTTGAACTTGCGCGGCCTGGCCAAAGATCCCGGCCTGCCTCGCTTCCCCGATATCTACGGACTGCGACCTGCGGCCATCGCCGTTTACCCGATGTATCGAGGCGTCGCCCGGCTGGTGGGTATGGAGACCGTCGAGTTTGAGGGCGACCGGCCTCATCATCAGGTCGAGGCCCTGGAACGGGTGTGGGACGATTATGATTTCTTCTTCGTCCACGTCAAAAAAACAGACAGCTACGGCGAAGACGGCAATTTCAAGGCCAAAGTGCACGAAATTGAAGCGGTTGACACGATCATCCCTCGCCTTCTGGCCCTATCACCGGCGGTCCTGGTGGTCACAGGCGACCACAGCACTCCGGCCAAGCTCTGCAGTCATAGCTGGCATCCGGTGCCGACCCTGCTCTGGAGTCCCACCGCTATGCCCGACCAGGTGCAACGTTTTGGAGAGCGAGCCTGTGCCAGTGGACATATGGGCATATTTCACGCCACGTCCTTAATGAGCCAGGCCATGGTTCACGCCGGGCGACTCAAACGTTTTGGGGCTTAATAGAGAGGTTACGGTTATGGCCAATGCCAACTCCACGGTGCGAAAAATCTGCTTGGGTATCTGACTTATGGAAGCTGATTTATGGGCGAGGTAATTTTAGTTGTTGGAGATCATTATGCTGTTCGCAAAGCCTTACGCGAATGGCTGGAAATGACCTTCCCCCAATACCGGGTCGTCGAAGCAGTCGGCAGCCAAGAGGCTGAGGCTGTGGTCCTGAGTGTGTCACCCTACCTCGTCGTCGTAGATATTGGCCCGCCGGCAGTTGAGCGGCTTGAAGTGATCCAACGTATCAAGGCGATTCAGCCGTTGGCCAAGATTGTAGTCTGGAGCATCCACGATTGGGAAACCTATCGGGCCGATGCCCTGGCGGCCGGGGCCACGGCTTACGTATTGAAAGAAGACACGCAAGACAAGCTTTTGACCGTGTTGTCGGCCATGCTGTGAAATTTGTGCTGACAATAAAAATGTCATTGCAAGGCCGTAGGCCGAAGCAATCTCCGGGTGCGAAGTTGGGGACTGCTTCGCTATCACTCGCAGTGACAACTAACATATTTTTTACGAGACCTACAGAGAAAGGAGTGGAAAATGCTCGAATTAGAGACACGTAACGTCCAACTTCAGGGCCGGGTGTCCAGCAAAAAAGCGGCCATCCGTGAAGTTGGCAACCTGCTGGTCAATAGCCAGTATATCAAACCCGGCTACATTGACAGCATGTTGGCCCGGGAAAAGGTGGCCAACACCTACCTGGGCAGCGGGGTGGCCATCCCCCACGGCTTGCCCAGGGATCGGGATCTGATCCTGAAAACCGGCATCGCCGTCCTGCAAATCCCGGAAGGGGTCGAATGGAACCCTGGCGAGACGGTTCACCTGGTGATTGGTATCGCCGCCCGCTCGGACGAGCACCTGGAAGTTCTGGCCAACCTGACCCGGGTGCTGGGTGATGAAGAGTTGATCGGTCAACTGTCCGAGACGGGCGATAGAAAGAAGATCATCAGCCATCTATCCGGAACCGCCCAGCCCGAAAAGGCCCCAATGGCCAAAGCCGGCCCCGAACTGGCGGAGTTTGCTAACTATGTTGTGGTCACCGTTCAGGGTAGCCATGGCCTGCACGCCCGCCCGGCCACCAATTTTGTCGAGTTGGCCAAGCAGTTCAAGGCCGACATCCACGTGGGATTCAACAGCCAGGTGGCCGACGGCAAAAGTCTGGTCTCCCTGCTTCGACTGGGCGTGGAAGGCGGGAAAACGATCCGGATTATGGCCGAGGGACCGGATGAAGATACCGCCCTGCAGCAGCTCAAAGAGGCCGTTGAAGCCGGGCTAGGCGACGAAGAGGAGGCCGAGCCGGCCGTGGAGATCGTCCACGAGTGGAAGCCGGTCGATGTGACCAAGACCATCCCCGGCGTGTCCGCCTCACCCGGTCTGGCCATTGGCCCCATCCGGCAATACACCCACCGCAGGATCGTGGTGGAGCGCATGGCCAAAGATCCGGCGGTGGAGCAGAAACGGTTGCAGCAGGCCCTGGCTGCGGCCCAGGCCGAGCTGGAACAGCTCTACCAGGAGGTCAAGGAACGTTCCGGCGCGGGACAGGCATCCATCTTCCGGGCCCATGCTGAATTTCTCAAGGATGATGAGCTGATCGATGAGACTGTCAAGGTGATCAGGTCGGGACACAGCGCCGGCTGGGCCTGGCAGGAAGTCATCCGGGAGCGGGTGGAGGCGATGTCAAAGGTAAAGGATGAGGTGATTGCCGGGCGGGCGGTCGACTTGAATGACGTGGGAAACCGGGTGCTCAAACTGCTGGCCGGCGTGGTCGACGATGCGCCCTTCATCCCTGAGGAGCCGGTCATCCTGGTGGCCGAAGATTTGACTCCATCAGACACGGCCAGCCTGGATCCGGCCTATATCTTAGGTTTCTGTACGGCCGGCGGCGGTCCGACCTCCCACACGGCCATTATCGCCCGCTCGCTGAACATTCCGGCGATGGTGGGGGCGGGACCGGCGGTGCTCAACTTGGCTGACGGTCTCCCCAGCATTCTGGATGGTAACCGCGGCAATCTTTATCTCGGGCCGAGTGAAGCTGATCTGGCGTCGGCCAAAGAGGCCCAGGTTGAACTACAAAAGTTGCGAGATGCCGAGTACCGGACCCGGTACGAACCGGCTCTGACCACCGACGGTCACCGGGTGGAGGTGGTAGCCAATATCGGCCTGGTGCCCGAAGCCGAACAGGCGGTGAACGCTGGCGGGGAAGGAGTGGGCTTGCTGCGGACCGAGTTCCTCTTCCTGGAACGCTCCGAGCCGCCCAGCGAGGAGGAGCAGTACGAGGCTTACTCGGCTATGGTCAAAGCCCTGGGCGGTCTGTCGCTGATCATCCGCACCCTGGATATCGGTGGTGATAAAGAGGTGCCCTACCTCAACCTACCCCGCGAGGAAAATCCCTTCCTGGGGGTGCGAGGTGTCCGCCTCTGCCTGAACAAGCCGGAGCTGTTCATGCCCCAACTGCGGGCCATCTACCGGGCTTCAAAAGAGGGGCCGATCAAGATCATGTTCCCGATGGTCGCTACCGTCGAAGATCTGACCGCAGCCCAGGACTTTGCCGAACAGGCCCGGCAGGAGGTCGGGGCCGAGCCGCTGGAAACCGGCATGATGATCGAGGTCCCCTCGGCGGTGGTGATGGCGGCGGAGTTAGCCAAAGAGGCCGATTTCTTCTCCATCGGCACCAATGACCTGACCCAGTATGTCCTGGCCATGGACCGGGTCCATCCGATACTGGCCCGCCGGGCCGACGGGTTGCATCCGGCCGTGCTACGGCTGGTCGACCAGACGGTCAAGGCGGCCACGGAAGCCGGGATTTGGGTGGGGGTGTGCGGTGGGATGGCCGGCGACCCCAAAGGGGCGCTCCTCCTGGTGGGCCTGGGGGTGACCGAATTAAGCGTGAGCATTCCCAGCATTGCCGCCATCAAAGCCAGGCTGCGTGGTGTCTCCCTGGCCGACGCCCAGGAACTGGCCCGGCAGGCCCTGACCTGCCGGAATGCGGCCGAAGTTCGAAACTTGCCGTTTCCGTAGAAAGGAGGAGATTAGATGAGTCAAGCTGTCAAAATTGCTACCGTTACCCTCAACCCGGCCATTGACCAGACGGTCTCGATCCCCAACTTTCAGGCCGGCAAAGTAAATCGGGTCAAACGTTCTCAATCCGATCCCGGTGGCAAGGGGGTCAACGTGGCCTCAGTTCTGTCCGATTACGGATTTCAGATCGCTGTCACCGGCTTTCTGGGCGAAGAAAACACGCTGATTTTTGAACGCCTCTTTGCCCAGAAAAAGATCGAGGATCATTTTGTGCGGATTGCCGGCAGCACCCGCACCGGCATCAAAATTACCGACGAAGAGAACCAGGAGACGACCGACATCAATTTCCCCGGCCAGGCCCCCACCGAGGAAGATGTCCAAAAACTGTTCCAGATTGTTGAAGACTTGACGGCCAATTGCGCCTGGTTTGTCCTGGCCGGCAGCATTCCGGCCGGCGTTTCGCCGGATATTTACGGCGAGTTGGTGAAACTAATCAAGAGCAAAGGCCGGGCCGTGGCCCTGGATACCAGCGGCGAAGCCCTGCGCCAGGCGTTGCCGGCTGCGCCAACCCTGATCAAACCGAATATCGATGAGCTGCAAGAACTGGTTGGCTACCAACTCAACACCCACCTGTATGTGATTCAGGCGGCGCAGCAGTGGCTTGCCCGCGGAATCCAGACGGTGGTCGTCTCGATGGGCGCGGAGGGAGCCATCTTTGTGGAAGCAGATGAAGCGGTGCTGGCCCAACCACCCCAGGTGACCGTCAAAAGTACCGTCGGTGCTGGCGATGCGATGGTCAGTGGCACGGTGGCTGGCAAAACGCAAGGAGCTACGCTGGCCGACTGCGCCCGCCTGGCCACGGCCTTTTCGCTGAGCGCGGTCACTAACGTGGGGTCGGGCCTGCCGTCGCTAGAAGCGATTGAAACGTTCAAAAGTCAGGTTACTGTAAGAAATTTGGAACCAATCAAATAATTTATTCAAGGAGGAAAAAATGTCTAAGATAGTTGCAGTGACGGGTTGCCCAACGGGCATTGCCCACACGATGATGGCCGCTGAAGCCCTGAAGAAGACCGCCGAATCGATGGGGCACGAACTCAGAGTAGAAACCCAGGGCGCAGAAGGCGTCCGGGATGCGCTGACGGTCGAAGAAATTGAAGAGGCCGATGTGGTGATTGTCAGCTCTGACATTCACATCGATATGAGCCGCTTTGCCGGCAAGCCGATGTATGCCGCCTCAACCACCGAGGCCATTCGCTACAGCAAAGCGGTCATTGAAGCGGCTCTGGAAGAGGCACAGGAGATCGAGGCCCCGCCGGTAGCCGAGCACGCTCCCCCCAAGGTGGAAGCGACCGGCGAGAAAATGTTCATTGTGGGGGTGACCTCGTGCCCCACCGGCATTGCCCACACCTTTATGGCCGCCGAGGGAGTCAAAACGGGAGCCGAGTCGCTGGGTCACGAAGTGAAGGTGGAAACCCAGGGCTCGGTCGGCTCGCAAAACACGCTGACCGAGGAAGACGTGAAGCGGGCAGATCTGGTCATCATCGCCGCCGATACCAAAATCGACAAAAGTCGCTTTATGGGTAAACCGGTTTATGAGACCTCGACCAAAGCCGCCATCCACGATGGGACCAAAGTGGTGGAGACCGCCCTGACAGAAGCAACGGTGTTGGCCGCCGAGGGCGAAAAAGTTGATTTGGGCGCGGAAGTGCAGCAGATCAAAAAGTCACGCGCGGCGGCCCGCACCGGCCCTTACAAACACCTGATGACCGGCGTCTCTTATATGCTGCCCTTTGTGGTGGCTGGCGGCTTGTTGATTGCGCTGGCCTTTGCCTTTGGCGGCATCTACGTTTATGAAGCCGAGAATTCGTTTGGCTGGGCTTTATTCCAGATTGGCGCACCCTCGGCCTTTGCGCTGATGGTGCCTATTCTGGCCGGCTTCATTGCCTACTCCATCGCCGACCGGCCCGGCATTGCCCCCGGTATGGTAGGCGGCATGCTGGCCAGCAGTATTGGGGCCGGTTTTTTAGGTGGGATTGTGGCCGGGTTTATTGCCGGATATTCAACAGACTGGTTGAGCAAAATGATCAAACTGCCGAAAAACCTGGCCGGGCTGAAACCAATCCTAATCCTGCCCCTGCTTGGGTCGGCGGTAACCGGGTTGCTGATGATCTATGTCATCGGTACGCCGGTGAGCATTGCTCTCAACGCCCTGACCAACTGGTTGCAGGGGATGCAGGAGAGCAGCGCCATTGTACTGGGTGTCATCCTGGGTCTAATGATGGCCTTTGATATGGGCGGGCCGGTCAACAAAGCCGCCTACACCTTCTCGGTAGGGTTGCTCGACAGCGAAATCTACCTGCCGATGGCGGCCGTGATGGCCGCCGGCATGACCCCCCCGCTGGGATTGGCCCTGGCGACGGTGCTGTTCAAGAACCGCTTCACCAAGGACGAGCACGAAGCCGGTAAAGCAGCCTGGGTACTGGGCGCCTCCTTCATCACCGAGGGCGCCATTCCCTTTGCGGCCAAGGATCCCTTCCGGGTGATCCCCTCGATTATGGTTGGCTCGGCCGTGACCGGGGCCTTGTCGATGCTTTTTGGAGCGCAGTTGCGCGTGCCCCACGGCGGCATCTTTGTCCTGCCTATCCCCAACGCCGTGACCAATCTGCTGATGTACATCGTGGCCATTCTGGTCGGGACGGTGGTCACCGCCGGAATGTTGTATGTTCTCAAGAAACCTCTGACGGAAACGACGCCGGCAAGAGTGGCTGCTGTACCTGCCGGAAAGTAGCCGCTAAGTCTGAAACACTGCGTGTGTGAGAAAGGGCGAGTGAGGCTCGTACCTGAGCCTCACCCGCGACTACAAACAAGAGACAAGGAAGCAACTTATGAGGCAACTCATCAACTCGCCCGCCTGGCAGGCCCTGCAAGAACACCAGCAAGCGTTGGCCAAGGTGCATATGCGGGACCTATTCGCTCAGGATCCCCACCGGTTTGAGCGATTTTCGCTGCGGCTGGGGGATATCCTCTTTGATTATTCTAAAAACCGCATCACCGAAAAAACGCTGGCGTTGTTGGTGGATTTAGCACGCCAGGCCAACCTGGTCGAAAAGATCGAGGCCATGTTTAGCGGCCAGAAAATAAATATCACCGAAAAGCGGGCCGTGCTGCACGTGGCCCTTCGCAATCGGTCCAATCGCCCCATCTTGGTTGATGGTCAAGACGTGATGCCCGACGTCAACCGGGTTCTGTCCCAAATGCGGACCTTCAGCGACCTGGTTCGGTCCGGAGGCTGCAAGGGCTATACCAACCAGCCGATAACCGATCTGGTCAATATCGGCATCGGTGGTTCCGACCTGGGTCCGAAAATGGTCACCGAGGCCCTGAAACCATACGCGCGTCCGGATCTACGGGTCCATTTTGTCTCCAACGTCGATAGCACCGACATAGTCGAGACTTTGAAAGACTTGAATCCGGCTACTACCCTCTTTCTGGTGGCCTCCAAAACCTTTACCACCCAGGAAACGATGACCAACGCTCATTCGGCCAGAGACTGGTTTTTAGCTTCGGCCAAAGATAGAGCGGCTATTGCTAAACATTTTGTGGCGATGTCTACCAATGCCACCGCCGTTGCCGAGTTTGGCATTGATCCCAAGAATATGTTTGAGTTTTGGGACTGGGTCGGCGGACGTTATTCGCTTTGGTCGGCCATTGGGCTGTCGATTGCGCTCTATCTCGGCATGGATCGTTTTGAAGAACTCCTGGCGGGTGCGCACGAGGTAGATGAGCATTTCCGCACCGCTCCCTTTGAGCAGAATATCCCGGTCATTATGGGGCTGTTGGGCATCTGGTATAACAATTTCTTCGGGGCCGAGTCCCACGCTATCCTGCCTTACGATCAATATCTGCTGCACTTTTCAGCCTATTTTCAGCAGGGCGATATGGAGAGCAATGGCAAGAGCGTGATCCACCTGGGTGAGTGGGTCGATTACACCACCGGGCCGGTCATCTGGGGCCAGCCCGGCACCAACGGCCAGCACGCCTTCTACCAACTGATCCATCAGGGCACCAAGCTTATTCCCTGTGACTTTCTGGCCGCGGCCCAGAGCCATAACCCGCTGGGGGAACACCATCCGAGCCTGCTCTCGAACTTTTTTGCTCAAACTGAGGCCCTGATGAAAGGCAAAACGCCGGAGGAGGTCCGGGCCGAGTTGAGCCAGACCGGTCTGACCGGCGCAGAACTGGACAGGCTGGTCGCGGCCAAGACCTTTCCGGGTAATAAGCCGACCAACTCATTCCTTTACCCCAAATTGACCCCGGCTGTGCTGGGTTCGCTGATTGCCCTGTACGAGCACAAGATATTTACCCAGGGTGTCATCTGGGACATCAATTCTTTCGACCAGATGGGGGTCGAGTTGGGCAAGCAACTGGCCAAAGCCATCCTGCCCGAACTCAAAGGGGACGACGAGATTTCCAGCCACGACTCTTCAACCAACGGCCTGATCAACTATTACAAGCGTATTCGGTAAGGTGGACATAAGTCAATCTTTTTCTCTCTATATGCGGTTATGGTGCCCAAACACCGGTTGTCGGGTGTCTGTCAAACAGTTTACGGTCCACCCCACTTCAGGAGGGTTGGCCGTATGGTGGCGTTGTTCCGTCTGCAATCGTTGGCACATGATCGAGATGGCCGGGACACCAGGGAGTCGTGAAGATCCTCCGCGAAATGGGGATAAGGACCGAGGATAAGATAACTTCCCCACATGGCGACTTGTATGGAAGGTTTGAAATGCCCAAGTTATTTCTTTCATGTCCTTAGTAAGTTAATACTCAATTCCAACTGAATCGGCTGCAAATAACTTTTGACGAAGGAAGTTTAACTTTCTACAAGGAGACGACCAAAAATGATGATGGAAGATGTTTTAGGTTTAATTATGGGCGGGGGCCGGGGTACCCGGCTGTACCCCTTGACCAAGAAACGGTCGAAACCGGCGGTGCCCTTGGCGGGCAAATACCGGCTGATTGATATTCCCATTAGCAACTGCCTGCACGCCGGCATCGATAAGATCGCCATTCTGACCCAGTTCAATTCGGTCTCGCTGCATCGCCATATTTTCAGGACATATCGGCGGGATATGTTTACTGATGGCTGGGTTCAGATCTGGGCGGCCGAACAAACGCCACGCAGCACTAGCTGGTACCAGGGCACGGCCGATGCGGTCCGGCAGCAGTTGGTTGAGATCAAAAATTCAGGGACCAAATATGTCCTCATTTTGGCGGGCGATCACCTCTACCGGATGGATTATCGGGAATTTGTGCAATATCACGTGGACTCCAACGCCGATATCACCCTGGCCGTCCAGCCGGTAAACGTCCAGGAGGCCCCTGGTCTGGGCATACTCAAGCGCAGCCCCGATGGCGAAATCATCAGCTTTACCGAAAAACCGGCTCCGGAAATCCTGGATGAATTGGAAAGCATACCAGGCTCCGATAAACCCTTTATGGCCTCGATGGGGATCTACGTTTTTTCGACTGAACTACTGGCTGAGTTGCTGGCAGCACCGGGCGACGATTTTGGCAAAAATATCATTCCGGAAGCCCTGTCGAATCATCGGGTTATGGGGTATATCTTCGATAGCTACTGGGCCGACATTGGGACAATCCGCCGCTTCTATGAAGTTAATTTAGAACTGGCATCTTCTCCGCCATTTGATCTGAATATTCCCAACCAGCCTATCTACACCCACGCTCGCTTCCTGCCGCCCACCGAACTGCAAGGGGCCACCTTAAACAAAGTCTTGCTGGCCGAGGGGTGTAGTATTGCCGATGCCGAGATTACGAATTCCGTGATTGGCATCCGCAGCATCATTGGTTCGCAAGTGGTTATTCGCGACTCCGTGATAATGGGGGCTGATTATTATGAAACCGACGAGCAGCGGGCTGAGAACAGGCGGTTGGGCCGTCCTGGCATCGGGGTGGGGGACGGCTCGGTCATCGAGGGTGCAATCCTTGACAAGAAAGCCCGGATTGGCCGCAATGTCCACATTCGCTATCTGCCCGACCGGCTCGATTCGGAAACCGAAAACTGGGCGGTTCGGGATGGCCTGGTGGTCGTTCCCAAGAGTGCGGTCATCCCTGATGATACAATGATTTAAGATTGACGGCAACCATCCTTCACCCCTCTAATTCAGAGGTAAGCCGGTTGCGGGCAACACCATTTCTCCCTCCTTACGCCCTCCTTCTCACGTCGTGGGAAGGAGGGTAGGGAGAGAGGTGCTTCGTCCTTGAGCCCTTGAATAAAGCGGGAGCGTGGAAGGTTATTTTACCCGAGTTCGCAAAAGGTGACCGGCACTTAAATAACTGGCAGATCAGGCAAATTTACAGAGTATATTACAGACAGAACCGGCTGAAGTGCCGATCACCTACGGCGATTGACCAAAAGGAGGAATCTTATGCAAGTCAATCCAGGAATTTTCAAAGCTTACGATATTCGCGGCATCTACCCCAGTGAACTCAACGAAGAGGTCGGCTATGCCATTGGCCGGGCCTTTGCCAGCTTTCTTCAGGTTGAGAAGGTGATTGTGGGGCGCGATATGCGCCTGTCCGGCCCGCAAATGTTCAACGCGGTCAGTCGCGGGCTGATGGACCAGGGGGCCGATGTTTTCAACATTGGTATGGTCAGCACCGACCAGTACTACTACGCCTGCGCCACGCTGGGCCTGGCCGGGATGATGGTCACCGCCTCTCACAACCCCAAAGAGTACACCGGTTTTAAAATGGTTCGCAGAATGCCCCAACTCCTCAGCGGTGATAAGGGTATTCAGGACCTGCGCCGCATCGTGGAAAATGATGAGTATGCCATCCCCGCCCGCCAGGGTACGATGATCAGGAGAAACCTGAGTGAAGAGTTTGTCAAGATGGTGTTGAGTCTGATTGACGTTGAGGGCCTGGCTCCGCTCAAAGTAATTGCCGACACCGGTAACGGGATGGTCGGTCCCATCCTGAAACGAGTCTACGACCAACTACCCTCGGTTGAACTGATCGGTATGTATCTGGAGCCGGACGGCAGCCTGCCCAACCACGGCCTGGACCCCCTCCAGCCGGAGAATCGAGCCGAGCTTCAGGCCAGGGTTCCGGCCGAGGGGGCGGACGTCGGCTTTGCCTTTGACGGGGACGGCGACCGCTTCTTTACCATCGACGACCGGGGCCAGTTCGTGTCGGGCGATTTTATGACCGCCCTGTTGGGCTCCTACCTGTTGGAAAAATATCCCGGCAGCAAGGTGCTGTACGACGTCCGGGCCTCGTGGGCCGTGCCGGATCTGATTCGGGCTGCGGGTGGTACGCCGCTGGTCGAGCGAGTGGGACACGCCTTCATCAAAGCCCGGATGGATCAGGAGGAGGCTATCTTTGCCGGCGAGGTGAGCGGCCACTACTACTTCAAAGATTTCTTCTTTGCCGACTCAGGCATTGTACCTTCGCTCTATATCCTGGAAATGTTTTCCAAAAAAAAGGCCAAACTGTCTGAATTGCTCCAACCGCTGGAGGCCGAATATTTCATCTCCGGCGAGATCAACACCCGTATCGCTAGTGATCCCAAAGAGAAAATGAAAGATCTGGCTCAAACCTTTGCTGACGGCACCGTGGAATGGCTGGATGGCGTGTCGGTGACCTTCTACGACTGGCACTTCAACGTCCGCCCCTCCAACACCGAACCGTTACTGCGCCTGAATCTGGAAGCCAAATCAAAGGAACTCATGGAAGAAAAACGGGATCAAATTCTGGAGATTATTCGGGCCTGAGCCGGAGGGTTGGATCACAAAACGAGGGAGGTAACGTTGAGTACTACAACGATTCTAAGCGACTTTGATAGCTATTTGATAGGCGAAGGTAGCCACGAGCGAACGTATGAAAAAATGGGGGCGCATCTGGTTGAAATTGACGGTCAAAAAGGGGTTCATTTTTCCGTGTGGGCCCCCAACGCTCGCCACGTTTATGTCATGGGTGAGTTCAACCGGTGGCACGGCGAGAAGCACCCTATGAATTCCAGCGATAGCGGCATCTGGACTCTGTTCGTGCCAGGTTTGGCCGAATATACGGTTTACAAATATCGGATCGTGCCCCAATCCGGCGAGAGTTTCGACAAGGCCGATCCCTATGGCTTTGCTATGGAGCAGCGGCCCAGAACCGCGTCGGTGGTGGTCGATCTTGACCGGTACCAATGGGGTGATGGCGACTGGGTCAACCGGCGGGCCGAACAGCAGGTCCTTGACCGGCCCATCTCTATCTACGAAGTGCATCTTAGCTCCTGGCGCAAGGTTCCGGACGAGAAGTGGGGTGCTCGCTACCTGACTTACCGTGAACTGGCCGATGAACTGATCCCCTACGTAGTCAAGATGGGCTACACCCATATCGAACTGCTGCCCATTGCCGAACACCCCCTCGATGCCTCGTGGGGCTACCAGGTGTTGGGCTTTTACGCCCCCACCAGTCGCTTTGGCACCCCGGAAGATTTAATGTATTTCATCGATCAATGTCACCAACATAATCTGGGTGTCATCCTGGATTGGGTACCGGCCCACTTCCCCAAGGATGGCTCGGGCTTGAACTATTTTGACGGGTCTCATCTCTATGCCCACGCCGATCCCCGGCAAGGTGAACACCAGGATTGGGGCACTATGATCTTTAACTACGGGCGCAACGAGGTCCGGGCTTTTCTCATTTCCAATGCCCTGTTCTGGCTTGACAAATATCACTTTGACGGCTTGCGGGTCGATGCGGTGGCTTCGATGCTATACCTGGATTACTCGCGGGAAGCGGGACAGTGGCTCCCCAATCAATATGGGGGTCGGGAAAATCTGGAGGCGATCAGCTTCCTGCGCAAGATGAATGAGGTGGTCCACGGTGTTTTCCCGGGCGTGCTAACCATCGCCGAGGAGTCGACCGACTGGCCAATGGTTTCTCGACCGACCTATACAGGCGGTCTGGGCTTTAGCCTCAAGTGGAATATGGGCTGGATGCACGACACCCTGCAATACATGAGCAAGGAACCGATCCATCGCAAGTATCATCAGAACGATATGACCTTTAGTTTGCTGTATGCGTTTAATGAAAACTTCATCTTGCCCCTCTCACACGACGAAGTGGTACACGGCAAAGGCTCCCTGCTCACCAAAATGTCGGGCGACGAATGGCAGAAATTTGCCAACTTGCGGGCTTATTACGGCTTTATGTGGGGTCATCCCGGCAAAAAACTGCTGTTCATGGGTAGCGAATTTGCCCAATGGCAGGAATGGAACTTCAGCGCCAGTCTGGAATGGGCTGCGCTCGAGCCTCCCAATCACCAGGGGATGCAGCGATTTGTCCAAGATTTGAACCAACTCTACCAAAATGAACCGGCCCTGTATGAAAACGACTTTGAAGAAAGCGGCTTCGAATGGATTGACGCCAGTGACACCGATAACAGCGTCTTGTCCTTTATCCGCAAAGCCAAATCGAGTGATGAGTTCCTCGTCATCGTCACCAACTTTACGCCGGTTCCCCGGGGTGGTTATCGGATTGGCGTACCTAAGCCCGGTTACTATCGTGAAATTCTCAATAGTGACTCTGCCTACTATTGGGGCAGCAACATGGGCAATGACGGTGGTCAGGCCACCGAAGCGATTCCGATGCACGGACGTCCGCAGTCACTGTCGCTGACCCTGCCGCCGCTGGCAACGATAATGCTCAAGTTAGAATCCTAAAATTCAAGCCTTAATCTAAACAGGAGGATAATAATGGCCAACATCAAAGATAGACTCGCGCCCGGTGTGGTGACCGGCGACAAAGTACAGGAGCTATTTGCCTATGCCAAGGCCAACCAGTTCGCTTTACCGGGAGTGAACGTGACGGGGACCAACACCGTCAACGCCGCTCTGGAGACGGCCAGAGATATCAACTCCCCGATCATCATTCAGTTTTCCAACGGCGGCGCGGCCTTCTTTGCCGGCAAAGGCCTGGGCAACGAGGGTCAGCGAGCGGCTATCACCGGGGCCGTGTCTGGCGCGCACCACGTGCATCAACTGGCCGAACTGTACGGCGTTCGAGCCATTCTACACACCGACCACGCCGCTCGCAAACTATTACTCTGGGTTGACGGTATGCTCGACGCGGGCGAAGCGTTTTACAAAGTCCACGGCCAGCCACTGTTCAGTTCCCATATGATTGACCTTTCGGAAGAGTCGATCAAACAGAATATTGAAACCTGCAAACGCTATCTGGAGCGGATGAGCAAAATGGGGATGACCTTGGAGATCGAGTTAGGGGTGACCGGTGGCGAAGAGGATGGTGTTGACCACACCGGCATCGACAGCGCCCGGCTCTATACCCAACCCGAAGAGGTGGCTTACGCCTACGAGGAATTGAAAAAAATCAGTGATAATTTCACGGTGGCGGCCGCCTTTGGGAATGTCCACGGGGTGTATAAGCCGGGCAACGTCCAGTTGCGTCCGATCATTCTGCAGAACTCCCAGAAGTACATTCAGGAGAAGTTCGGCACGGGCGAAAAGCCGGTCAACTTTGTGTTCCACGGCGGCTCCGGCTCGAGCGTTGAGGAAATCAGAGAAGCTATCTCCTATGGAGCCATCAAGATGAACATCGACACCGATACGCAATGGGCCTTTTGGGACGGGGTCAGAAAATATTACCAGGAAAAAGAAGGCTATCTCCAGGCCCAAATCGGCAACCCCGAAGGTGAGGATCAGCCCAATAAGAAATATTACGATCCCCGTGTCTGGCTCAGAAAAGGAGAAGAAACTTTCAAAGCTCGCTTGACCCAAGCTTTTGAAGATTTGAACAATGTCGGCACCTTAGGCTAAGGCAACAATGGCTAAACGATTATCTGTGGTTGACGTGGATCGGTGTGTCGGGTGCCAGTCGTGCATGTTTGCCTGTGTTCGCCGTCTGAGCCAGGGTGGGTTGGATGAGAAAAATTTATAGGCACGAAAGGAGTGAAGATTACTCAAAAACTACCACAATTAACCCAATAAATGAAGAAACTTTCAAGCCTTGCCTAAAGGAGGCTGTTGAAGATTGAAGCAGGGAAAGCATACAGTTCGATTATATTTTCTTGAAGGAGGAAAATCAGGATGGCTACAAAAGTAGGTATTAATGGATTTGGCCGTATTGGTCGGCAAGTGTTCAAAGCTATTCGCGACACTTACGGGGATAGCTTGGAAGTGGTGGCTGTCAATGATATCGGCGATGTGCCCACTATGGCCCACCTGCTTAAGTACGACTCAAACTATGGTCGTTTTGATGGTAGTGTTGAGGTTGTCGAGGGGGGTATTAAAGTTGACGGAAAAATGCTCAAGGTGCTGGCCGAACGCGATCCGGCCAACCTGCCCTGGGACGATATGGGCGTAGAGATCGTGGTTGAGAGCACCGGCATTTTCCGCGATCGGGCCGGCGCCGGCAAGCATCTTGAAGCCGGGGCCAAGAAAGTGATCATTAGCGCCCCGGCCAAGGGCGAAGACCTGACCATTGTCCTGGGTGTCAATGAGGAGATGTATGATCCGGCCAAGCACCACATCGTTTCCAATGCCTCCTGCACCACCAACTGCTTGGCTCCGGCGGCCAAGGTGGTTAACGACACATTCCGCATTGTCAAAGGCTTAATGACGACCATCCACTCTTACACCAACGACCAAAAGATCCTGGACCTGCCCCACAAAGACCTGCGCCGCGCCCGCGCCGCCGCTATGAGCATCATTCCGACGACCACCGGCGCGGCCAAGGCCGTGGCCCTGGTCATTCCTGAACTGAAGGGTAAATTTGATGGCTACGCCTTGCGCGTGCCCACCTCCACCGTCTCCGTGGTAGATTTTGTGGCCGAAGTGGAAAAGGAAGCCACCACCGAAACACTCCGCGCCGCGCTCAAAGAAGCTGCCGCAGCCAGCAAAGTGATGGATTATGTGGAAGAGCCACTGGTCTCTATCGACTACAAGGGTAATCCCGCCTCCAGTTCCATCGATGCCCAGTTCTGCCAGGCGCTGGGCGGCAACCTGGTCAAGGTCGTTACCTGGTACGACAATGAGTGGGGCTACTCTTGCCGCACTGCCGATTTGGCTGATTTGATGGCCAAAAGTCTGTAGCACAATTTTTACATAAAATTAAACTTGACAGGTGGTTTACCAGCCTGTCAGATTTCAAACATTATTTCCAACGGGTCGCCACCAGCACGTGACGTCCATTCCCAAATAATGAGAACAGGAGGTGGTGGGGGTACCATTTCTCTGTCGGGCATCCAGCGGAACTGGATACCGTCCCCCTGCCTCCGAATTTATAGGAGACTAACAATGAGCGAAATTGAAGCTATTATTGGTCGAGAAATTCTTGACTCCCGAGGCAACCCCACAGTTGAGGTAGAAGTGTTGCTTGAAGATGGCTCGATAGGTCGGGCCGCGGTTCCGTCCGGGGCGTCAACCGGCGTGCACGAGGCTCTAGAACTGCGCGATGGGGATGAGCAACGCTATCTTGGCAAAGGTGTCCAGAAAGCAGTCGTTAATATCAATTCCAGGATTGCCGATGAATTGATTGGCTGGGATGCCCTGGATCAGGAGAGCATTGACGCCTTCTTGCGCCAACTGGATGGCACGCCCAACAAGGCTAAACTTGGCGCAAACGCGGTCTTGGGCGTCAGCCTAGCCGTGGCCAAAGCTGCCGCTGCCAGTTGCGGACAGCCGCTCTATCGTTATCTGGGGGGCGTTAGCGCCCGAACGCTACCCGTACCGATGATGAACATTCTCAACGGTGGGGCCCACACCGGTTGGCAAACCACCGACTTTCAAGAGTTTATGGTGATGCCGGTAGGTGCAGATAGTTTTCAAGAAGGGTTGCGCTGGGGTGCTGAAATCTACCACGCTCTCAAAAAGGTACTGAAGACCGGTGGCTACAATACCAACGTGGGTGATGAGGGTGGTTTTGCCCCGGCGCTCAAGGGTGGCAACAATGAAGCCCTTGATGTGATTATGGAAGCCATTGCCAAGGCCGGTTACAAGGCTGGTGAGCAAGTCTTAATTGCCCTTGATCCTGCCACCTCTGAGCTTTATGAAGAGGGCAAGTACAAACTGCGAATCGAAGGCAAAACCCTATCCAGCGAAGATATGGTCAAACTGTGGGCAGGGTGGGTCGACAACTACCCCATTATCTCTATTGAAGACGGCCTGGCCGAAGACGATTGGGACGGGTGGGTAGCCCTTAACCAGGCTCTGGGGGATCGGGTACAGTTGGTGGGTGATGATCTGCTAGTGACCAATGTTGAGCGTTTGCAGAAAGGCATTGAGTTGAAGGTTGGCAACAGCATCCTGATCAAACTCAACCAGATTGGCTCGCTGAGTGAAACCATCGCCGCCATCGAGATGGCCAAACGGGCCGGTTGGACGGCGGTGATTTCCCATCGCTCCGGCGAAACGGAAGATACTACCATTGCTGACCTGGCCGTAGCCCTTAACGCCGGTCAAATCAAAACCGGTGCACCTGCTCGCTCTGACCGGGTGGCTAAGTACAACCAGCTCTTACGGATCGAAGATGGGTTAGGCGACACTGCCCTCTATCCTGGGATGAAAGCCTTCTATAATGTTCGCTGACGGCCCAAGTGCCGGTCTCTTTCGAAGATAAATTCTATGGAGCCTGTTTACATCTTTGGCCATAAAAATCCAGATACCGACTCTATTTGCTCGGCCATCGCCTATACCCATCTAAAAAACACCCAAGCCGACGGCTACTACATCCCAGCGCGCCTGGGCGACCTCAACCACGAAACGGCGTTCGTGCTAACTACCTTTGGCGTACCCAAACCTGTTTTTCTGCCCCATATCTATGTTCGGGTCGAGGATCTGATGACCACCGAAATTATCACTGCCCCGGTCACCTGCACCATCCATGACGTAGGCGAGTTAATGCATCAGCACCAAATCAGGGCTGTGCCGGTTGTGGATGAGGCTGGGCGAGTGCAAGGAATTGTCACCGAACATACCCTGGCCCGTAACTACTTAAATGAGCTCCACGTCCAGGGTTTACGGAATACCCCCACCGAACTAAGTAAAATCGTCGGTACGCTAAACGGCCGGCTGGTAGTGGGCGACCCAACGACCAGGGTGTGCGGCAATGTGATTATCGGGGCGATGAGTCCGGAAGCGATGGTTGGATATATTTCGCCGGGCGATCTGGTGGCGTTGGGAAATCGGGAGAATGCCCAGGAGGCGGCCCTGCGCTGCGACATTTCCTGCCTGATCATTACCGGTGGTTTTGACCCCACCCCGGAAATCCGGCAGCTTGCTCGCGAGCAGGATGCGGCTATCATCGTGACCCCCCACGATACCTTTGCTACGGCCCGGCTGATCAACTTGAGCGTCTCGGCGCTCCAAATGCTCGATAGCGAGTTGTTGACGGCCACCCCCGACATCCTGATCAAAGAGATCACCCCGGACCTGGTCGAGGCCAGATCGCCGATTGTTCTGATCAATAATGCCGCGGGAAGACTGGTGGGCGTTTTGACCGAGAGCGACCTGGTAACCCGGCGGCGACGACGGGTGATTCTGGTTGACCATTCGGAACGCAGCCAGTCGGTTGACGGTATCGAGAAGGCCGAGATTCTGGAGATCTTAGATCACCACCGCCTGGGTGGTCTGGAGACAGCCGAACCAATGCTGGCAATGATTGTCCCCGTGGGCTGTACTGCCACCCTGGTCCTGCGTCGATACAAAGAGTTGGGGTTGGAACCACCGCCAGAGATGGCCGGGCTGATGACCGGGGCGATTCTATCGGACACGATGCTGCTCAAGTCGCCGACGACCACGCCTGAAGATGTGGCTGCTGTTGAGTATCTGGGCAAGCTGCTGGGGGAAGATCCGCTGGTCTTTGGCAAACGGATGTATAACGCCAAATTCGATATCGCGACTCTCTCGCCAGAAGAAATCTTGACCACCGATCTGAAAACATTTGTCTTTGGTTCGGCAACCATTTGTATCGCCCAGATAGAAGTTGCGGACAAAGCGTTGGTTTTGGAGCGGAAAGCTGAAATCCTGGACGCAATGGGTCGGTACCAAGCCGACCGTGGCTTTGATCTGATGTTGCTTATGGTCAGCGACATCTTACTGGAAGGAACTGAACTGCTGGCAGTGGGCCAAACCCGCCTGGTAGAGAGAGCCTTTGGCAGATCGCTGCAAGAACAGGCTGTTTATCTACCGGGTGTGCTGTCGAGAAAAAAGCAAGTTGTTCCACCCATTTCGAGCGCCGTTTAGTTCACCTTTTTACTCGTCTCAAAGGATAAAGCCATGAATAAAAAGACAATTAAAGATGTTGATGTTAACGGTAAACGAGTTTTGGTTCGAGTTGACTTCAATGTGCCGATGGAAGCAGGTAAGGTCACCGACGACCGGCGTATTCGAGCGGCGCTGCCGACCATCCAATACTTACTGGATCACGGCGCCGGCGTAGTGCTGATGAGCCACCTGGGACGTCCCAAGGACGGTCCTGATCCCAAATTCAAGCTGGGCGCGGCCGGTGTCCGCTTAAGCGAACTGCTCGACCGGCGGTTAAAAAGCTGGATGATTGCGTAGGACCAGAGGTCGAACGCGCCGTGCAGGCGATACAACCCGGTGATATCATCCTGCTGGAAAACACCCGTTTTTATAAAGAAGAAAAGAAAAATGAGTCCACGTTTGCGGCCCAACTGGCCAAATTAGGCCAGGTCTATGTCAACGATGCTTTCGGCAGTGCCCACCGGGCCCATGCCTCTACCGCCGGCGTAACCGATACCCTCCGTCCGGCGGTCGCCGGTTTTCTGTTGGAAAAGGAGCTAAATTACCTGGGCGGAGCGCTGGCCAATCCAGAACGTCCCTTTTTAGCCATTATGGGTGGGGCTAAAATTTCAGATAAGATAGCTGTCATCGAGAATTTGCTGGCAAAGGTCGACGCCTTGCTGGTTGGGGGTGGTATGGCCAATACCTTTTTGGCCGCCCAGGGGCTTGACGTCGGCAAATCCCTGATCGAGGCCGAGGCCATCGAGACCGCGAAAAAGCTGCTGGCCGAGTATGCTGACAAACTGGTTTTGCCGACAGATTGCACGGTGGCCACTGAATTCAAGGCCGAGGCTGAGTCAAAAGTAGTGCGTGTGGATCAGGTGCCGGCAGGTTGGATGATCCTGGACATCGGTCCGGCTACAGTGACTCATTTCCGTAATCGACTGGCCGGGGCCAAAACCGTGGTGTGGAACGGTCCAATGGGGGTATTTGAGTTTCCCAGCTTTGCCCAAGGCACCTTTGCGGTGGCTGAGGCGTTAGCCAACCTGGCCGGAGCCACCACCATCATCGGTGGCGGCGACAGCGCGGCCGCAGTCGAACAATCCGGTTTGGCCGATAAGATCAGCCATATCTCCACCGGCGGCGGGGCCAGTCTGGAATTTCTGGAGGGTAAAACCCTGCCCGGCGTGGCTGCCCTGGACGATAAGTAAAAAATGGACTCTACGTGGATTCGAGGGGTAAGACCTGACAGGTTTAGTAATCTGTCGCTATTTGTTGCCAATTTGCTACAACTTACCTATATTATCTGGTAAATTTTCGCTAAAACCTGTCAGGTCTGGCTTTTCACCCCACAGCGTTGAACCAAAAAAAGTTTCTCAATTTGCTGTTAGCTATTTGAATAGAAAAGGAAGAGACCCAAAAATGGAATACAAAATATTACCTCTTGGCGAGCAGAAACGGATTGCTCTTGTTGCCCACGACCACAAGAAAAAGGATCTGCTGGAATGGGCCAAGTTCAATCGGGACGTGTTGGCCCAACACATCATCATTGGCACCGGCACCACCGGCAAACTGTTGGAGCAAATTCTGAACATCGAGGTGATCAAGCTGCAAAGCGGTCCCCTGGGAGGCGATCAACAGATTGGGGCCAAGATTGCCGAAGGTGAGATAGATTTTGTCATCTTTTTCTGGGACCCCCTGGAGTCCCAACCCCACGACCCGGACGTGAAAGCCTTACTCCGGTTGGCCGTGGTCTGGAACATTCCCATTGCCTGTAATCGGGCCTCCGCCGATTTTATGTTCTCCTCCCAGTTGATGAACGAGCCTTATCAACGTATCTTGCCCGACTACGAAGCCTATCGGCAACGGGTAGTGGTTGAAGTCGAACAGGTGGAGCCGGAGGACGTTCAGATTGAAGTGCCGCCGGATGACAGTGCTGAACAAAATGAGGAAGTGATTGTATAAAAAAGATGGTATTAGCCAGCCACGTGCCGGAATTTACCGTCATTAACTGCCCCCGTTTCCACGTCATTCCGGAGATCGATGGAACCAACCCCGAAGCGTTTGTCATTGTCAACTTTGCCCAGAAGTTGGTCCTGATCGGTGGCGCCAGCTATGCCGGCGAGATCAAGAAGTCAATCTTCAGCGTGATGAATTATCTACTTCCCTTCAAAGCGGAGGTTAAAATGGCAGCAGTCCAGCCAGAGCAGACCAAACCGATCATGGACCGACCGGACCCAGACAAGAGCGCCAAACCGTCTCTGGAGCGGGAGGTCCTGGCCGATATCGTCGATCTGGCCCTAACTGCCGGGCAACTCCTGATGCAAAATGGGGCTGAAAGTCAACGCGTGGAGGAAACCGTCCGACTGCTGGGTACTGGCCTGGGCTGCGATTGGGGTAATGTACTGGTCTCTTATAACGCCATCATCGTCACCCATGTCAGCGGTGACGAGTTTCGCACCAAAATCCGCCGGGTGGGAGCGGTGGGCGTGAACATGAGTGTGATCGAAGCGATCAGCCACCTGACTCACCGGGTTGAAGAAGGCAAGTCCGACCGCTTTAAGGTACGGGTTGAACTGGAACGCATTAGCACCACGCCTCGCCATTACAACCGCTGGGTAACGGCCCTGGCGGTGGGTCTGGCCTGCGCCGCCTTTAGCCGCCTATTTGGCGGTGATTGGCCGGTTTTTGGGGTCACCCTGACCGCCGCGACGCCGGCTATGGTGGTTCGCCGTGAGCTAACACACCGAAATTTCAACGTGCTACTGGTGGTGATCATCACCGCCTTTGTGGCCGGCGGGCTGGTTGGCCTGGCGAACTGGTTTCAATTTAGTCCTCACCCGGAACTGGCCCTGGCGGCCTCGGTCTTGCTGCTGGTACCGGGCGTGCCCTTCATCAATGCGGTTGAGGATTTGATCAAAGGGCACATTGTGGTGGGGCTGGCCCGAGGAACGGCGAGTGGGCTAATTATCCTGGCCATAGCCCTGGGTCTGATTTTGGCGATGCAGTTGACAGGCATCAGGGGTTTTTGAGCGTGACGATTTCCGGTTGGCTGCTCCTACAAAATACATTTTGGGCGGGCATCGCCGCCCTGGGGTTTGCAATGCTCTTCAACGTGCCAAGACGGGCGCTGGTTGGCTGCGCCCTGGGCGGTGCGCTAGCCTACGCGGTGCGCACCCTGTTGGTGCAATTTGGGGTGGCGGGGATTGAAGCCGCCACCCTGTTGGGCGCGACGGTGGTCGGCTTTGGAGGCGTGAGGTTTGGTCATCATTGGCATGTGCCGGCTCCGGTGTTCATTGTGCCCGGGGTGATCCCGTTGTTGCCGGGCTACCTGGCCTTCCGAACGATGATTGATCTATTAACCCTGACCACCAACGCCCCCGGTGTGGATCAGGCCCTTCTGTTGACCACAGCGGTCAACAGCCTTAAAACAATTCTGATCGTGGGTGGAATTGCAGCTGGGGTCGCGGTGCCCAGTTTACTGCTTCGCCGCCACCGGCCGATGGTGTAAATTAAAAAGGTGTTCTTATGGAGATTAAGGCAGAACAGCTAGCCTATCTAAAACTTTTGTCGAGCAAGTACCCGTCCATCCGGGCGACCTCAACCGCTATTGTCAAACTCAATGCGGAACTGAACCTACCCAAGGGAACCGAACATTTCATCTCGGACGTACATGGTGAATACGAGCCGTTTCAGCACGTCCTGAAGAACGGTTCCGGCTCAATTAAGCGCAAAATTGAAGAAACATTTCCCGACCTGCCGCCTGCGGAAAAACGGGCATTGGCCACCTTGATTTACTATCCCCAAGAAAAATTGCCGCTGATATTGCAAAACGTGACCGATGAAGTCGTCTGGTATCGCTCTACCCTGTTGCGCTTGCTTAAGTTATGCCGGGTGACGGCCTCAAAATATACTCGCAGCCGCGTGCACCAATTTCTACCCGACCACTTTACTGACCTGATTGACGAATTACTACACCAGCAGGAAGATATTGAGAATAAACGTAACTACTATCAAAGCATCATCGAAACCGTTATTGCCACCGACAGCGCCGGCGCCTTCATCATTGCCCTGGCCGAGCTGATTCAACGACTGGCGATTGCCCGGCTGCACGTACTGGGCGACGTTTACGACCGCGGCCCCGGCGCTCACTTGATTATGGATACACTGATGGATTATCACAATGTTGATATTCTGTGGGGCAATCACGACATTTTGTGGATGGCCGGCGCTGCCGGCAGTGAGGCGTGTATTGCCAATGTTCTTCGCCTCAGCCTACGCTATGCCAATATGGAAACCCTGGAAAATGGCTATGCCATCAGCCTGTTGCCGCTGGCCTCGTTTGCCGTTGATACTTATGGTAACGATCCCTGTGAGCAATTTATGCCGCGTCTGGCCGGCGACCCGGAATTTACCGACCAGGAATTGCGCTTAATGGCCCAAATGCACAAGGCCATCACCATCATCCAACTTAAGTTGGAGGGGCAAATTATCAAAAGGCGACCCCACTATCAAATGGAAGACAGATTGCTGCTGGATAAAATCAACGTTGAGCAGGGCGCAATTCCCCTCAACGATACTGTTTATCCTCTGCTCGACACCCATTTTCCCACGGTTGATCCCAAACAGCCTTACCAGTTGACCGATTGGGAAAAGAGCCTGGTTGAAAAACTAAAACTCTCCTTTATCACCAGCAAACGACTTCAGCAGCACGTTCGGTTTCTCTATTCAAAAGGCAGTATGTATCTGGTTTACAACGGAAATCTGCTTTATCACGGCTGCATTGCTATGAATGAAGACGGCTCATTTCAGCCCTTCATTGGGGGTGATAAAACATACGCTGCCAAAGAATTTATGGATCGGGTAGAGCGGCTGGCTCGCCAGGGTTACTTTGCCACCGATGACCCGGCTCAAAAACAATATGGCCTGGATGCTATGTGGTATTTGTGGAGTGGCCCGCAATCCCCGCTTTTTGGCAAAGACAAAATGGCCACCTTTGAACGCTACTTTATCGCCGATAAATCTACCCACACCGAAAAACGGAACGCTTACTACGAGTTGAGAGACAGGGAGGATATTGCCCGAAAGATTTTGGAGGAGTTTGGTCTGGATCCCGATACGGGCCACATTATCAACGGGCATGTACCGGTGAAAGTGAAAAAGGGCGAAAGCCCGGTCAAGGCCGGGGGTAAACTGCTGGTGATTGATGGCGGTTTCTCTAAAGCCTATCAGAAACAGACCGGCATTGCCGGCTATACCTTGGTCTACAACTCATACGGCTTGCTGCTGGCTGCGCACCATCCGTTTGAATCCACTCAAACAGCGATTGAAGCGGAGATGGATATTGACTCTGATACCGAGATTTTAGAAACCAAACGGGCTCGACTACGAGTTAAAGACACGGATGAAGGACGAGAAATTCAGGAGCAGATCGCAGATTTGCACCTGCTGCTCAAGGCCTACCGAAGTGGGTTGATTAAAGAAAGTTAAGTTTGCCTGTTTAAATTGAAAAAACTATAGCAAAAAGGAGATCAGCGATGTCCAAAATTGGTGTTGTAGGAACAGGGTTTGTGGGGGCTACGGCCGCTTACGCCCTTGTTATGCGCGGTATCGGCAGCGAACTGGCGTTGGTCGATATAAATCAAGCCCGGGCCCGGGCCGAAGCCGATGACATTTTGCACGCGGTTCCATTTGCCCACCCCATGCGCGTCACCGCCGGGGATTATCCTGAGTTGGCCGGCAGTAAGGTGGTCATCATTACTGCCGGGGTTAGCCAGAAACCGGGCGAAACGCGCTTACAATTGCTAGAACGCAATGCAGCCATTTTCAAAAGCGTTGTGCCGGCAGTGCTCAAATACGCGCCGGATGCCATTCTAGTAGTGGCCTCCAACCCGGTTGATATTATGACCCATTTAACGGCCCGGTTTGCCGCCGAACATGATGTACCCTCCACACGTGTGGTCGGTTCGGGTACAACGCTGGATACAGCCCGCTTCAGAGCTTTGCTCAGCAACCATCTGGGGGTGGCTGCGACTAACGTCCACGGCTACGTCATTGGAGAACATGGCGATTCGGAAGTGCTGGCCTGGTCTCTGGTAACAGTGGGCGTGATACCTCTCGAAGATTACTGTCGCACCCAAAACATCCAACTTACCGATACAATTCGACAGACCATCGATCAGAAAGTTAGACGGGCTGCTTATTCAATCATTGAAGGCAAAGGGGCGACTTACTATGGAGTTGGCAGCGCCCTGGCCAGAATTGTGAATGCGATTCTGGATGATCAACGGGCCGTCCTGACCGTTTGCAGCCCCAGGCCCCAGGTTGTCGATGTCCCAGACGTTACCCTGGCCCTACCTCATATCGTGGGCGCCGAAGGTATTCGGGGAACGCTGACCCTGCCGCTCAACGAAGCAGAAGAAGCAGATTTGCAGGCCAGTGCCAAAATCATTAAGGCTGCCATCGATGAGATCGAAGAAGCTTTGTAGCTGGTTTTAGACAGCACATTTTCATAGAGGCAACAATATGAGTCTACTGAAACTGCCACAAAAGAAAACAAAAATCGTCTGCACTATCGGTCCCGCCTCTGCGTCACCGGAAGTGTTGGAGCAAATGATTGCCGGTGGGATGAATATCGCCCGGATCAACTTTGCGCACGGCAACTTTGAAACCCATCGCCGGAACATCACCAACATTCGCGCCGTTGCCCAAAAGGTAGGGCAGCGGGTCGCCATTATGGGCGATCTGCCTGGCCCCAAAATGCGCATCGGTAAATTGGCTGAAGAACCTATTGAACTGGAACGAGGCCAGTCCTTTATCCTACAAACCGAAAAAATCATCGGAAATAACGAACGCGCCTCGATGGACTTTGCCGGATTAGTTCAGGCGGTCAACCCAGGCGATAACATCTTCATGAATGATGGCTACATCCAATTAAGGGTAGAACGGGTGATTGGTCAGGAAGTCCACTGCGTTGTTCGCGCCGGTGGCGAACTGCGGTCTCACAAGGGGGTGAACTTTCCTGGCATTGATTTGGGCATCAGCGCCTTCACCGAACGCGACCGGGAACTGCTGGCTTTTGCCGCCGAACAACAGTTGGACGCGGTTAGTCAGTCTTTTGTACAAGGCCCCGAAGATATTGAAGCCGTACGCGCGGCTGCCGCAGCCTTGAACTATGATCCACTGATCATTGCCAAGATTGAGCGCGCGGGTGCGTTCAGCAATATTCAGGCCATCCTGGAAGTCGCCGACGGCTTAATGGTCGCTCGCGGTGATTTGGGTGTGGAGATCCCAATTGAACAGATTCCATCCACCCAGAAACTGGTTATCCAGAAGGCTAATCTCCTCGGTAAGCCGGTCATAACCGCTACTCAAATGCTGGAGTCGATGACATCACACCGGCGACCCACCCGGGCCGAAGTGACCGATGTAGCCAATGCTATCCTTGATGGGACCGATGCCGTCATGCTGTCCGGGGAAACGGCTGTTGGCAGTTTTCCGGCAGAAACGGTTAAGGTGATGGCCCATATTGCCCAGGTGACAGAAGAGAACCACAGGGGTACATTCGGCGTTGGGAAATTACTCGAACAACAGAGCGCTAGTAGTCGGATTTCTCGGGCTGATATGATCTCCGCCAACATCTTCAGGATGGCCAGGACGCTCGATCCAACCCTTGTCTTTGTGCCCAGTTTAAGCGGCGCAACTGCCCGACGGGTGGCCCGGTTCCGGCTGCCCCAATGGATCATTGCTCCCAGTAGGGACGAAGCCACATGTCAGAAGCTTCAGTTCTCTTTTGGCATCTATCCAGTCTCGGTACCGGCGCAAGGGGTGTTGGCCAGCCCCGAAGAGCGGCAAACATATACCCGGCAGTGGCTTGAGCAGTATGGCGTAGAGGGTGATCTGGTGCTACTCATCGAAGGCTCCGGCACCCTCAAAGCTCAAGACACCGAGCGGATTGACATCATCGATCTTAATTGAGATCGTAGGTCTAAACATTGTTATATGGCTTGATGAATGAGTATCTAACAGAACTGGATTTGACATCCATTGATGGAATGATGATTGATTAGCTTGCCCATTTGACGAGCCTCAATATTGTTAAGGAGCTTGGTTAATCGCTTCATCGAGAAGCGAGATTTGGCATAATACAGCTTCTTACTCGGCTTGTACTTCCGCCGTTTGGGGTGATCCGCGCTGCGACAGGTTTGGCAGCGCCTCTGATTTCTCTTCTGCTTCCGCCGCCGCTCACCTCGGCTTTTAGTTTGACCGCCCTTGATTTTCGCTGTGGCCATATGCGGATTCCTGGCTGAACCGGTTCTAGACTTTTATGCCATTATATCGGATCTGCAAGTTCACCCAATGGCACTAACATTTCAAGAGAATTTGAAAGTTTAGGTGTCTCGCGTCCTCCTCTCTTGCAGTTCCGTGACCCGGCGCTTCGGGGGCTAAGAGGCTGGTCACGGCCCAGCTTCGAGCCAAAAGTTAGTGACATTGAGTTATTCACCGCCGTTGGGCCACACTTGGGTTGAATTTTAGTTCTGTTAGATACTCAATTTATCTTGAACCAATCTGCGGTCCCCCTGGCCGAAAAAAGCAGCGAACGGATCCAGCAATTGATCTGGCGGGCCACCCCCTTTGAAAACCGGCTAAAAGATTTCCTGGAGTCCACCGTACTGCAAAAGGAAACCGATGCCTACGACTCCCGGGCGAACCGGGTGACCTTGATGACCCTGCACGCTGCCAAGGGACTTGAGTTTCCGGTGGTCTTTATTGTGGGCTGTGAAGAGAATTTGATACCTTGTCAAAGAGAAGGTAAGGTCTTTGATTTATAAGGAACGCCGGCTTTTTTACGTGGGTATGACTCGAGCTCAAAACAAGCTCATCTTGACGCAGGCCAAAACCGGATTTCTTTTTGGCCAGACGTTTAAGAATGAGCCGTCCCGTTTTTTGAGCGATATTGAGGACGCCTTGAAGGAGTTGAAAGAAATGGTCCCTCGAAAATCTGCTAAAAAAGGAAAGGATGAGGGGACGCAGTTGAGATTGTTTTGAGCTTGTAGTTTTTTACACCCTTTTTACAATCTGACAACAGATTGATAACACAGAGACGATATACTGTGACCAAACTTAAAAATCATCCAACACAATCAATTTAAAAAACGAAAGGATGTAGTCACAGTGAAACAGTTAAATTTTGTTATCAAGTCTCTGTTGGGAATGGTTGTCTTGATGCTGTTGGTTGGGGTGTGGGTTGGTCCGGCCGCTGCTGCCCCGCCGGTTGAGCGGGAGTATCCCGGCCTGGAATATGCTCTGAAGTACGCCCTCATTCGGGTCGAGGCCCTGCAAGCGCACATCGACTATGCCAGTGCGTCGGCGGATCTGGCTGAAGCATATATTCAGGACGAGCAGGCCGCTGGCCATGACACCTCGGCCCTGACCACGGCCCTGGCCGAGTTCCAGGCCAAGATCGACGAGGCCCAGGCCCTGCACGATACCACCACTCAAATCCTTGACGAAAAGGCCGGGTTTGACGAAAACGGTGAGGTGGTGGACCCTGAGCAGGCGCTCGATACGCTGAAGAACGCCCGCCAAACGATGCAGGAAACCAACCAAACTCTGCGCACCGCCAAACAGGATTTCCGCGAGGCCCTACGGGATTATCGCCAAAGCAAGAGGCGAACGGCGAATGATGAATGAACCCACAGTCCGCGACTCAGGTGGCTGGACTGTCCCTCAGGGAGGCTTTTCGCCCTGACCCGGCCGGAGCCCAAAAGGTATCTTCTCAAAAAGTAGGGGCGAGGCAACTCGGAGAGCGGGTTGTTTGCTCCGAGACCCCCAATCCGAATTGCCTCGCCCCTACCCCACCCCGAATTATTGAGATGATACGTACAAAGT
>DAOUMU010000195.1:0-7584 GCA_034409055.1 Anaerolineae bacterium
TTGCCTTTTTTGTTAGGTTTACCTTGTTGGAGGGTGATCATAGCTCCTCTCTCTTTTATCAAGGATTGACGAACTATAATCAAAACCTGCTCAATTCACAACTACTTGCTGGGCAAAGGTGGATATTTTTGTATACAGGGGGTCGGAACAAAAATGGGATCAATTTTGTGATGCGAAATCACCTGAATTGGACTGATTTTCATCGGCCCAGGTCAAAGCCCATCCTGACTTGCAAGATTTTGGCCTCAAATTCATCAACACCCCCAGCTACTCACCCGACTTCAATGTGGCCGAATACATTATTCATCAATTACGACTGACCTTGTTACATCACTTGCCCGCCGATGTGACTTTAGCCGATGTCGAAACCAAAATTATCAATTTCTTCAAAGACAATCAACTTCAAACCCCACAACAGATTGCCAATACCATTAACCATATCCTCAAACTTGGCGGTTTGGAATGTGGAATTTGATCCTTGGATCGGAGTATACAAACGCCTCTTAACCGAGTCTCTCACTGAAACATCAGGAAGAAAGCAAGGGCTGACCTTAGACTCATGAAGTCCGCAGAAGAGGGGAACACAGAAAAAATCCTGCG
The DNA here is from genome assembly GCA_034409055.1 of Anaerolineae bacterium. Lineage (GTDB taxonomy): Bacteria > Chloroflexota > Anaerolineae > 4572-78 > J111 > DAOUMU01. The sequence goes on from DAOUMU010000195.1 coordinate 601, forward strand.
AACCGTTATAGTGCAAATGTCCCCTCTTCTCCTTATCGGCTTGTATCTCCCCGACGTTTTGTCAACATTTTCAATGTTGGTAAACTTAAAGCCCAAATGTGTGACGCAAGAATTGGTCAAAAATACACATGGATTGCCTTACCCGACGACCGCTTGCTCTAGGGACGGACCTTGCTTCGGTTTTTCTCGTGGCTCAAACTCCCTTGCCAGTTTCCTAAAAGTCTCATCATCGATAGTTATACGCGCAACATTAACACATATCTTCTCCAACAGAATCTCAACGTCACGAGGATTGGCCAAGGCGAAGTTAGCATCAAATTGCAGCGTGAAAATTGTAGTATCCTTTTTTGGATCTCCCTCAAGGGTGAACGTGAAAAGCTCACTGTGTCCTTCCCTCTCTATCTCATACTGGATCAATCTAGGAGCCTCCTTTCTGAGAACCTTCAGTGTAAAGACTTGTGTTTTCCAGGGTCCGTCACCTATCCGGTAGACATCCTTGACCGTCAATGTATTATCATCGACCCAGTCGATTTCGATTACACCCTCATCAAAGACCGGGATTTTGAGGGGGTCCCCTATTAACTCCCACACTTTGTCTATATTGGTGTGGACAGCAACAGATTTTGAGAGCATAGCCTTCTCTGAAACAACTTCCGTCCAAGCTAATTCAGGGCGTCGTCCTATTGCCACGTTAGCAATTCTTGGCCATTTAGCACACTCCAGAGGAACTTGAACTAGATTTGGTTTTGTGTAGATTTTTGTATTCATAACATCCTCCTTACTTTTTAAAGAATTAAAATCTCTAAACACTTTTTACCTGACACTTTAGACAGCATATACTTTCAAAGCTCCTGATTTCACCCCCTTTTCCGTTTACTCGACCTCGTTGTGCCAGTCGTCCATCGTCTCCGACAGCTCTGGGCTCCGCTCACGCCAGAGACGGATGGAGGCAAGATACGTACTCAATAGACTCAGGCACAGCTTTCCCATTACTGCACATTGCAGCCAAAACAGAAACCGCTAACTGTCTCTGGATAGCAGTTTAACACAAGGGTGGCTACAAAATGGCTACAAACTGACTATTATGTAAAACACCAATTCATCAGTCGGGGACTTTTAAGGTAACCGTAGGCACAATGACGGATACTGAATCCTTCACTCGTCGGCCGAACAGCCCCACCCCTCTGACTCCTCTGCCCATTGCCGCAGAAAGTCCAGCAACTCATCCAAGGTACTAAACGCCCACCGCCGGCCACTCTGGATGTGCTCGATCTCGCTGTGCCAGTCGCCCCTTGACTCTTCTGGTAGCTTCGGGCGCGATTCACGCCACATACGTATCAGAAAGGATACGTATGTCGTTGGGGTGGTCGTCACGACTTTTCCCTTTCATACCCGCCGCAGCTCAACTGTGGTCGCCCCAGGAACCCGGTCGAAAACAAAAACTGCCGCCCATCTTCAGGTAGCAGTTTAGCATATTGGTGGCTACAAAATGGCTACAAATTACCCCAACCTGACCAAAATCTGGAGGGCCAGTTCCTGATCGTAAGCCCGGCCACTGGCTTGAGCTAACTCTAGCGCCCGGCAGACGTGCTCCACCGCCAGGTCCAGGTCGCCGGCCTGGTGGTGGGTCTCGGCCAGGCCCGACCAAAGCCAACTCTGCTCGGCGCGCGAGTCGATGTTTTCGGCCAGGGCCAGGGCTGTCTGCAGAAATTCCAGGGCCTGGGCTGGTTGCTTCAGCTTCAGGCATAGCCAGCCGAGATGGCCCAGGCAAAAAATCTCCTGGGTGCGGTCGGCGATCTGCCGGGCGATGGCCAGACTCTCCAGGAGACACTGCTGGGCCAGGTCTGCGTCACCGGCCAGGACGGCCGCTGCGCCCAGGTCACCCAGGGGTAGCCGGCGTTCCAATGGTAACCGGCCTTCGTCACACCGGGTCAGGGCCTGGCGGGCCAGGTTGATGGCTCGCTCGCATTCGTTCAGACGGACACATAGCGTGGAGAGATTGCCCAGGGTGTGAATCTCGTACACGATTTCGTCCAAAGCCACAAAGAGTCGCAAAGCCTGCTCCAGGCTCAGCCGTGCTTGTTGGTAGTCGCCTGTCTCCCGGGCGGCCAGCCCCACCTCTCGTTGGCACAGTGCCTCCAACAACCGATCCATAGCCCCCTGGCTTAGTCGCAGGCCATCCTCGGCGGCCTGTTGGGCTTCGGCGTAACGGCAGCACCAGCGGTGGGTATAGGCTTCCCGCCAGCGCAGGTGGGCCAAGGTACGCTGGTCACCCAATCGCTCGGCCAACTGAGCTACCTCCTGCGAGTCACGAGCGTAGGCGGCCATGTCGCCTAACAGGCGGAGTGCCCAACCCCGTTCGGCTAACGCCTGGATTCGCAAACGCCGGTTGGCGGTAATGGCCTCCGGCTCTTGTAAATGGTGTGCTTCCTGCTCCAGCAGGACCAGGGCGCGGTCAACATAGGTCTGAGCTTCGGCATAGGCAAAGACGGCCTTGGCCGCCAGGCCGGCCTGTAAGTGATACCTGGCTGCCTGCCCCGGTTCTTCTGCTCGCTCAAAGTGCCAGGCCAGGACGGCCGCATCCTGGGGACGTAGTTTCTGTAGGGCCTCCCCGGCTCGCCGGTGTAATAACCGGCACCGCCCGCAACTGAGATCACGGCACACCACCGTCCGGATGAGGTCGTGGTTGAACCGGTACCGGCCGCCATCTTCGACGATGATCTGTCGGGCCAACAACTCATCCAGGGCCTCAACCACCTCCCTCTGGCGACGACCACTCGTAGCCCGAACCAGGTCAAAGTTAAACCGGCGGCCGAGCACCGCTCCGGCCTCCAATATCTGGTGGCCCTGGGCACTCAAGTGGCCCAGGCGAGCCTGGATGGCTTCACCCACCGTTTCAGGCAGGGGCAACTCTCGGTAATCCTCGGTGGTCTCATCCACGCCCGCAAAAGTCCAGCCCGTCTCGTTCTGCCACAAGAGGCCGGCTTCGAACATAGTCCGCAAGATCTCCAGCAGAAAGAATGGATTTCCCCCGGTTTCCCGGTACAGGCGCTGGCTGAACCGTTCGACCCCTTTGCCCTGGCCCGATAGGTGCTGAACCAGGCACAGGACCTCAGACTGGGACAAACCCTCTAAGCTGACCTCTTGCAGGCAGCCTGACCGAATTAGCTCTGTGCGTAGCCCTCTGACCGCAGCAACCTCTTCAGTTCGATACGTTCCTAACACCAGGACCGGCACTTGCTGAAGTCGGCGGGCCAGGTACCCCAACCAGACCAGACTGGCCTCGTCGGCCCAATGAAGGTCATCCAAACACAGAATCAAAGGGGGGCGCTGAGTAGCCAGACTCAGGAGTAAGTGAACCAGCGCTTGGAATAGGAGACGACGCTCCTGGCTTAGCTCCTGCGGGGGAGGAGGCGGTAGGTTGCGCAGGAGCCTTTGCAACTCCGGCCAAAGTCCGGCCAATACGGCCAGGTGGAGCGGCTCAAAGTTGGGCGTAGTCGGGTTTATGGTCGGTAAATAGGGACCCAAGGCTTCAACCAGTAACCAGTAGGGGAGACCTTGTTCGGCTTCGTGACCACTGCCGACGATCACAGTGGCTTCACCGGCTAATTTGGTTACAAAATCCTGCATGAGCCGAGATTTGCCGATGCCGGGCTCGCCCGAGATCAGGACCAACCTACCCTGATCTGATTGGACCCAGGCGTATGCCTGCTCCAGGCAGCGCAGGGCCTGATCACGGCCAAGCAGGGGCGCTTCCAGGCTGGGGAGGGTTGTCCAGGAGGGTGGTGGCGTCAGAGGCGACGGCGACAGCGACCGGCCGGCCAGGACGGCCTGGTAAGCAGCCCGGGTTTCCGGCAGGGGACTGACCCCAAGTTCGCGTTCCAGGGCTACCGTGCAATGTTCGAACTGGCGTAGGGCGGCACTCCGGTCGCCGGTGGCGGCGTAAAGGGCAATGAGGCGGCGGTGCATCTCCTCCGCCAGATTGTCGATAGCCAGGTAGCGCTGGGCATAGTCGATGGCCACCTGGTAGTCCCCCCGAGCCATCCGTTCTTCGACCAGAGTGGCCAGCGCCTCCAGGTATAGGCGCTCCCAGGCGCTTCGTTCCAGCGTGGCCCAGAGCTCGAATTCGGGACTGGTAGGCAGGGAGAAGCCTGTTAGAAAAGGGCCCCGGTAGAGATCCACCGCTTGTTGCAGGGCTTCGGGACAGCGATGGGATTCCGGGGTGAGGCACACCTGTTCAAGGGTCATCGTGTCTGACCAGGCTGTGTCGGGGTCCAGGGCAATATGATCATTGTCGGTTAGTAATACCTCGGCTGTGGGTAGAATATGGCGGAGGTGGGTCAGCAGGTGGCTCAGATTACGGCGGGCGGTGCATTCTGGAGTATCGGGCCAGAAGAGACCACAGAGGTGTTCACGGGGGACGGCGTGCAGCCGGGTGGCCAGCCGGTAGAAGAGGGCGCGAACCTGGCGGCGGGAAATGATCAAGGGGCGGTCGACCCACTCGACGACGGGTGGGCCCAGCAGGCAAACACGCAGGCTGACTGCTGTGGCCTTGACCGATTGTTCAGCCTCAAATTGGGTAGACATAGCTGACAGATAGCTCCTTCTCTAAAAAATGTCCTGAGCATATATTCCCTAAATTTGGCAAAACGTGAACAATGGCAGGTAAGAGAGGTTCGCTCCAAGTAGGTCTGGGATCCGCGCAGGTTATACTAGGATTTCATGAATAGGGGCTCTTATTACCAGTATAACACAAAAAACGCTCGTAATATTTCAGTTTAAATTTCAAAAAAAATTCATTTTGAATTTTTCAGGAAGACGGGGGGGGTCAGTCCAACCGGGAGATTTCCCTACCGGTGGAGTCGTAGAGGACAGCCGGGTCCGGCTCGGTGTTGCTCCAGATATTCTGGGTAAAGCCACAGTTATAGCCCTCCCGGTTGGTGTCGGCCAGCAGGGCCCAGATGCGTAGGGTCTGGCCCGGCTGAATGAGACCCGCCAGGGCACATTCTTGGCCATCTCGCTCCGATACCAGCCGCCAGCTCGCCAGGTCTTGTGGCTCACTGCCTGTGTTCTGGATGTCTACGTATTCCTCGATGTCGTTGACGGCGATGATGACAATCTGGGCCGGGGCTGGTGGTTTGAACTCCTCAAGACTCCAGATACCAACACCGGCGGTTTGAGAAGCCCGTTCCACCTCCTGGAACCTGGCCGCATGTTTCAAATCAGGGGGAATGAGTTCCACCCGGGCCACCCCCTGCCGCAGCAACTCCTCGTTCACCATCAGGTCGCCCACATACACGTAGCGCAGCAGCCGGCCAAACTGGTCGGTCTCGCTGACATCCTTCTCCAGGGTAACCGTCTGTCCTTCGACCAGGCGCCGGTTGATCTCCAAAGCTTCCGGTCCGAACGGCTCAGTCCCTTGCTCAGGGTCATTGATGGCCGGGGCGTCCACCAAAATGTATTTCACGCGATACTCGACGCTATCGATCATCACGTCGATAACGTCGCCTGAAACTACGCCCACGACCAGCCCGGTTTGCAACTTACGGTTGGGCGTAGCGGCCCGGGTCGGGCTGGGGGTGACTGTCGGCGTGTTCGGCACCACGCGAGTACTGGGAGGGGTGGCGGTCAACGTGGGCACCGGGGTCGAGGTGGCGGTTACGGTTGGGGTGTCGGTCGGTAGGGGGGTGTCAGTTGGCAGGGGGGTCAGGGTCGGGCTGGGCGTAGCAGTCCCTAAGATAGCGGCCAGGGTCGGTGACATCTGGGCAATGAAGGGCTGGAAGACCAGACCGGCCACGATACAGGCTACACAGATGAACAGGCCGGCCAAACCACCACCGATAAGCAGCCTGCTCCGCGATCCGCCTGGCCCGAGCCCGGCCAGGCCGTGGTGTAACCCCGGTTGAACGATTACGGGGGGTGTCCGGTCATCTTGTCGACCGGCCCCTAACCCTCCGTCGTCAACCGCAGTTTCAGGAGCAGTGACTTCCTCCCGGGCAGGAAGGACAGGCGCTTCAGACGATGGAGGTGGCTGGGTAGCCGCCCTATGCCCTGTAGTAACGACTTCAGTCGTTGGCGGGGCTGGCTCTGCTGGCCCGGCTGGTGCGGGCGCTGATGGCGTCTCAACCTGTTCCGGTGGGCCGGTTCGCTGCTTTTGTAAAGCGGCCAAAGATGACTGCAACTCGGCCGTAGTACTGGAGCGCCCAAGTCTGGACAGCAACGGCCCGGCCGGCTTTGGCTCGGCTTCCGCTGGTGCTGCGTCGCTCTGTTCAGCTTGACCGGCCAGTTTCTCCTGCAGCTTGGCCAGGCCACGTTGGGCGGCTTTGTTGTTGGGGTTAATCTCTAGCACCCGTTCCAGGTATTGACGCTTCTGCTTGTCAGAATCGACCACGCTGGATAGCCACAGCCAGGCCAGCTCATTCTCCAGGTCGGCCTGTAAAATATCCGCCAGTAGCTTTCGGCCGGTTTCTTTGCCGCCGGCTTTGATTACCTCAATGGCTTGTCGTAGGGTAGGTGACATTTTAGAATACTCGACTCGAAAAGTAACTTCCGCTTGATGTCGCTGGCCAACTCGTGAACTCACAGGGCAGGTGACGTAAACCCGCAGGGCAAGTGACGTGAAGCGTAATGACTTATCGATGCCTTGCTTTTACGCTTTACGTAGTTGGATGCTTTATGAGGTTGCTTTACCGAAAGTTACTTTTTCATGCTAATTCTGGTTCTATGTTGTTAACAGATATAGTACACGCTACAGCACAATATTGGTATAGGCCAATAATCACAAGTTAATTAAATCAGCTTATGGGTGGATTGTCAAGCAACCAGGTGGGGGCAGTTTGATTTTTTTCGGTTAAGACAACTACGCATTGTCCGGGACTTCGCCCGGAAAATGTGCCCCTAACGGGGAGTAGGAAGTAGGGATTAGGGATTAGGGGTTAGGGATGAGTTGACAAGAAAAGGGTTTCTGGTTTAAGCTTCTTAGAT
>DAOUMU010000196.1:0-13349 GCA_034409055.1 Anaerolineae bacterium
CATATCCACGGGTGTATAACGTAATCTGAGCATTTTGACCTCCAGATGTGTAAGTTTTTACACCACAACTATATCACCTCTGGTGATTCAGGTCTAACCCGGATTAGGGGTTTCCTGACAGAAACTACCTACTGAATTAGGCATAGTCTTGTGTGATCTTCACGACGATTACCCAGACTTCGAGAATGAGGCCCACCTGCTTGTACCGATTGCACAAAATCAAGATGACATCGGTAACGCTTTGTTATACGTCAATCAGCAGTTAACAGAGCGAAAAGAGAAATCAATCAAGGATGATAAAATCATTGTCCTGGCCCTGGATGAGGCTGACAAAATCCTGCTGGATGAGAAACGGTTAACCGTTCTTGAAAGTCTCACCCAGGAAGGGCGAAAATACAGAATACACGTGATTGTCGGGACCCAAAAGCCCAATCATAAGGACTTGCCAAAAATCTTGGACAACTTGCTTAATCGCTTTGTTGGTTTCGTCAGTGATGCCAAGATGTCAGCTAATATATCAGGCAGAGCAGGATTAGAGGCACACAAGCTAACTGGCTCTGGCGATTTTATTCACATCGCCGGCCTGGACATTAGACGGTTTCAAGTGGCAATGGCCACACAACAAGATTTTAACAGGCTAGAACGTCGTGAAGTCCAGCCAATGAGTATAGAGCCAGATTTGATTATCTTACCAGAGCCAGAAGAAAAGACACCTGGCAGGCCAAAATTAGAAGTCCAGCCAAACATAGCTGGCTGGTATCACTTCTATGATAATCAAATCTCAATCAACCAAGCCAAAGACTTTGGCATTAGTCGAGACTTGCATAATCTGCATAAGGCTTTTGTAGCAAAGTTCATGCAAACTCAGCAACTTTTAGTAGAAGGGAAGGACATAAAATGAAAACACAAACGTTAATCTTTTTACTGACCTTAATTCTGTTGGCAATAATTGGCTTATTAACCTGGCTGGCTGTTACTGGTTACGTGATAGGCTATATTCTACTGGCTGTTATCGGTACTGTCATGCTAGTTGGCGTAGGAGAAATAATCAGCCTGGCTCGTGAACGAATTGCAGCGCAAAGGCAACAGCAGTACTTTCAGGATAACGCACACGAGAATTTGACGATCATGTCTGCCTTGCAGGGGATCCAAAATATGCAAAATAAGGCATTACTGCAACAGCTCGACCAGCTTAAAAGATTGCCATCACAACAGAATAACAATAACACCGGACTCTTGGTTGAGAACGGTATTTTTGACGAATTGGAAGATTGAGAACTATGAAAGAACTATTTGAATTTTTCTCAATTTTCGATTGGATAACCCCTTTAAAGGGGCTTTGGGAGGATATTATCAATGATCCAACCTTGTTACAATCCAACACCTGGACGTTTTTTATACCCTACAATCAGGCTCTAAAAAATGGCTGGAACTGTCGTGATATTGAAAAACTGATGAAAGACTACGGTATCAAGACATGGGGCAGCCAAATAACTTGTGGAGAACTTTTCTTCAGCGTGAAATTAGAACAGGCCCAATGGGCTGAATATCTTCTATTGAGGGAAGGTGTTCCAATCAATCCAGGATATTTGGGGGCGCCGAGGTACAGGGTGTAATAGATAGGAGCAAAAATAATGATACAACAAGAAACCAAAACCTTACCGGTAATGACAGTTTTAGAACGGGCAATCATCTACGCCAGAGTGTCAACAGATGAGCAGGCCGAAAGCGGCACCAGCATTGATAACCAGGTAGAGAAATGTTTAGCCTATGCTGGCAATCTTAACATGCCAGTTGTCGCTATCTTCAAAGAGGACTATACTGGCAAGGTGCTAGACCGACCAGAGCTAAACAAGGCGCGTGATATGCTGCATAATGGGCAGGCTGATAACCTGATAGTCTACAAAACTAACCGGCTTGACCGTTCAGAATGGGGACTTAACTTGTTGATCTTGATGCAAGAGTTAAAGTCTTTAGGTGTCAATTTGCACTATGCCCAGGATAGCCACAAGGTAGACTTACACAACCCAATGGAGGCCTTTATGTATGGTTCTTTTGCAGGCTGGCAGGCCGGAGAGGACCATAGAGAGACTGTAACCAAACTTCATGAGGGGCGGATTCGGCGTGCAAAAGATGGTTACATAGTACCGAATGGCAAGCCACCCTATGGTTACAAAAAAGTGCAAAAAGACAAACGATGGTACTTTGAGATTGTGGAAAGTGAGGCTGTTACAATCCGGCTTATCTTCCGGTTGTATGTGTATGGTGACGAAACCGGCCAACCTTTAAGTATGCTGGTTATCGCTGAGAAACTTAACGAAATGGGCCTTGTCACTTGCAACGGTAAAAAGTGGGTACGATCTTCTGTAAGTGCTATCCTGAGAAATGAAACTTACGCAGGTACATGGCATTACCGAAAAGAGACGGCAAGGAAAGACAGTTCAGTTAAACCCATAGCTGTTGATGTACCGGCCATTATTGACCGGGAAACCTGGGACCAAGCACAAAGGCAATTAGAGCATAACAAGGCGTATGCTAGACGTAACCGCAAGCCGGGGAGGTACTTACTTGCCACCCGTGTGACCTGCGGTGACTGCGGTTATAAGATGTTCGGATCGGCCAGTGATAATAGATACTTTTATTATGTTTGCCGTAATGTTGCATTGAACAAGGAAAAGTCTTGTGAGTGCCATAACCTATATTTCCGCAGTAAAATAGTTGACGCCAAAGTTTGGGATAGGCTGGAAGAAGTGTCAAAAGATAAAGAACAGCTTATGGCCGGCCTGCGTGGTTATCAGGCCCAACAGGAAAGCAAAGTAAAGCCGGTCAAACAAGAGTTAGCCTATGTTGAGCAATTGATAGCAGAAAAAACAGCAGAATGGGAAGACGAGTTACTCAACATGAAAGTCTTGACCAGTAAACGAGCCAAAGCTAAAAAGGCCGTTGATATTGCCCAGGTTGAGGCTGTGCTAGATGGCCTGGAAAATCGCAAGGATAAACTACTCTCACAACTGGAAGAAAAGTCTATTACCGATGAGCAAATTATAAGCACAACCGATTTTGCCCTACAGGTAGCTGAGGATATGGCTACACTCCGGGAAGCAGAGACAAGACCAGAGTTTAAAAAAGCGGTTTATGAGGCCAAACGCCGGTTATTGGCTGTACTGGACGTGCAAGTTACTCTTTTTGCCAGAGATGGCAAGCGTAAAGCCAGAATTGAGGCCAAATATTGCCCTGATGGTGACGTTTTGCCGATTGAGGAAGATATTATTTGAAGCCCTGCCGTAGCGAGGCCGCTTCTTCGGCGGTGAGCGTGAACGCTTCATTACTATGTTCTGGTATCTTCATGGGCTTCTCACCAGAGTCGGGCCACTTTTCGGAGCCTCGGGCGGGGGACCAGCCCATTCTCGATAAGCCTGGTACTCCAGCAATGGCAGGAAATTAGACGAGGTGATATCGGCAGCAGTAATGTTAGAACCGCCAACGATTTCAAAGACATCTAACTTTTCAGCCATATTGAAATAAACCCCTTTTCGCCGGGATTCGTCTGCCGTCATTTTCAGGATAGAGGTGATCTGAACGGGGTGTAATGTCTCTGTGGTAGGAATGGTGACGAGCGCCCGGAAGGGAAAGTCAAGGCGTTCCTTGAGCCAACCGGGCCAGTCGCGCCTTTTCCATGCTTCTCGTAATTGATGCGTTGGTCGCTGACCGGGGCCAAAGCCAAATTTAAGCGGTTCAACCAAAATATCTGGACGCGATAGCCCCAGCAGTAGTTCCCGGCCTTTGAGATCATCCTTCTCAACAAGTGCCCCATAACCACAGGTGCAGTATATATTTTGATCTGGTTGCCAGGGAGAGACGTAAGTTAACATCAACTGCCCAACGTACTTCCGAAGAAAATTCACGCCGCCCATACCGCAACTAACGGCTTGAAAAGAGTGGCCACGGCGAGTTTGGTTGAGATGATCCCAGGCCCACATTTCTGCGGTGCGACCTATCCGACCGATTTCATAAAAGCCTATTTTCATCTCTCGCCAGCGACGGAATTGCTGTTGGCCTGCCTCAGAAAAGCCCTGTCCCCGCGCTGCTAAAAAAGCCTCAATCGGGTCCCAACGATGGCCGGGCATACCGTGCCAGAGATATTCCTCCATACCCCAATGTTCAACGTCTCCCTTGGGCAAGATAGCCAAGCGACCGGCCTTGAGGGCATTTTCCAGGCGTCTCATCTGTTTACCACCAACAGGATGGCTCTGAACCCACATGGCATAGGTGAACTTGAGCCGTTCAACATTATTCAGGGCGGTGTCATCTAAAACACCTGCCCGATCGGATAAATCGGGAGATAGGGCACGTGGAACGCGCTGCTGCTGTGATGGCCCTGTGCTTTTTTTGCGTCTGGCTCGTAACCAGCGAGGGTGTTTTCTTTTTTTGCTCATTGGACGTATTACGTGTTGCGTATTGCGTATCGCTTGCGGGCCCGTGGCGGCGTAGAGGCGATTTTTACGCTCTACGCTTTCCGCTCCACGCTCTACGCTTAACACTTTTCGCTGCGGCTTCGCCGCGCTACGTATTTGCTTCTACCGCCTGCCGCACGGCCACAATATTGCAGGTGGGTGCGGTGATAGGAGTGACACAGCCCGTGCCGAGAATAAAACGCTGGCCGCCGGTTGCTTCCAGGGCGGCTTGGGCCTCCTCCTCAACGGCTTCCGGCGTGCCCCGGACCATGGTTTCCCACTGGCGCAGACCGCCGCACAGGACTTTGTCGGTTCGACTCATGGCCTCGCTCAACGAGGGGGGCGTTTCCACGTCGTGCCAGTTGAGCACCTGGGCCGGATAGTCGGCCATCATGTCGAACATCACGTTCATCCCGTGCAGGTGAACCAGGTTGAACCACATACCCTCGGTGGCAGCCAAAATTTGCAGGTCGAGCGGCTGGCAAAATTCGCGGTATTCGGCCTCGGTTAACAGGTTGTAGGTGGCGTGTTGCAGGGCCAAAAAGATACCGGCCGCGCCGGTTGGCTTGAAGGCTTCGATAAAGCGCACGATCGATTCGGTGATGACCGCCAACCCGGCTTTGACCGCGTCGGGATGCTGGCGGATATCGGACAGCAGCCGTTCCCCGGCCAGATTTTTGGCCTGGGAGAGGGGGTTGAAGATGGTTTGGATGAAGGGCACTTCTTCTCCGACCGCTTGGCCGATAATCTGGTTGGCTTTGACCACTTCACCCAGTAAGCCCTGACGGGGATTAAGCGGTTTCAGCCTGGTCCAATCTTCGGGTGATTGAATCACCCGGGGTCCCCAACTCCGGGTCCCTTCCTGGTTGCCTGCCCAGTAAGTTTGGGCGCCGTAGCCGGCCAGGCAATAGTTACTGCTGGGAGTCACTTTGATGAAGTCAAAGTCGTAGGTCTGTTGAAAGGTCAGGGTCGCCCGGGCCAAATCCTCGCCCCGCTGGTCATCTACCGGCCAGTGCCGCCACAGGGCCACCGCCGGCCGGTCCACCGCTTCCCCGGCAAAGGTTGCTTCCAGGCGTTCTCGTTTGGTCATAGCTGTCATAGAAATTTCCTCCGATGCGTGTTTGATGAGCGTCTGCTATTCTAATTTGACACATAAGTTCCCAAGTTCGACCGTTGACCGCGTTGACCGTGGAATCAGATTTTGCGGTCCATTTCAACGGTCTACCGTCACCGGTCGCCGGTCGTTCAGTGGAGGAATTATACCACAGAATATGGAGACTTAATAGCTGTGCCCTTCTGATGAGTGCATTTCACTTTGGGGGCGAATTTAGGGGAGATTGAATCACTGAAAGCACTGATGAAAGGGCTGATTACACTGAATTTTCCTGCCGTGCTGAGCTAAATGGCGAACATCTCAAGCCATCTCGCTGGCTCAGAACAGGCTTCGATATGGCTTTCACTACGCTTCGGCCTACTCAAGATGCTATCCGTGAGTAGGCACGTTCCTTTAATAATTTTGGCATATTCATAGGGCCTATGTTAAAATAATTTGCAATTTGTATATTGATTTTACTGAGAGATGTAAGACCCTATCTTGTATGATTATCTATCCAATTTGTCCTCTGGGTGCGCCATTCCACTATTTTTATATTAGGCGTCATGCCCCCTGCGGGGGTCAGAATCACGAATGAAAATACTGTTCGTCGCTTACCCTGTGGGTTCGTCGTTGGTCATTGGCCCTTATTTTCATATCAGGTAGCGTTAGATGAGTTCAACACCGGAATCTCGAAAGCCCCAAATTTTCCTCAGCTATGTGCAGGAGGATGCAGAAAAAGTAGAAAAGCTTTACCAAAAACTGTCCGAGGCAGGGTTTAAGCCCTGGATGGCCAAAAAGGACATCCTGCCAGGAGAAAAAAAGCGATCCAGTATTGAGAAAGAGATCCGAAATTCAGATTTCTTCCTGGTGGGTTTGTCAGCTAACTCGGTCATTCAAAGAGGTTCCATCCAGAGAGAAATTAAGCGGGCTCTGGATGTTTGGGAAGAACAGTTGGATGACGATATCTATCTGATACCAGTGAAGGTGGCAGCGTGTGAGATACCAGAGAGGCTGCATGATTTCCAGTGGGTGGATCCATTTGAGGATGATGGTTGGACACAATTAGTGAAAGCCATTCAGGTTGGGCTGGAACGTCGGGGGGAAGAAGTAACTGCCCTCCCCGAAGAAAAACTTGAAGACACGCATCAGGTAGCCTTTGATAAGAAGCAAAGTGTTCAACAACCTACGGTGTTTATCAGCTACAGCCACAAAGATGAAAAAGAAAAAGATGCCTTATTATCTCATCTGGGTGTCTTACGACAAGCCGGTTTAATTGAGTTGTGGAGTGACGATGATATTAAAGCCGGTGCTAATAGAGAACAAGTGATTAACCAGGCCATAGACAGGGCTAAAGTGGCTGTGCTGCTCATCAGCGCTAATTTTCTGAGTTCGGATGTATTGAAGACAGAGATTCCCCGCCTTCTAAAACGCCGCCAAGGTGGTGGGTTGACTGTTTTTCCGGTGATTGCTAAGCACTGTGTCTGGAAAAAAGTTGATTGGCTGGCTGAAATGGAGGTCAGACCCAAACGAGGCATCCCCGTTTGGCGGGAAGAGGGGATTTATGCTGATAAGGAGTTGGCGGCTATTGCCGAGGAAGTGGCGGGTATTGTTGAAGAAGCTACTACTAATAAAGAACACAATACATCTGGCAGTCTCGACACTCGAATTCTGCAAGTTTTATACAATTATTGGCGACAACAGCCTGGTGATCCCAAAATCAGCCTCAAGGAACTCATCAGCCAAATCCCCAAAGTTCAACAGGCCGAGGTGATCCAGTGTCTCTATGGATTACATGAAAAAGGATGGTTAGACTATAATCTGACAGGTAAAGCAGAAAGCGGCTTGGTATGGCTGACACAACAAGGTATCAAGGTGGCAAAAACTTTATGAGTTTCGACACCCAAATTCTACAAGTTCTACACAATTATAGGCAACAACACCCAGGTGATCCCAAAATCAGCCTCAAGGAACTAATCGACGAAATTCCTGAGGCTAAACGGGCTGACGTGATAGAGGATCTCCATGGATTACAGGAAAAAGGGTGGGTAGGGTATGACCTAACAGACAAAGCAGAAAGTGGGTTGGTGTGGTTGACACGGCAAGGTATTAAGGTGGCAAAGAAAATCCCGCAAACACTTTCATCCGATAACCAAAAAAATCATCTTAAACAAACCGCTGCCGTTCCTTCTTTAACCGATTATCCACTTCCATATGAGGTGTTGTGGAAACAAGATCAACTAATTCCCAAGCCAGAACATATCTTTGCTGGGTCTGATTACCTTTGCGTAGTGGGCAATAGTGGTAAAATCCTGTATTTTTTGTCTCTTAGTGACGGTGAAACTTTGTTACAAGTTACTATTGAGGAGTTATTTTCAAAAGATTATGTCATTACAGATGGTGCAAGTGTTCCCTCCGGTGAACTTTTTCTTGCCTTGTTTCCTCTCAACTATTCTGAAACAGCGTGTTTTGTAAAGTTAAAATTTGATTCGGAACATTCAAAACAGCCTGAAATAATTCCAATTTATTCAGCTAAAGAGTGGCAATTTCTCGGGCCAGTCATTAGTGATGAAAAAATTTATCTTATTGAACCCAGAATTGGTGGACCCACATTAGTTACGTTAGATTATAATGGTAGCAATGCACTGGAACAAGCTCTGGCGTCATCTAAACCTTACAGGGATTTTACCTCGTTCGTCTTGATTGATAATCTTCTTTGTCTTGCTCTGTTTGAAGGCCCGATCTTAGCCATCAACTCTAAAACCGGCAATGTTGAACGAGAGCTATATCAAAACCCAAATAAAGAAAATTTTTCTCTCTTGGCTGCGGATGGTAGAAATCTTTTTTTTGTAACTTATGGCGATCACCATTCTCCTCAAATCCATACTATAGATGTCCCTTTTGAGCGAAGGAGTGATTTTTATCTACCTCCTGAGTCCTCAACAATACAGTGTAAAGTTAAAGGCCGACCATTGGTTCTTAACGACATTATTTGTATATCAGGATATGATCACTTTCTGTATGCATTTGATCGTAAGACAGGTGAAAAACTATGGTCTTATGAGATGGCACATCATATTAAACATGGTCCAATTTGGGTAGGGGAAGAAATTGTTGTGATGGATCGAGGGGGTGGAGGTGAGCATGGAACTGTGCAAGCTTTGCGATTTGGAAAGCCGAAATTTATTGTAACATGCCATTATGACGTGAATAAGCAGCCCCGGCTCAATGAGCAAAATCCACTCATTTTCACTTTAATTAATGTAGGACATCGAACAGCATATAACACAGTTCTGCAAATATCAAGTGAATGTGATTTCGTAGGGGAAAGTCCGCATCACACACAACAGATTGGTACCGTTCTCCCATGCCACTTTATGCGTTCTACAAAAACTCTCAAACCTACAGCTAGTGGAATAGCAGTTCACTTAAGAGCAGAAGTTAGTTATAAATATGGCAATAATGAGGGTGTTGACCATGTAAATTTACATATACCTGTTTTGAGGCCAGATGAAACACAAGACGAAAGTTTGCAGTACAATTTCGCAGCCTTAAAAGCTTTACTTATTGCCACGTTTACTGATAGTAATGATTTGACTGAGATGTGTAAAGCATCTTTTAGCCCGGTGTATGAAAAAATCGAACGTGAAGTAAACAGAACTGAGAGAATCAACAAGTTGATTGAGTATGTGAAACAACACCACCAACGAGTCGAAGATTTGTTGATAGAAATAAAGAAACGAAATTCGATTCGATACACACAATACATTGAAGATATTGTACTCTATAATCAACAGTCGGAGGTTTCATCTTTGCTAAATCAAAAGCAAGAATATGTCCTTTCCACAAAATTGAAGTATACACTAAGCTCAATATTACGTAAATGTGACGAATTTGCTTCAGACGAAAATTTACGGGCGATTATGGACGTAAAGCCTTTACATATCTATAAAGATGATATTCCATCTGCCCACACACGAAAAAAAAGAGTTACATATTTTTTGGCTAATTTTCAGAGTAAACGCTTAGCAGATGGACGGTTGGTACTTCCCTTGTTTTTACAAGAGTTACGTCGTCAATATGCTCAAGAGGATGCAATTTATACTGAATTAACAGAAGTTTTGGCCTATTTGCCCGGCGGGGGTGAACCGCTACCTAAGTCACCATCATCAAATTTTCCCGAAGCAAATCCGGTACAATTTACCAGAGCTTATATTGCTGAATTGCAACTGTTGTTGGATAGATCACAAGCAGTGGGGAAGCTAGTCGTCACACAATATATAGATGGTGAGGCCAAGCGTCGTGAAACAGGCACAGCTTGGTTGATTGCTCCTGGGTTAGCGATGACATGCTGGCACGTTCTGGAAGCCCGATCTCATAAAGAAGATTTACCCTCAGAGACTGATTTGGAGGAGCAGATAGCGAATATACGGTTTAATTTGGGATTCACCAGGCCAGCCGAAGGTCAGGGATATGCGGTTAAGTTAGTCTATGCTAATCGGGATAAAGATACCCTCGACTATGCTATACTCCGCCTGGAGAATTGGAATGTTCACCACGATTACTACTTACCCATCAATACCTCTGCTCCGTTAGGAACTTCAACCGATCTTTACATAGTTCATCATCCCCAAGGACAACCACAACAGTTTACTCATGGTAGATCTCTTGGCTTTCGTTCTGATACACCGGAACGCTTTTCACATCAGTTAGATACAGACCCTGGTAGTTCAGGTAGTCCAATCTTCGATGCCCAAAATCTAGCGGTAGTGGCAATGCACCGAGGGAAAACTTATGATGGTACCCCTGAAGGAATTATCCTTTGCTCAATTTTAGAGGACTTAAAGCAACACGGCCCGACAGATCTTTATGAAAAAATCAATTTAGCTCAACAAGAAAAAGGAGGACGGTAATCATGTCTAGTAAATTATACTATCCGGACAAACAACCTGATCTACCGCCAGAAGTTAAAATTATCCCTGATGACAGTTACTTTTTGCTCCGTTTGCACGATAGTCAGGCTACTCTGTCGAAGACATTCAGGTGGCGTAAGGCAGGAACGATTTTGGTCAAAAGTTTAGTTCAGATCAAGCCCTCAATACAACGCAATATCTTAGAACAACCTATTATCGGATTACATAGAATCGGAGATATTAAATATAACAAAGCCAAGTCTCTGGTTAATCGAATTAATCTGACAGACTGGCTTCCGGCCTATAGCAATGATACCCTGAAGGTGGAGTTGGAATATATCTTGATAAAAAATGAACCGCTTAAGAAACTGCTTGATAAAATGGCTGAAATAAAACTATCAACCGAATTAACTGCGGTTAAATGGGAAGTGGGGCTTGGTCTAAAAATAACGGAAATACTCGGACGAGTTTTTAGTTATCTTCTGGAAGAGGGACAAGCCGAGCGAATTTTTTATCTCCAAGAGGACCTAAATATTGGCGAGCTTCGACCTGGTTTCCGAGTGGCGGCGGAAGCTACCAGTTCTAATACAATTCCAACCCAGTTAATCATCACTGACCGTGAAGATTTAGAGTTAAGAAACGAATATGACCACCCTCTGGAAGAGACAACCTATGCGGTTTTGGAGGTTCTGGCGCAAAAACGTCTCAGCGAGGGATATTGGCAAGAGACTGCTTGGGGGCAACTTTTGCTAGAGGGCCAAAACGAAGCCCTGCGTTTTGAGAGGAGTAGTGAGGCTAAGAAAAAAAAGGCACTGAAAGAGTTTATTGAGGTCTGCTACTACGCAGGCAAGCTGGCGATAACTGACACCAGGTTCATCCCTAAACATTTCAAAGAAGTGCGGGCGATGTTAGTACAAGAAATTGAAACTCAATTCTTTGGTCAGGAGAGTTTTGCTTCTCCCTCAACCGAACCATTGCCAGAAACCTGGCAACGTGCTTTTGGTTATGAAACAGAAGTAGAGCTTCAGGGGGCTGTCGAGTATTACTATCGGGCTTTGGCCGACTCGAAGGCGTGGCTGAAGTATTATGGTATAAAATAGAATTAGATAAAGAATTTATTGCTATATAGAGAACTTGTAACCCCAACTCTTTAATTCTTTTCCTACAAAAGCTGGTGATATGTCAGAATCAATTGGAAATTATAGGATTATAGGTGATTCACCAATAGGTAGTGGTAGTTCTTCTATAGTTTATAAAGCCCAAAAAAAAGACACTGGTGAACTAGTAGCTTTAAAGGTGATCCATGCCCATCTGCTGTATGATCCGAGTAATTGCAAACAGTTCGAACTTGAAATTAATGCTGTTGCTCATTTCTCAAATAAATACATCATCAAAATTTTGGATTCGGGCTTGACTAATGACAATAAATATTTCATTGCTATGGAATACATAGAAGGTGGAACACTACGGGAAACATTAAAAGATCAGGGTTCACTACCTATAGATAAAGCAGTATCCATTACTCACTGTATTGGCAAAGCCTTGAACTACATTCATAATCAGACACCTCCCATCATACATTGTGATGTTAAGCCCTCAAATATTTTACTTGACAAAAGGGGGGCAATTTTGACTGATTTTGGAATTGCTAAACTCGCAAGTACACAATCCGATATTGGAGGATATGGTACTCCTGGGTACATACCACCTGAGATATGGGGGGAACAGAGACAAACTTGGGCGAGAGATATTTATGCCTTAGCTGTTAGTTTTTTTGAAATAGTGGTTGGGCGGCGTCCAAACACAGGCGAAACCCTGTCACAGGCAAAGCCTGAAGTAGGTCCTTTTTTCGATAAATTTCTACTCAAGGCGATGTCTGTTACCGAATCTTACCAGAAAGCACTTGATTTTGTTGAAGATTTGGAACAAGCAAAAGAAAAATCTGAACGTATTAATCGATCAATTGCTATAGATTACGATTGCATAAGGGATCATCCTGACTGTGACTTGGAAGAAGTTCTGAGAGATGTAAAAAGAATTCTAAACGCCTATCCAACTTATATTAAAGCTCTAATGTTGCGTGGTGAAATTTACTTAAAGCAAGAAAAATTTCTAGAAGCTCAAAAGGATTACAAACAAGCTTATGAACAGGTGAAGGATCTATGTTCTGAGCCTGGCAGGTTGTATTTAGAGACGTCAGAACGTATTGCGAGTTTCCTTTGGGCGGCTCGCAAGTTTACAAAAGCTGTTGAACAGGATAAACTTATCATACAAACTTCGGACAAGGCTGATTGTCAAGATACGTTTGTCCAAGAAGCCCGAAGCAGGGCTTTAGAGCGGTTAGGTGAATATCACTATAACATCGGAAGTGAGGCGTACGCCTCAGGAAAACCTAAAAATATAACTAAAGCTTTAAAAGTTTTACGAAGCCAGATAAACTTAATCGAAGAATTAGACCGCAATAGCAATACAAGCTTTTTGAAAATTGTGCTAAACAAACTGCTTGTATATAAACAAGAACTAAGCATAAACCAAATTGATTTTCAAAATGATTGTGGTAACGAAATTATTTTTAAACATTACACTAAGATTGACCAAGCTTACCAAAATTTGATTGACCTTGAGCCAGAAGAGGTTGAGCAATGGAGAGAAAAACGTTTTGCAAAATTAATGGAACAGATTGCGAACAGATTAGAATGCGTTCAAGGGGCGATAGCAGAGTTGGATGATGACGCTATGGTTAAGCATTATCAGGCTATAAGAACTACGCATTGTCCGGGACTTCGCCCGGAAAATGTGCCCCTAACGGGGAGTAGGAAGTAGGGATTAGGGATTAGGGGTTAGGGATGAGTTGACAAGAAAAGGGTTTCTGGTTTAAGCTTCTTAGAT
>DAOUMU010000197.1:0-15087 GCA_034409055.1 Anaerolineae bacterium
GGAGTGATGTGAGTTATGAAGAGCGGGTGAAGTTGGATATGCATTACATTCGCAACTACAGTATCTGGTTTGACCTGTATCTGCTGTGGCAGACCATTCCGGCCGTCCTCAAAGGCCGTGGCGCGTATTAAATGAAGGGGATGATTCTGGCGGCCGGCGAGGGGCGAAGGTTACGACCTCTGACCAATCATGTACCCAAACCGATGTTACCGGTGGGGGAACGGCCCCTTCTGGAACACATCATCATTCATTTACGCAATTGTGGCGTGACCGATCTGGCAATCAACTTGTATCATTTGCCAGATGCCGTTATAGACTATTTTAGTGATGGCAGCCGTTGGGGCATAAGCCTGCATTACTCGGTGGAAGAGCACCTGTTGGGTTCGGCTGGTGGGGTGAAGCGACTGCAATCCTTCTTCGATGATACATTTCTGGTTTATTATGGCGATGTGTTTACGTTGGCTGACTTACGCCCATTAATAACGTTTCACCAACGGGCCGGTGTCATGGCGACGATGGGCCTTTATCGTGTACCCGATCCATGGAATCGAGGCATCGTTCAATTGGATGACCAGCAGACCATTGTCCGTTTTGCGGAAAAACCGCCTCGTGATCAGGTTTTCTCTGACCTGGCCAATGCCGGTATTTACGTGCTGGAACCAGAAGTGCTGGAGCGGATTCCTGTGGAACAGGTATATGATTTTGGACACGACGTTTTTCCCAGCATGTTAGCCGAAGGCATCCAAATGGCCGGTTATGTCATTGAAGATATTTTGATCGATATTGGCTTACCAGAGAAATATGGGGAAGTCAACCGTCTTGTCTCAGAATTGAGATGAAACTTGGTTTAATGTGTTTCGCCAATAAAGCTCCCGACTCTTCTGATAAGGTCGGGAGTTTTTTGTTGTAAGGCCGAAGGACCCTCCAAGAAATCTGGTGTTACCCCCCCCTCGATTCTAACTTTTTTCTAATTTTATTCTCACGGCTTTATCATTAAATATTGTTAAACTAAGTGTAATAACAATTTAGAGTTTTTATATTGGCCTTTGTAAGGAGATAATTTAAAATGCGTGCTATATTTCTCGACCGAGATGGCGTGATCTGCGAGAACCGCTCCGACTATGTAAAGAGTTGGGATGAATTTCAATTTCTACCCAATGCCAAAAATAGCTTGGCCGCTCTAAGTCGATTAGGTTTGCCGATCATTGTTATCACCAATCAATCTGTTGTTGGCCGAGGAATAGTGCCAGCCAGTGTCGTAGAAGATATTCACCAACGGATGGTAACAGAGTTGGCTGCCTACGGTGGACGCATTGATCGGGTGATCTATTGTCCCCACGCTCCAGAAGATAAGTGTCAGTGCCGCAAGCCTGAGACAGGGATGTTGTTGCAAGCAGCCGACGAGATGGGAATAGATCTGACCAGGTCCTACTTAATTGGTGATGCTGCGACTGACCTGCTCGCTGGTTATCGTGTTGGTTGTCGTACTTTCTTGGTATTGACAGGCCGGGGTTTGCAACAACTTTTACCCACGCTTGGTGTCCTGGGGGGCAATTTCACCATCGTTCGCAACTTGATGGAGGCGACCTCCCATATCCTTAAAGCCGAGTTGGTAATTGCCGATGAAGCGGACCAGTGGAACTTGGTTTATGCCAGACACTACTACTGATTACTATCCACTGCGAGTAGCTTCTGAAATACAAAAATCTGTGACATTTGTTACACTTGACTGATAGTTTTTCTTAAATTATGATTGAACAGCTTCGTTACTATCTGGCTGGACAAGCTTCAAACTTACCTACCTATATCCTGGAACAATTTGTGTTGGGTACCTTTGGTTGGATGCCCACAATCGTTGGAGTTGGATTGCGTGCCTTGGTTTACCGGTTGATTATGAAACTTGACGGTATACCAGCCATCGAAGCGGGGGTGCGTATCGTTCACGCAGACAATGTTCGTCTGGGCAAGGGAGTGTATCTAGACCAGGGTGTTTACTTGCATGCGTTACCAACAGGCATCACCATTGGTGATGGCACTTTTGTGATGCATCATACTATGTTGCATGTTTTTAACTTTCGTAATCTACCCCACGCTGGTATTACCATAGGTGATAATTGCTTTATAGGCGAGTTTAATGTGGTACGTGGGCAAGGGGGGGTGCATATCGGTAACGACGTATACACCGGACCGATGGTACAAATCGTGGCGGTGAATCACGTCTATGATGACCCAGACCGTCCTATCCGTGAGCAAGGTATCACTGCTCAGGGAATTGTGATTGAGGACGATGTTTGGATTGGCGCAGGGGTTACGGTAGTTGATGGGGTATCCATCGGACGCGGCAGTATTATTGGTGCCGGGAGTGTTGTTACCACTAACATTCCTCCTTATAACATCGCAGTTGGTATTCCAGCTAAACCTGTTAAAGACCGGCGTCAAATGTCAGGCAATCATCGCCGAGAGTCAGGCGTGTTTTTTGGGGAATTGGAGCGGTTCCATAGTCGACGGCAACAAAGATCCGTACCGCCCACAGAATAGGGGTCGGTATTGATAGTAATGTTGGTGATAAAAAATTAAAATCACACCTTATTCAACCCTTGTCATTTAATAATCCGTACTAGTTTAGGAGAGTAAGCAGTGAATATTTTATCAGTAGTAATTCCGGCACTGAATGAGGAGGACGGCATCGCCGATATTATCGAAAGGGTGTTGGCGATAAAGGAATCACTGGCTAAAGTTGGTGTCTCGGATCTGGAATTGATCGTAGTGGATGATGGCTCCCAAGATCGGACACCTGAAATTGTGGCCAGTTACCCGGATGTCGTATTGGTGAAACATCCCGTTAACCGAGGTTACGGCGCGGCCATTAAAACTGGCTTTCGCCGGGCTCGGGGTAACTTGTTGGCCTTCCTCGATGCCGATGGGACCTATCCACCTGAATATTTCCCACATCTTTGCTGGCCTATTCTGGAAGATGGAGCCGATTTAGTTATCGGCTCACGTATGATCGGTAATGAGAGCGGTATGCCCATGGTACGCCGCATTGGTAACACTATGTTTGCTACTCTGGTCACCATTATTAGTAACCGTCAAGTGACTGATAGTGCCAGTGGCCAGCGTGTATTACGCAGCGATATACTCCCAAAACTCTATCCCCTACCAGATGGTCTTAATTTCACGCCGGTAATGAGTACACGCGCCTTGCATGAGCATGTGAAAGTAGTGGAAGTACCTATCCCCTATTCGGAACGAGTAGGCCGATCCAAGTTGAGCGTTGCTCGTGATGGGATGCGCTTTCTGCATTCAATTCTAATGACAGCCCTTACTTATAACCCGGTTCGTATCTTTGGATTAGTGGGAGCAGGCTTGATAAGTTTGGGCTTTTTATCAAGCCTGTGGCGTACTCTTAGCCGAAGTAAGGCTAAACTTGCAGAGTCTCAACTGGTTTCATGGTTTGTGGGGTTAGTGTTAGTTTCAGCAGGCACTAATATTTTCGCTATTGGAACGCTCTTTAATTACATTGTTTCTCTCTTTCACAAACGTCCCGTCCGGCAGGGACTGTTTGGACGACCTGTTTTTCGTAAATCACCGTTAGAGAACTATTTTGGTTGGTTTGGTCTCGGTTCGATCACTGGTGGGGTACTTTTTTATGGTTTGGATGTTTGGAGACGTTGGCACAAACCCCGCCGAGATGATGTTGCACCTTGGTTTGTGCCAGCATCCAGTGCTATTTTGGTGCTAACCGGGCTGCAACTGGTTACTTCATGGCTCCTAACTATCGTTTTATCTGAGCTCAGCAAGCGAGAATTAAAAGCAGAGACAGACTTAAGGGAGCCAGACCTCAAGGGCGATAACAAATAGTGAGTATCTCATTTTATTAAGGCGATGGTTTCATTGATAGGTTTAATTTTCGGAACAAAGTCAAAGTTTTATGTTGAAAATTATCTAAGGGGGGCAATTGATTATGTCATCTAATTGGATAAATCTTGGTACACGACCGATAAAAAAGCTACGACCGGCTGAATTTCCCGATATTAGTGCTCTGATGCAAGATCCTACCAGAACTGAACGCGGTCCTGAGACTGTTGATGTCTTATTGGTTAATCCACCTTCACCTGATGGTGGCATATGGATCAGGTCCCAGCATCGAGTTGGCCGACGATCCCGGGAAAATATGATCTGGCCCCAGGTATCTTTAGCCACAATGGCCGCTTGTTTGCACCCGGACTATAAAGTTGAGATTGTTGACGCTGTTGCTACCCGGATGGGTTGGCCTGAATTTCAAGAACTTCTGGCCAAGAAGCGCCCCAGGTATTATCTGACTCAAGTCACTGCTCCTACCCTGACCAATGATATGTATGGTGTTTTTCTGGCCAAAAGTAAGGGGGCTAAAACGATTGCTTTTGGCACACACGTTACACCTAACACCCTGAACACTATGACTGAATTTCCATCTCTCGATTTTATTCTGCGGGGGGAACCCGAGCTAACCTTACGGGAGTTGCTTGATGCTCTGGATGGCAAGACTGGGCAAAATGAGAAGATGGAAGTATTGATACAAAAGGCCGATCCTACCCGCCTCCCTATTCCGGCGGAAAAGGTTGCCCAGGGTGATTTAAGCTCTATCAAGGGATTATCTTGGCGTTTGGCCGGACAGATTAAGTTGAACCTGGATCGCCCCTTTATTCCTAACTTAAATGAGTTGCCGCTGCCGATGCATCACCTGCTTCCCCTGGATAGTTATCGCATGCCCTTAATCAGGGGGCCATATGCTTTTGTCGTGCCCAGCCGAGGGTGTCCGGCTGGCTGTAAATATTGCATTAAGCACGTCAGCTATAACTATTCGGTGCGGGTCCGTTCTCCAGAAAACATTATGGCCGAGCTCTGGTCCTTGAATAAGCTGGGAATCAACAATGTAATGCTGTATGCCGACCTGTTTACCGTCAATCGCGACCAGGTGGTCGGCATTTGTAAAGCTATGATAGAAGAAAAAATCGATATGAAATGGATGTGTAACAGCCGGGTTGACTATGTTGATGAAGAGATGCTTACTTTAATGGGTCAGGCTGGTTGCCACATGATCTCGTGGGGAATTGAGTCGGGCTCTGAAGAAGTTCTAAAACGAGCCAGAAAGGGAGCCTCCCCTGCCAAAGCTGAGCAAGCTTTGTGCTGGGCCAGAAAAGCTGGCATTAAAAACTTTGGCTACTTCATCATTGGCCTTCCAGGAGAAACCGAAGAAACCATTAAACAGACCATAGCCTTTTCGAAAAAATTGCCATTGAATGTAGCCATTTTTCACATTGCGGCCCCATATCCTGGTACCCCATTCTTCTACGAGGTTGTTGAGAATGGTTGGTTCCGGCCCGGTACCAACTGGGAAGAGGTAGATATGGACGGCTCTACCGTGCTCGATTATAGTGAGATTGGGCTCACTGCCGAACGTCTCGAATACTGGCAAAGACGAGCCACCCGTGAATGGGCTCTGCGTCCTGGGCCTATCTGGACGATACTTAAGGGCCTCAATACCTGGGCCGGTTTCAAGAGTG
Organism: Anaerolineae bacterium; assembly: GCA_034409055.1. Taxonomy (GTDB): domain Bacteria; phylum Chloroflexota; class Anaerolineae; order 4572-78; family J111; genus DAOUMU01. The sequence continues at coordinate 5,547 of DAOUMU010000197.1, forward strand.
CCGTCGATGCCGGATTGCAGACATTGTCATTTATTCGAAGTTAGTAAAGTAGTTGCATCTTTGCTTCTTTTTTTTGCTATTGATGGTCATTAATGTTCGTTGTTGGTCATAGTTTGTCATTCAAAACTATTTGAAAGCTCACTTAACAGAGGTTTTACTACCGTGATCCAGTCACACGATTTGCAAAAGAAGATTGCTTCTTCTCGAACAAAATCAGTTGTAGTCAAACCAGTTCAGGCTGATGAGTTGTTGACCATTGTTGAAGTTGCGGCTTATTTGAAGGTGAGTCGACGTACCGCTTGGCGTTGGTGTAAAAGTGGACGCCTACCGGCGGTTAAGGTAGGACATCAGTGGCGCATAACTCGGCGTGACCTGGAAAAATTTGTTCATTTGACGGGATAAGTTAGCTATATGAAAGCGGGAGGCATTACTTATTTTTTGCGTTTTGGGTTAATTATTATAGGTTTGTTGGGCATTGTTGGTGGGGGAATTTATGTGGGATTGAATTATATTACACCTGCCCCAACGCCTAAAGTGGCTCTGCCGGCTGTGGCCACCCCTATTCCAACGGCATCTACCACGCCGACTCAGACCCCATCACCAACGATAACATCGACACCTTTAAGGGTTACCCCAACCCCCAAACCCGAAGCCCTACCGGGAGGCATTATTTATGCCCTTTCACCCGATATTAATTCGGTCGGTTGGGTGCAGGCAGAAGAAGAGGGAAATCACTTCGGCGAAAGTTATCTATACGCAGGGATTCGTGAAGGTGCGATTCATCACGGTGCTATGCAGTTTGATTTATCCTTTATTCCAAAAGGATCTACCATTTTTATGGCCGAACTGGAGCTAACCGGGTTGATAGGCCAAGGTTTGACGGAAGATGGTGCTTTTGTGCTTAATATTTTGAGTAGTGAAATTGACACTGGGTGGTCAAAGCATAATTTCGAAATCATCCATAACGCTGCTGTGGATGAGGCTTTGAGCCCCCTTCTCGAAGCAACTGATCTGGCTGAGGGCCGAACCAATAAATTCATCTTCAACGCGGCTCAACGGAGCATCATTGAGGAACGATTAGCAGAATCTCACTTGTTATCTTTCAGACTGGATAGTCTGTCTCCAGAAGGCTGGTTTGGTTGGGATAGTGGCTATGGCCCTGAGACACAAGAACAAGGGCCAATCTTGCGCTTGGGTGTGCTGCCACCGGTTGCTACAGAAATAGCTGCGCCTCCAGACAGTACGCCAACACCGACACCGACCTTTGTAGTGATTACCAGCGTACCCACCCCAGAGAATGTTTTGACCGCCGCGGCGATAGCACCCATCTTGACTTACGAGGCCACCACTACTGGCACACCCACGCCCTTGCCGGAGAATTGGGTCACCCCCTGGGTTGTGACCAATACTCCCACCGCAGAGAATACAGCAACGGCCTTGTTCTGGTATGCCGAAGCAACAGCGGCTGTGGTTGCCTATGGCACGTCAACACCGACCCCACAAAACATCGTCACTGTCACACCTACATTGAGCCCAACTCCGACGCCTGTCTTTATCTTGTTGGAAGGTGAGTTGCCAATTGTAACACCGGCACCAACACTTGATATTACTCCCGGACCAACACCACCAATACCCCCAGAACTCATCGGTAAGATTGCTTTCAAATCGAATCGCACCGGTCGGGAGGAATTCTATGTGATTAATCCTGATGGTAGTGAATTGGCCTTGCTTACCAACCGGTGGGCTTATAATATGGCCGAGTTGGCCGATACTTACTCGGCGGATGGACGATTTCGCGTGTTTGTCAAAGATTTTCCTCGATATATAGGGACGGGTAATTCTCAGGAACAGGACAAAGTTGTCCGGGAAGATGTCCCCGCTCTATTCTGGTATGATGCCCATTACAAGGTGGAAGAACAGTTAACATTTTTTGGAACTGGTGTTGCTTACAATGGTGTCTGGTCTCCGACTGCCGAGCAAATTACCTTTGTATCAAATAGTAGTAGCGATGATGAAATTTGGATTGTTAATCGTGATGGTAGTAACCTGCGGCAATTGACAGAAAGCAACGAAGCCTATAATGCTCGTGAGATTGGTAAAGACACTTTTATCCCTGAGGTAAATAGGCACCCGTCTTGGTCACCCGATGGATCGCAGATTGTCTTCTGGTCTAACCGTACCGGCCACGGGCAAATCTGGGTGATGGATGCGGATGGTAGCAATTTGTATAGCCTGAGTAGAACCGGATTCAGTGACTGGGACCCGGTTTGGATCAAATACCCCGGGATTCCTGACAACGCTCACGAAATTCACACGCCTTACCTCGGTCCCTATGATCCCTTTGAGTCAGATAAGAATTGCGAAGATTTTGACCCTGTACCCGAGCCTAATAAATCGGCCCAGGTCTTCTATTGGGCTGCGGGCGGTCCGGCCAGAGACCCACACGGGCTGGATCCGGATAATAATGGTATCGCCTGTGACTGAAAACCTATCTATATTGGGTAAAAGGTCATCTATGTCGAAGAGAATGGTTATGAACTATAAGTTAGGAGGGAATGTCTGAAATGGATTTAGGTCGATATCTCAAGATTGGTTTGCGCTGGTGGTGGCTCATCCTGCTCAGTGTTGCTCTATCAGCAACGGCCAGTTACCTGTACAGTGAGCGTTTGCCCAGAATTTATGCTGCCAAAGCCACCCTGATGGTCGGCAACAATATCATTGAGGATCCCAACCCCGATGTAAGGAACCTGGGCACCATCCGGACCCTGGCCGAGGTATACAGTGAATTGGCGCGTCGCAAAACAGTGACTCAGGCTGTCATTGACAAACTGGGGTTGGATATGAGTCCTGATCAGTTGAGTGATATGATCCAAACGACCGTAATTCCTACGGCACAACTGCTGGAGATCTTTGTGCTAGATGTACATCCCCAACGGGCGCAGCTTCTGGCTAACACCATTGCCGAAGAATTGATTTTTCAAAGCCCGACTGGGGCAGGGGGACAGCAAGAGCGGGAGAAGTTCATCCAGGTTCAGTTAGAGGATCTACAAGCTAGAATTGAGGAGATTGATGGTAGGATTAAGGCGTTGGAAGACTCGTTACCCGATCTGACCTCAGCGGTAGAGATCGCTGAGGCTCAGTCTCAACTGGATGAATTGGAAACGTTGAAGAGTGACTACCAAAATCGTTACACACAGTTTCTGTCCAATTTATCCGAATCCTCTATTAATAGGCTGGCTATCTTTGAGCGGGCTGCCGAGCCGACCTGGCCTGTTTCACCCAATGTAAAAAAGAATGTGGCCATTGCCGCTGCGGCTGGATTGGTACTCGCTGTTAGCGCTATCGTCCTACTAGAATTCTTGAATGATTCTCTCGTCTGGCGACGGGAGGGCTCCCAGTCCATCTTGGGCTTACCTGTGTTGGGAGCAGTCAATAAAGTGGCCAACAGCGACAGCAAAATTGTGGTTCACGATACACTGTGGTCCCCTGAAGCCGATTCCTTGCGCAACGTGCGCAACAGTATTTCTCTGGCCGCCAGCGAGCGTACCCTTTCTAGCCTACTGGTCACCAGTGCTTCACAGGGAGAGGGAAAAAGTTTTCTGGCCGCCAACTTGGCCGTAGCTGCTGCTTCTGCAGGATCCAGCATGGGGGAGATTATTGCTTTACCGGGGGCCAGCGTGATTCTGATTGATGCCGATTTGCGACAACCCTCCCTCCACGAAATATTTGATATGCCCAATCTTCTTGGCCTGGCTGACGTGCTGGCAATGCCAGAGGCAGTAGCAGAAAAGATGCTTGAAAAAGCCCTGAAACCGACCCATATTGATAGCCTGCTTTTGTTACCGGCTGGCAGAGCCCCGTTGGACCCTGGCTCACTGCTAAACTCGCCCCGGTTCGCCAATGTACTTCGTTCTCTCGGCACTCAGGCCGATTTGGTCATTATCGATAGTGCCCCCGTCCTGGAGGCTATCGAAACGAAAGCGATGGCCAATGTCGTTGATGGGGTCGTGATGGTGGTTAGTGACGGTCAATCCAGGGGCAGAGTCGTTCAGAAGGTGATAGATTATTTCCAGAGCAGACCGGATCATGATAATCTGTTGGGGATAGTATTCAATCGCGTCAAATTGCCGGCTAGTTATGCTTACTACGCTTACGCCTACAAACCACAACAACTTGAAAAATCAAAACGTCAACCCTCACTATTGGACAAAATATGGCCTTTTGCCCAAACTCAACAAACGGGGACCACTAGCCTGACTTTAGCCGAAGCTGCTAACCATTTGGGAGTCAGTCAAGATACTACCCGGCGTTGGTGCGAACAGGGACGTATCTTGGCCGTTAAAAAAGGTCGTCGTTGGTCGGTGCGTCTGGAAGACCTGAATGAGTTCATTGCAGGCTACCAAGGTGATGGCACTGGTGAAAATATGATGTTGCCCCAGGAGACTGTGGCGGTGGATAAATTAAAATCGAACGGGGCAAATGGGAGCGATTGAGAGCAAAAGGTTATTGAGCTGAAGCAAGTGGGTGGATATTTGGAGGTGATCATTGAGAGTTGTGCTGACAATTCACCATTTTCCTCCCAATTATAGTGCCGGTGCTGAGATTTATACGTTTCGGTTGGCTGAGTGGTTGGTCAGGCATGGGCATGAGGTGGAAGTTATCTGCGTTGAATCAATCACCCACGAAAGTGACAGCGAGCTCGAACACAAACATGAAATCTATGAAGGTATTTCGGTCTGGCGATTATATTTCAATCTTGAGGGAGCGGTTAACCCGTTTCGCCAGAGTTTCGACAACCCGGCTATCGGTGCCTGGTTTGTGGAGTTTTTAGGACGAGTGCAGCCGGATATCGTTCATATTAACAGTTGCTACTTACTGTCTGTTAGTACCATTGCTGCGACCAAAGAGCATTTGTTACCACTTATTGTGACGTTGCATGATTTCTGGTTTGTGTGTCCGCGTATCACGTTACTCAAACCCACCGGTACACTATGTACCGTTCCAGAAAACGTGGCAGAGTGTGCCTGGTGTCTGGCTACTGAAAAACGTCGTTTTCGCTGGCCAGAAATGGTGTCGCATGGCTCAGTTGGTGCAGTTGCCCAACACTTGTTGGCGTCACCGGTGACTGCCAGATTGTTGAAAATCAAACCAGATGCTGGTGAAATAGCTCACCGTCGAGAATTACTGTTGGAGGCGCTAAAACAAGCAGATGTCATTCTTTCTCCTTCTGAGTTTTTGCGGGGTGTTTTCATCGGGCAAGGAATTGATCCGGCCAAAATCTTGTATTCTCGATTGGGCTTGGACACCGGTCATTGGATCTCCCCTTCGGAGTCAGAGCAGAGTGAGACCTCAGCAACATTGCGGATCAGTTATATTGGGCAGGTAGCCCGTCTCAAGGGCGTTCATTTATTAGTGCAGGCTTTTAATCAACTCGGTTTTTCCAATCGAAAGGCTCATTTAAAAATTTATGGTGATCTGAATGCCTTTCCTGATTATGTTCAGTCCTTGCGTAAAATGGCAAACGGCAATTCAATCATCGAGTTTGCTGGCCGTTTCGATAACCGCCGGGTGGCCGAGATTCTGAGCAAGACCGACGTGATGGTCGCTCCCTCGATCTGGTATGAAAATTCGCCTATTGCGATTATGGAGGCGCTGACGACGGGCACGCCGGTGGTGACGGCCAATCTAGGTGGAATGCCCGAGTTGGTCCAACACAACGTAAACGGGTTACTTTTTGAAGCGGGCAACGTTGATGATCTGACCAGACAATTGCAGCGTTTGCTCGATGAGCCGGGGTTGGTAACCACTCTGGCCAGTCAGGCTCAGCCCGTGCGTATGATCGACGATGAAATGGCCCAAATTCTTTCTTTTTACGAGAGTATACAGCGCTGATTTTTTACTATTTATCCGAGGTGCAATTTAATGACGATCCTGGCTGAATCTTTCTTAGAATTAAATCGTTATCGAGATTTATTGAGAACCTGGACGATTCGTGAGATCAAAATCCGTTACAAACAATCTCTATTGGGGGGCTTGTGGGCCGTGTTACAGCCTCTGTCTATAACCATCGTTTTCTCAATTATATTTTCTTTTTTTATTAAGATTCCTACAGAGGGTGTGCCTCATATTATATTCTATTATACGGCGCTTCTGCCCTGGACCCTTTTTTCTACTGCGGTTACAACAGGCTCTAACAGTCTAATTGGTAACTTGAACCTGGTGACCAAAATTTATTTCCCCCGAGAAATAATACCCTTGGCCGGAGTACTGGCTGCTTTTTTTGATTTTATCATTGCGTCTTTGATTTATGTGGGGTTGGCTTTGTTCTACAGTCTGGCCATTGGTCCATCAGTCATCCTCTTGCCCTTTTTGGTCATTACTCAACTAATTTTCACCAGTGCGGTTGTGTTAGCCCTGGCAGCCCTGAACGTTTTCTATAGGGACATTCGTTTTATGGTACCACTGGGATTACAAATCTATATGTATTTAACGCCTATTATTTATTCGATCTCCAGAGTACCGGAAAAAGTCGTGCCGTTTTATATGCTCAACCCAATGGCTGCGCTAATTAATGCTTATCGTTCAGTTTTAATCTATGGCCAATGGCCAGAGCCTACTTACCTGATCATTGCCTTCGGGCTGACAGTGATACTTTTTCTGGTTTCTTATACATTTTTTAATAAAGCCGCCAGAAGCTTTGCCGATGTAATTTAACAGAAGGATATAAAGATTACTATGGCCGTTATTGAGTTTAATCATATAACCAAAACCTACCGCTTGGGGGCCCGGGGCGGTTTGCGCGAAACGCTGATGAACACCTTGTCTGGCCTGGTAAAAAGAGAGGGTAATGGTAAAAAAACCTTTAATGCCCTTGACGATGTCAGTTTTGAAGTTAATGAGGGTGAAATACTGGGCATTATTGGTCGGAATGGCGCTGGAAAAACAACCACCCTCAAACTTTTGTCCCGCGTCACCTATCCCACCACCGGAGACATTACTGTAAAAGGACGTGTATCATCGTTGATTGAATTGGGAGCCGGTTTTCACCCCGATTTATCCGGCGCGGAAAATATATATTTGAACGCTTCTATTTTGGGCTTAAAAAGGCCTGAAGTAGAGGCCAAGTTTGACCAGATTGTGGCTTTTAGTGGGTTGGAAAAGTTTTTAGACATGCCTATCAAACGTTACTCTTCGGGCATGTATGCCAGGTTGGCCTTTAGCGTGGCCGCTCATGTAGACCCGGACGTGCTTTTGGTAGATGAAGTGTTATCGGTAGGTGACGCTATCTTTCAGGAAAAAAGCTTAAATAAAATGCAACAATTTAAGGAGCAGGGCAAAACGATGGTTTTCGTCTCCCATCATATGGTTGCGGTGCAAAATATATGCTCTCGGGTTATCTGGTTGGATCAAGGCAGAGTAAGAGCGACCGGTAAGCCAGCCGATGTAATTAGTAAATATCTGCATGACCAGTATTACGGACAGAAAAATGTTTTAGATTTGGAAGAAGGTGAAGATCTGTTCCATTATGAAGAGGGAGAGGTTACCATAGAAGATATTAAAATATTGAATGAGGAGGGAGAGCCATTCGAAACTATCTGTGATGGGGCGGGCGTTAAGCTTGAACTTCATTATAAGACTAAACGGCCGCTCAATTCACCTGATATTCAAGTTTATCTTACTGATAAGCGGCTTCATCGTTTAATGGGAGCGGATTGGGGTAAATCTACCGGGGGCCGGCGCATGATATCAGCAGGAGAAGGGGTCATCTCCTGTCTGTTCAAGGCTACACCTATTCGTCCAGGTGTATATTATTTTAACGTTGATATTTTTGAAGAAAATAGGCTTGTTTATCGGCAGAAAGGGGTTGGCCCGTTAATTGTCAGGCCAGATCAATCGGTTTCAAAGTGGGAAGATTACAATCTTTTTGATGTGAGTTATCGTTGGGAATTAAATGGTCAAAAAAATTACTTATACTACGATTGACCGTCTAGTCGCAGCAAGTTAGGTTGTTACGAGGAAATCAGATATAGATGTTTGAGGATAATGGTATAGGGGAAACTTATGAGGTCTCACACAGTGGATAGTAAAGCAACAGATACTATCATCGAATATACTGATGCGGAGTCAAATGTTGTTTCCCGGAATATCTTTAGTCTATACCAGAAATACAGGTCAAGTCAATTTATATTTGTAGAGCCAGGAGGCAATTTTGGCGATGAGCTTATCTACAAGGGGGCCCGGAAACTTGCCAGGCTGGCAGGCATTAAATTCCAATCAGTAAGCCATGACAAATTCATGAACTCTGATTATCCGAGTGATGCGGTAATCTATATCCATGGGGGAGGGGATTTCAATACATGGTGGTCTGGGAATTCAATAGCTGAATTTTTCAAAACAGTTAGCACTCATTCTGGTGTCATTATCCTTGGCCCACGAACCATCCTGACTGAAAAGGAGTTTCTTCGTAAAACTGTAGTAGCCGGTCTACGCAATAGTATGTCCAAAAAAGTCTATATGTTTGCTCGCGAACTTACTTCATATGCAGCTTTGAAAGCATATCTCCCTGGCTGGGTTGAGTTGGGCGTGGATCATGACACTGCACTCAATCTTTCTGCTACTGATCTTGTCTCGGCCAATCCTGCCCGTCGCTTTGTCTTCTATGCCATTCGAGAGGACAAAGAAGCTATTAATCAGGAACGTGACCTTCTGGCTATGTGGGTTGATCCAACGAGATATTGCTTCAGTTTTAATCAGTGGGTGTCTCTTCACAATCGGGCAAAAGAAATCGTTACCAATCGCTTACATTCAGCCATTTTAGGGCCAATCTTAGGGGTACCTACAACCATTATACCAAATAATTATCATAAGAATCGATCAGTTTGGGAATATTCGCTTCAGCAGCAGGGAGTACGGTGGTCAGGTTCCGTTCATGTGGGGCGTATAGCCCATATTGTCAATACCATCTATCCACTACGAAAAATTTTAGGGATGTCGGCGTTTCAGACTGCACTGCGAGTATTTGTTTATGGGGCACGCCGTAGAAACTTAAATCATCGTTGCAACAGTTGGTTATATTAGGTTGAGGGTGTAATGGCTTGTAGACAGGCTTCTCTGCGAATTGCTTACGTGATTCAGAACATTGGGATTGATCTGGCCTCGGATATAGGGATTGCGATTACTGTAAAGTATACGCTGCGCAATCTACAAAAAGCAGGACACAATGTAAGCTTACTGGCGCTTAAAGGACGGTCGGTTACTGGCGTTGATGATGTTTCAAACCTGGATGCTTTGTGGTACGCACCGCTTGGTTTGACTGGAACACGTTTGTTCATGTTTTTCGAGAGCGGTATACGCCGCCTGCAACGCGAATTGAGATTATCCTACTTTGCTCTATTTGATAGCTACCGCTTCTATGAGGCATGTTGCCGCAGTTTGCCCAAGTATGACATATGTCACGAGCATAACGGGTTACTCAGTATCGGGGCGGCACTGGCTTGTTTGCGGATGAAAGTGCCCTATATTCTTACCTTGGATGCTGACC
>DAOUMU010000198.1:0-19055 GCA_034409055.1 Anaerolineae bacterium
CACTCAGATAGTGATAGGCATACCTGCCCATATTTCGGGTTTTGGTTCGGAAACACTCATGGTAACCTTGCCAGAAGCTGTGCAATCGTTCAGGCAGTTCCAGGCTCATCTCCGGGGTAAGCCCCCATCGTGGTGGTGCCAAGAGGCTGTCGCTCTGGCTCGCCCCCACACCCGCCCCCTGCCTCTTGTGTTCCTCACCTTCAGTCCTTTTTACACCTCTAAATGATTTCTTCCCGCCGGGTCTCTGGCCTCCTGAATGAATCCTGGAACGGCTGTTGGCACAAGGCAACCACGGCAGCCGACACCGCACTTGACACCTCACTAACCGCCTAAGGTCCTCTCCCGAACCCCATACCATCCTCTCGCTCCTGTCTCCACCCAACCTTGTCGAAATCGAGCCTCTATTTTCGTTACTTAGCCCCTCTACTACCCAGGACTGCACGGCCCCCCCAGTCACCATCACATTTGGCGACATCTCTACAATTCTGTGTTCCCGTCCAATCCACCCTATCAAAAGTATAATTATCCAGAGTTGGTTACGCATAATGGCCTCCTTATTCTCTATCAGCGTAACCAATCTCTGTTAGATTGTAAATATCCTGCTCCTACAGGGGCGAAAAATGGCTGTCAAATGTGCCATTGTCAAGTTAAGGTAAGGTTAAGTTTTTGCCAGGTACAGGAGGATGGAGCGGAAAACACCACCTAAATAGCTCCACTGCGCTCCGCATTTAGGTGGAAATTTTCCGCTCATCTACCGCGTTGTTAGACAGGTGAAACAAATCAAAATTACTGTTCCTTCCCAACCCCCCTGATTGGCTGAGAAATTTAACATTATTAGTAAAGTCAATAGGTTCCAAAACAGGATACAAGCCACTGACGTTTAGGCTCGGCCGCTTTGCGCCGTGAGGCAATGGCTGGCTGTGGGTCAGGTTTAGGGTCCAGTCCAAAAGGAGGCAAAACCGGCCAATTCTTACGAAATTGTTGACGTAGCCAGTACCACCCTATTTTCAAATAACTCATGCCCCGGTCCCAGTGAGTATCTACCCAACGACGAGCTTCACGTTTGCCCACTTCAACGCCCACACTGGTGAAGTGAAGGGTAGCCACGGCCAAGACCAGGAATAAACGAGCAATGGCCTTGGGGTCAGCCAATTTGGTACTCTCAACCTGAAACCCAGCCGATTTGTCATCCAAAAAACCTTCTTCAATATCGAAACGGAGCGCATACTCATCCAAGGTGGTGACACTGGTTGGGACATCACTGATGATGTACCACGGCTCTTCCTCATCTGCTGGGTTGGCCAAAGCAATGTGAACCGGGCCAATGGTTTCGCCCAGAATATGAACATCATGATAAAAGTGGGCGTGACCTTTGGGCGGACAGAGTTTGGCAAAGTTAGCCACACTGCGGTCTGGTAAACGCACTTTGGTGCTCGCCTTGGCTCGCAGACGATACCCCCACTTGTTTTGGCGGCAGAATTTGACGAGTTGAGCATGCACAAAGCCCCGGTCGGCCAACAAAACCACAGGCTGACCTTGGGGCAAAATCAAGCGCGCTTGTTTCAACACTATTTTGTAGGCCTGGTAGCTGACCGTGGTGCTGTGATGCTTCATCACCCGCCAGCTAACCGGAATGCTTCGGCCTCGATAAATGAGGGCCAAACGGATCAGAATATATCCATTTTTCAGATCAGAAACATCCAAGGCCAGATAGAGGGTCTGATCCAAGGACCACTCGCTCAAAGCCGCCTGTAACAGGGGAAAATAGAACTTGATTGGCTTGACCCGAGGGTTATACAACCAGCCTTGAAAACGACGTTGATGACTACTGGCATATTGGGCTTGGCTAATGACCACCTCCCCCCATTTGTTGAAATTCACTGTTTCGGTCAAGCATAACCCGACCACTGCCCAGGCCAAGCCCATCAACCGGCGAACATCTCCAAAAATGGAGCGGGGGATGTGTTCACAGAAAGCAGCCAGGAGCGTCCCGTACAATTGCAGGCTATCTGTCATTTTTTCTCCAGTCGTGAATGGAAATTGGAGAAAGTATGCAACTTGGGGCTATTTTTGGCAATATTGTTCCAAGCCTAATGTTAAATTTTTCAGCCAATCAGCCAACCCCCTTAGATTAGATGTAATCGAGTGGATGAAATTAAAAGTTAAACACCTGATATTAGCCCTCTTCTTTGCCTTTCTCATCTGGACCGCCTCCTCTATTTACTCTATCGCTTCTTACGGTAACTACTCAAACGAAAAACCTGCGGATGGCATTGTGGTGTTGGGAGCGGCTGTTTTCGAAAATCAACCCTCACCTGTTTTTCGAGAACGAATTAATCACGCTACGTCGGTCATTTTACAGGTATGGTTCTTGAAATTGGGAAAACTGCTCCCAGCCAAATATCGCCCAATTTGACCACCATCGATTAGACAAAAGGAGGAAATAACAATGACAAATAATCATTCATCCGTACGCAGAATTTCAAGACGAGCATTTATCAAAATGTCCGCCGTCGCTGGTTTCTTGGCCGGATGCGGTCCGGTTCAGCAGTCGGCCACGACACCAACCGCCGAACCACCTACTCTCTCACCTACAGATACACCTGTACCGACGCCTACTCCGGTCCCAACGGCCACCCCTGCGCCCACCGACATCCCTATCCCGGCCGTCTCCCCGACGGTCGAGGTGTCAGCCCGTCGCGCCGAGCTTATTAAAATCTATCCTGACGTACCAAGCAAGATAGTGCGTACCCATCACCCAGGGGTGTGGAGCGGCGACAAACTGGAACCCAATGCCCTCCGCCAGATGCTCAACGCTTCGATTACTGAATTGACCGGCTTGAATGATGCCACCGAAGCCTGGGCTGCCCTGTTTGCGCCAGAGGAGCGCATCGCCATCAAGGTCAACACCTTCAACAACAGCGTCATCTGGACGCACGCCCCGCTGGTCAATGCCGTGGTCGCCAGTCTCCTGGATGCCGGTATCCCCGCCGAACAGATTTTTATTTATGACTCTTTAAGTGTATTCGAGGATGCGGGCTACGAGATCAATCAAGACGGTCCGGGTGTGCGTTGCATCAAGGAATCTGATTTTACCGGCGAGTGGAAAGTGGCCAGCAGTACCGCCCGCCTCAGCAGTATCTTACAGAGCTGCGATGCCTTAATCAATATGCCGGTTCTCAAGTCACACATGATTTGCGGCCTGACCTTTGCCTTGAAAAACCACTTTGGCTCTGTTTCCGTCCCTGGCATTCTCCACAGCCCGATAGACAAAACCATTCCTGAATTGAACGCGCTTTCGCCTATTAAGGACCGCACCCGCCTGATTATTGGCGACATCCTGGAAGCCAATATCCGGTTTAACAGCAGTTGGCCCTATTGGGAACCGGACTTGAAAGGTGATTCCATTCTTATGAGCTTCGACCCGGTTGCCCACGACGCGGTAGGGATGCAAATCCTTGAGCAGTTACAGGCCGAAAACGACGCCGCCCTGTCCTCGTTCCTCAGGGACAGAGCAACTTCATACCTGAAAATAGGGGCTGAGTTGGGCCTGGGCACCGACCAAGTGGACAATATGGACATGGCGGAAATTAAACTAGGGTAGCCATGCTATCCTCTATTCACCTCATCACGCTCATCGGTACTCTAATTCTAGCGACCGGCCTGGGCCTTTACTCCAAGCGGCGCGTGCATTCGGTCTATGACTTCGCCGTCGGCGGCCGGACGATTACCGCGCCGGTAGTGGCCGGGACGATTGTCGGAACGTTGGTCGGTGGTGCATCGACGATTGGCACGGCGCAATTGGCTTTTCAGTACGGTTTTAGCGCCTGGTGGTTTACCCTCGGTGGCGGGGTGGGCTGTCTGATTTTGGGGCTGTGGCTGGCCGGTCCACTACGCCGCTCCGGCGCGTCGACCGGACCGGGCTTTTTGGCCAGGGTGTATGGACGTTCGGCCGGCAGTCTGGCCACGTTGTTCTCTTCAATGGGGATTTTACTCAATGTCGTCGGGCAAATTCTGGCCGCAGTAGCCCTGTTGACCTCGATCCTGAACGTCACCCCACTGATGGCGGCCATTATGACGGTCCTGGTGATTATTGCTTACGTGGTCTTTGGCGAGGTGTGGAGTACCGGCCTGGTCGGTTCGCTAAAGGTAGGGCTGTTGTACCTGTCAATGCTGGGGGTCGGCCTGTTGGCTTACCGGCTGGGCGGGGGTTGGTCAGGCTACCGAGCGACCTTTACCCCCTATCCCTGGTTCAGTCTGTTTGGCCGCGGCATCGGTCCGGACTTGGCCGCCGGATTTTCGTTAATTGTGGGCGTTTTATCAACCCAAACCTATTTGCAGGCGATGTTTTCGGGTCGGGATGTCAACACCTCTCGGCAGGGCGCGCTCATTTCGGCGGTCATCATTCCCCCGATTGGTCTGGCCGGTATTCTGGTGGGGCTATACATGCGGGCCACACTGCCGGAGATTGCCCCGCGCCAGGCGCTCCCGCTTTTCATTCTGCAACACCTGCCGGACTGGTTCGGCGGGCTGGTGCTGGCAACCCTCTTTATCGCCACCATCGGGACCGGTGCGGGGCTGGTGTTGGGCGTCAGCACCATGTTCACCGAGGATCTCTATAAAAAACACCTCGCGCCCAACGCATCTGACCGGCAACTGCTGCGCGTGTCCAGACTGGCTGTGGTCTGTTTCACCGGGCTGGGGCTGCTATTTGTAAGCGGTAATCTCAACTCGCTCATTCTGGAATGGAGCTTTTTATCGATGGGGCTGCGCGGCGCCACCATCTGCTTGCCGCTGCTCGGTGCAATTTTTATGCGGGGAAGGATCAACCCCAGGGCCGGGGTGCTGGCTATTGGCCTGGGACCGTTGAGCGCCAGCGGGTGGGCCGTTGTGGGCCGGTCGGAGCTTGACCCGCTTTACGTAGGGCTATCAGTGAGCCTGGCGACGCTGCTGATTGGCAGTGTGCTGCCAGGTCCCAAAACGAATCGTGAGCGAGGCAAAAGTGTAATAGAATAAGTCAAAACCAACTCCGACCGCTAACCGCGGGTGGTCGTGACCCTGGCTATATCTTTTTTCCTTTTGCGGTCGTGAGGTCTATAATAGCTACAGATGCTGGATACAATAATGCGTACAAGCCACAGCCACTTATCCTCGCCCGAAGCGCTCATGGGTAGCCAAAGGTGCTTCGGACTGTGTTAGGAGCGTACCGCGCCGGGGAACCTGACGCTACAGTAGCTGGTGCTATACAGGAGCAGGTGGCCCAGAAACCACAAGGTTAGCGGTAGTATGCAAGGGGAGGTAGGAATGTCTGGCATCGTTGAGAATCCAAGGGGCCTGGAGCTACCGTCTGGCGCAGCCGACATTTTGCAAGAGATGTTTGCCGATTATGGACGAGTGGTCATCAAACAAGAGTTCGGCGGGGGTTTGAGCGGCAGCCGGGTCTTTCTAGTACGCCCTATCCGGATTGAGGCTGAAGAAGACCGGCCCGAACTGCCGGTCGTGGTCAAATTAGCCCCGGTTGGTCTGATTCAGAAAGAATGGCGAGCCTACCAGCGTCACATTCGACACCGGCTAATGGGCATTGCCGAGGTCAGAGGAAAACCGGTAGTGCTCCCTGGCAGCGGCTGGGGTGGGCTATGTTACCCCTTGCTGGGCGGTGGCACTTTTGAGGTGGTCACTCTAAATCAGTATTGTCGAGAGGCCCGGCTGGAAGACATTGAGTTTGTCTTGGGCCGCCTGCTGAAGATCATCGAGCAGATGATCCGGCTGAGTCGGCCTTATCCTGAATTTCATCTTCGCGCCAGTTATGACCGGCTATTGCCGGTCAACTTGCTGATTGAGCCTTGTTCACTGCCGTTGGCGGTGCGGCCAACGCTGATCAAGCCAGAAGCTCTGCCAGCCGAGCCGCTCCAGCCCGGCGATTATCTGCGCCTGGAAGGCTTTACCATCACCGAAGTTGAACCAACTGAACAAACAGTTACGCTCAATCTGTCCGGTACAATCGAGGGACCGGCTGCCTCGTACCGCCTGCGCCTGTACGGAGTTGAGGGCATCGCTATAGACCAGGTTGACCAGATAATGCCGCCGCTGGAGGGGGTGGTTATCGAGACCTGCCTGGGTCGGTTGCGAACCGAAGCACAAGCGGCCTTGGGCCAGAGCCTCGACCTGGCTGCGGCGACCGTGCCTTTGCCGGATGGGAGAAGCTTGCCCAATCCGCTGGCCAGGCTGGCGGAGCTGCTGGACGAGACGCGGGACGTCAAATTGGGCCGGGTGCACGGCGATATGAACCTGGAGAATATTCTGGTCGATCCGGAGGTGCGAGATGTGAACCTGATTGACTTTTCCGAGGCGAGGCGAGATCACGTCTTGCACGACTTTCTGCACTTGGAGATGGAGGTGATGACCAAGCTGATCCCAGAAATCCTGCATCAGCACCGATTGCCGGCCGGGTCCACTATCCTTCAACTCTACGAACAGTTGCACCAGCTCACCTTCCACGCCGGTGACTTTAAGCCTCAATTGCCCCACTCTGGTCTGGCAAAACCATTCACCATCCTGCAGACCATCCGCCAGACAGCCCGCCGCTATCTGCTAGATTATTACGATTGCAGCGAGTATTACCAGGGTCTGACCCTCTACCTGTTGGGGGCGCTGAAGTTCAAAGATTTGAGTGACGCGCCCAAAGCACCATTGCCCAAACAGGTAGCCTTTTGGGGAGCGGCGACACTGGTCGGGATGCTCAGTAGCGAGGGGGTTGAGGAGGTACAGCGGTCATCCCCCATTAAGAACGAGGCGGCTGTTTCTTTGTCACCGGCGATGATGACCCCTGCACCTCCCCAAAGAAGAGAAAGCCCGCTCGAAAGAAGGTCGAGAGAAGTGACCCTGGGCCAGAAACTGGCCAACCTGTTGGCCGGTGGTAGAAATGAAAGCCGCGATCGGCAAAACCGGCAGGCGATGCTCAAACTGGTCAAAGATTTCTGGGTCAAGGGAGTGCTGGAAAGCTCGCTGCACGGAGCAGCCCTGATTGAACTTGGCCTGGAGGCCCGTCCGGAGGCGGTTGATCGCCCCTGGGAGATGGTGCTGCAAACTCCTGACCTGCCCCACCTCTCTATCCCGGCCGGCACAAAAATGGTGGATGTTTTTAACGAACTGGACCGTTCTCTGCTCATCTTGGGCGAGCCGGGGTCGGGTAAAACGACGATGCTACTGGAATTAGCCCGCGATTTAATCGACCGGGCCGAACAAGACCCGGCCCAGCCTATGCCGATAGTTTTCAATCTTTCTTCGTGGGCCGAGTCCCGGTCACCGCTGGCCGAATGGCTGGTAGACGAACTCAACACCAAATACAATATTCCAAAGAAGATAGCCCGGCCCTGGGTCGAGACTGACGCGTTGCTGCTCCTGCTTGATGGATTGGACGAAGTGGCCCCGAAGTGGCGGGCAGCCTGCGTCCAGGCCATTAACCAGTTCCGCCAGGAGCATCTGGTCCCGATAGTGGTCTGCTGTCGCGTTGCCGATTACGAAACGCTAACTGTCCGCCTCAAACTTCAAGGAGCCGTACTCTTGCAACCGCTCACGTCTCAGCAGGTGAAGGCATATCTTGATGGAGTAGGCCCGGAACTGGTTGCCGTACAGACCATGCTCCAAGAAGATGCGACATTGCAGGAGTTGACCCAAACGCCTCTGATGCTGAGCGTTATGACCCTGGCTTATCGAGGGCTGCCGGTGGAGGACTTACCTCCCTTTGAGACGACCGAAGCCCGCCGCCGGCATTTATTTGATACTTATTTGCAGCGGATGTTTGAGCGTCGGGGGGCTGATGACCGCTACTCGCCACAAGAAACGACTATCCAGCTATCGTGGCTGGCCAAAAAGATGTCGGCACAAGCGCAGACCGTATTTTTAATTGAGCAGTTGCAGCCCGGTTGGCTGCCAAGCCGAGGGCAACGGTGGGCGTACACGCTGGGTTCTCGCATAATAAGCGCCTTCGTACCCGCGATTGTTTTGGGCTTGGTTTTATTGAATTTCCCGGTTTCTTGTTTATCTATTAACCTGCCCGTTGGTTTAATAATTGGCGTAATTGATGGGATACGCCTGGACCGAAGTGAGCAGCGTGCAAAATCCGGGGCAAAAAGGAAATCAAGCTTTTGGTCGCCGGTCGGCAATGTTCTGGGCTTGGGGGTAACGTTTTGGCTTGCAGCCTGGCTCATCGGAATTCTGATTGGCCACGCCGCCTTTGAGTGGACGACGGGTTTAGTTCTGGCCGTCTTTCCGGGCTTGCTTTTTGGACTGCTTTTTGGGTTAAGGTGGCCCAGGCAGCGCCCCGAAACGGATATTCAACCGGTTGAAGGCTTTAAGTGGGCCTGGAAACGATTTCTAATCTCGTTTGGGATTGGCCTTATGCTGGGCGGGATTACATTTGTGTATACCACCATTACCTACACCAGGGCTTTTAACAACAGTATTATTCTGTGGGATGGTCAAGATGGCCAACGTCTGGCCACACTTGCCGGACACTCCTCTCTGCCCTTTTTTACATTCAGCCCGGATGGCAGTCGTATTCTGATCGCCAACTCTTTATGGTCAGAGGCAGCCTGGTTGTGGGACGGGGCCGGCGGTCACTTGATTGCCGTGCTTGAAGGTCCTTACGAAGGGCCCTTCAATATTGTTGGTGATAATAAATTTGCTTTCAGCCCGGATGGCAATCGTCTGATAACGGTTAGAGAGGATGGGACCGCGCAACTGTGGGACACCACCGGCGGACAGCTTATTACCGTTCTTGAAGACCATCCGGCAGGGGTCCGGTCAGTCGGTTTCAGTCCGGACGGCGCCCGCATTGTGACGACCGGTAAGGATAGGACCGCGCAACTGTGGGATGGGGTCAATGGCCGGCTTATTGCTATGCTTGAAGGTCATTCAGACTGGGTAGAGTCAGCCAGTTTCAGTCCGGACGGCGCCCGCATTGTGACGGCCGGTTGGGATGGGACTGCACGGCTGTGGGACGGGGACGATGGACAGCTTATTGCCGTTCTTGAAGGTCATCCGGATAGGATCCGGCCAGTCGATTTCAGTCCGGACGGCAATCGTATCTTGACAGTCGGTTATGATGATATAACCGCGCGGCTATGGGACGGGGACGATGGCCGGCTTATTGCCGTTTTTGAAGGTCATCTGGACAGGATCAGATCAGCCGATTTCAGCCCGGACGGCAACCGGATAGTGACATCCAGTCAAGATGGAACAGCGCGGCTGTGGGACGGGGACGATGGACAGCTTATTGTCGTTCTTGAAGGTCGTCCGGACGGGATCAGGTTTGCCATATTCAGTCCGGACGGCAATCGTATCTTGACGGTCGGTGATGATAAGACAGCGCGGCTGTGGGATGGGGTCGATGGCCGGCTTATTGCCGTTCTTGAAGGTCATTCAAAAGAACGCCGGATCGCCAGTTTCAGTCCGGAAGGATTCTTGATCGCCGGTTTCAGCCCAGATGGCAGCCGCATTGCGACCACCACGAGCGCTCCTCTATTAGGTGGTAGTCTCTGGTCTGGCGGATGGCTCGATTTCAGTTCGGACGGTGCCCGCATTGTGACGACCGGGAGTCAAATAGCGCAGTTGTGGGATGGCACCGACGGTCAACTGATTGCTGTTCTTGCCGGTGATGCGGATTCTATCAGTTCGGCCGGACGCCGTAACTTGCTGAGCCAATCAAATAACATGGTCCGTCTATGGGATAGTACAGATGGAACATTGATAGCCACTTTGGCCGGCCATACAACCCGGATTGTGACTGCTGCGTTTACCCCGGATAACACCCGCATTGTGTCCAGCGCCTCGCTGTGGGATTTCAGGGGCTTTTCAGCAATCTGGGTCGTGTTGGGTTTAATCGTTGGTCTGCTGGCCGCGTTACGGGTCAGTTTGGTCGAAACCAAGACCTGGCCTAATCAAGGCATGCGCCTATCGGTCAGAAACGCCCTCCTGGGCTTGCTGATAGGGGGGATATTGGGCATAGGTTTGTCGCTGATCGGCCTGATCAGTCTTGTGTTGTTGTTGGTTGGGGAAGGTCTTGCTCCTTTACTTGATTCTTTACTTGAGGACGTCAATGAACTTTTCTTCCTGACCGGCATAAGTGGATCTATCACAGGATCACTGCTGGGTTTGTGGTACGGTGGCCTTGACGTTATCCAGCACTACACCCTCCGCTTTATCCTGTGGCGTAGGGGGTATCTACCCTGGAACCTGGTTCGTTTCCTGGATTACGCCGCTGAACGTATCTTTCTGCGCAAGGTCGGTGGGGGGTATATTTTTGTCCACCGGCTGCTGTTGGAATATTTCGCAGGTTTGGCCAGGAAGTAATCGAACTCCTGCTTAGATATCTCTTTTTATTTCGTAAATCCCCCCAAAAATCATCCCAACCAGTCCCCAGGTCATCACAATGTCGTCTACCCCCGGACCAATTTTGGGAAAGGCATATTTCACGAGTTGCAATTCTCCATATATAGCCAAGCTAACCATTAAGCCAACTATTGCCAACCTCGGCCCGAACCTTACCCAGAATATCACTCCGGTCATTACCCCGGATAACACCCCCTAGAAAATTGGCCCGAAATCCCTTCTAAAAAAGTTAAGCGGCGGCGGTCCAAGAAATAAATTCACCATGACAACCACGACAAAAACCATAACAAACCCGGCAAGCCCCCAGATAATCCCCGAGAAAATAGCCCTGTTGATTACCCTGGCAACTTGGCGCCACTTTAGTTGGTTCCAGATTTTATATATCGTGTAAACCAGGACTAACACAGACACAATTACTACCTCGGAAGGCAAAAAAAGCGGAGGCGGCAAGAAAGGGTCCAAAGGGTCATCTATGTTCGGATAAGCGAGATAACAAACGCAACTTAAAAAAAGCAGAACAAGGATAAGAACAACTAACACAATATGGTCTTTGTTTGACTTCGGGGTAAGTGTTGACATGTTGAAACTAGAGTATCAAAAAAGTTGGCAGATATCTTGCCCGAATAGCAGCCAAAATAGCTCCAAAATTATCCAAATTTCAACAGTTTGGCCAGAAAGGGGTATAGGGGGCAAAATATCACTCTTTTAGGTCCAGTTGATACCCTTCTCCCCAAACGGTTTCAATGGCGATGTACTGGCTTAATACGGGCTGCTTTAACCAGTTTTTTATCCGGTCGATTTGCCTGCTTAGGGCCTGATCAGTGACCCCGCCCTTATAATTTGAGGGCCAACCGACCGCAATCAGTTGATCTTTAGGGCAAGTTTCGCCGTGGTTTTCGAGTAGATAACATAACAATCTTCTTTGTCTCTGGGAAAGCTCGTGGATGGCGAAAGACAGTTCTTTATCAATTGTCCTGATAATCAGTTCGGTTTGAGTATTATCGCAGTGCGTGTCTATCACTGTTCTTGTTTTCTTTTGCAATTTGACAAAGCTTTCAAATACAGGCGAGAAGAAGTGCGCCTGATCTTCCAAAATCCCATAGTTTAAGAGAACTTTGACCGGTTGGCTCACCTCTCGGCTAGAGGCGTCCCTGGTGGCCACATCGATCAGAAAGTTTTTATGGGTCTGTTCTACGTCATCCCAAATGGCTTGACAGGCTACACGGATGCCGCCATAGGTTAAAGCTTGTTCCGGTTCCGTTAGCAAAGAGACATCTCCACTCAGCATCAAATGGGTCAGGTATCTGGTTAACAAGGGGTGACCTCCGGCCATCTGGTAAATCTTCTCCTTATGGGCATCACTAAGACGATCTGACTTTTGCCCGACTTTGTGCAACTGGCGGTCAATCGAAAAAAAGATGTCTTTCCGATTAAGCAGAGATAGCCAGCAAATTGAACGATCCGCCCCTTGATCAAACAAGCGATCCAATTTGTAAAAGCCGGCAAAATCGATTTTAAGATTTGTCACAAAGATATAGATGACATTTAGCTTTTGTCTGCTGTTACGCAGGGCGAACAGAAAATTAAAGAAGTTCTCGCCCAAGGCTTGCTGAAGTGACAGGGCAAAGTTATCAAAAATCACCACCAGGTCAATGTCCGGCTCAAGCTTTCTGATTTCAGCAATTAATCGATTCTTGAGGGCGTCGGGACTACTTTCGCCAAGTATCTGAACATCATGACCTAAAGCTCCCAGGAGTTCGCCATACATCCCTTCTGGATCAGTGATGACCATATCTCCGTCGACTCTGATAAATTTCAAGTTATCTGATAGGCCATAATTTTCCAGAACACCCGGTCGGTGGAGCAGGAAATCGATCAGGCGGCTCTTACCACACCCCGGCATCCCAACCACCAGCAGCGAGGCCCTACCTTGAATAGCTGCCACGATTTTGGAGACATCATCCTGGCAATAATCCAGCTCAAAGTGTTGCACGTCATAAGTATCCGACATTTGATTAGGTATCAATTTTGTGGCCAGTTTGTAGCCATCCCTCTGTTAAACTGTTTTGAGGTGAAGAAAAACCACTGTAAAAAATTATCAGGCATCCTGAGCCTTTATGGAGAGAATATAGCATATTTCGCAATAACACAAAAGTCGGTTTACACCTTCGCTCGGCCTGGATTGCATCGAACGCTTGCGCTCGCATCCAGGCCACTATGGGGCCAATATTGGCCGGATTTGGCAATCCGGCAAGAGCACTAAGGGTGGACCATCATTCTGACGATTACACTTTCTCGCCAAAATGTTGAAATTTGGATAGTTTTGGAGCTATTTTGGCCGCTATTTGGGCTAGATATCTTCCGACTTTTTTGGTACTCTAGAGGTGCTTCCCATAAGTTTTTAGGGTAATTCTTGCTCCAGCCAGGTCCGTGACCTGACGGCCTTGGCTCGGTACGGTGCGCATTTATAGGAGGGTGCAATGAAACCGATGCAGAAAACCAGACTGGTTCGCTGGCTCTCAGCGACACTGTGGGGCTTGATGTTGCTAGTCTGCACAGCCGTGGTGTCCGGAACGCAGGACTCGGGCCAAAATCTCTTCGTCGCGGAAGCCAGCAATGACCAGTTTACGACCTCCAGCAACCTCGGCGCGAAGGACGCTCAACAGGCCGTCCTGCCGCGTATTACTTTACCGATAGACGGTGTACCCGACATCCTCGGCAAAGAAAGCGCGTTCACCGCGGTTGCCGATGCCTATGTCTCTTCCTCCGCGCCAACGACAAATTACGGGGCATCAAGCACCCTGTATGTTGGCTCGATTTCGTCGGGTCAGATTGGCCGGACACTGGTCCGCTTCGATTTGCCCGCTATGCTGGGCGGTGCGACGGTCCAGGCTGCTTCGCTCGAACTGTACCGCGTTTCAGGATCGACCTCACCACCATCGATAAGCCTCGGTGTCTACCGTATCCTGCAGGCGTGGGGCGAAACTTCGGTGACCTGGGCCAACCAGCCGGCACACACGTCGATCGACAAGATCAACCCCGTGGGGTCGGCCCAGGCCTATTACCAATGGGATGTGACCGGCCTGGTGCAGGACTGGTTGGACGGCGCGTATCCCAACTATGGCCTCATGTTGCAGGCCGAGCCCGAGACGACTCTTGGCTGGCGCGGCTTCAGCAGTCGGGAGGCTGGTGTCAACCGTCCACGTCTGGTGATCACTTATTCTCCGACAAGTAACACGAACGACCCGCAACTGCAAGGGCTGCGCCGCCTGGAAGCCAACTCCACAATACCGGTGCGGGCTCGCTTTCGTAATGGCATCCCGGCTTATATTCACGCCCGTGTGCCGACCGGCGGCACACCGGCCGACCCGCTGGGACAAGCGCGCGCTTTCCTCGACGCCTATAAGGACCTGTATCGACTGATCGACGCTACAACACAGTTTCGTCTCGAGCGCCGAACCGTCGAACCGGGCGAAAGCCATCTCGCCCTACAACAGATGCACAGCGGCGTGCCCGTGTACGGGGCAGAGTTGAGCATCCACATCAGGAACAACCAGTTCACGAGTTCCAACGGTGCGTACCTGCCCGACCTGCAAGTTTCGACCATCCCCAGCGTTACGCCCAGGATGGCCGAGCAGTCGGCCAAGGCCGACGTGTTGAGCCACACTCCCGGCGTGGCGGTGACAATCGGGGGACAGACGGCGCTGGTGATTTTCGACCGTAGCTTGTGGGCGAACGTTGCCTCCGATCCGCGCCTGGCCTGGCGCGTGAATGTGGGCGGCACACAAGGTTGGACCTATTTCGTAGACGCGCAGACCGGTGTCATCTTGCACCGCTTGAGCTATGAGCAGCCCCGCCTCGACCTGGCTACCTTTACCGCCAACAACGACACGTCCGATGATTGCTGGGAGGACGATGATCCCAGCACCCAATGGTACGATGAAAACGGACCCTTGGTACCAGGTAGAGACATTGATATTGATGGTCAGAACGCCAATGTTTATATTCGCTGGGTCTACCGCTACTACGAAGACAGATTTGTTCGCCGGTCGTACGATGGCGACGACGGTCTGATCAGATTATATGTCAACGTGAATCTCAACCCCCCCAACGCGAGGTGGCGTAGTTGCGGAAACCTAATCGAATTCAGCCTAGGCTTAGTAACGCAAGACATAGTGGGACACGAGTTTACCCACGGCGTTGTCGCCCACCAGTACAATCCACCGTACGAAAATCAACCGGGTGCGCTCAACGAAAGCCTGGCCGACACCTTCGGTGAGTTCATCGAAGCGTTCGCCGTCGGCGCCGCCGATTGGCAGCATGGTGGGAATCTTGCCGGCGGTGCCAACCGCGACATGACCGACCCTCCCCGCCTGGGACAACCCGATCATATGCTGCCCGATTTCAGCGGAGATGGTGTGGGACTGCTTCCAGAACCGGATGAGCCCATTTGCGATAGCGGCGATCCAGATTACAATGATTGCGGTTGGGTTCATACGAACAGTGGCATTCTCAACAAAGCCGCCTGGCTAATCTCAAGTGGTGCCTACAACACGCACAATGGCATCGCCGTCAATGGTCTCAGCGTCGCCTTTGCCGAGCCAATCTTTTACCACGCGATGACCGAGGAGTACCTCAACAGGAGCAGTCAGTTTCTTGACATGCGCGAGGCGATGGTCGAATCCGCCGAAGGGTTGTACGGCCTGGCTTCATCCCAGGTTTGCACCGTGCGTAATGCCTACGGTTCGGTGGGATTGGGCAATCCCGACACCGACTGCGATGGCGACGAAGATCCGGACCCTGCTGACCCCGACGACGACAATGACGGAAGGCACGACGGAGTGGATAACTGCCCGCTAATAGCGAATCCCAGCCAGGATGACACCGACGGGGACGACACGGGCGACAGATGCGACACCGATGACGACAACGACGGCGTTGTAGACGGCGAGGACAACTGCAGGCTGGTCGCCAACCCTAGCCAGCTTGATACCGACGGGGATGGCGTCGGCGAAGCCTGCGATGATGACGAGCAGGATCCCGAAGAGCCCGATTTCATCTACAATCGTCATTCCGACGATAGCCTGTGGGATAACTGTCCTACTATCTGGAATCCCGACCAGGCAAACCACGACGGTGATGGTCAGGGCGACGCCTGTGACCCTGACGACGACAACGACGGCATCCTCGACGACGGCGACCATTCGGGCGAGGCCGGAGACAATTATTGCCATGGCGGCAACAATTGGCTCTGTGACGACAATGCGCCGTTTGATCGAAACCACGATCAGGACGACGATGACGACGACGGCGTGGGCGACGTGGTAGACAACTGCCTCGGAACCAACAATCCCTACGTTGGCGGTATCTATCCACCGGTGCAGGCCGATAACGACGGCGACGGCATCGGCGATGAGTGCGACGACGATGACGATAACGATGGCGTTCCGGATGCCACGGATAACTGCCAATACCACCACAATCCCGACCAGTTTGACCTGAACAGAAACGGCATCGGGCTGAAATGCGACTGGGATGAGGCCTTCATGTTTTCCGCAGATGCTCAACAGGTCGCTTTCTTCATCAAGTTCCAGGACAGGTCACCGGTGATTCTGCCCATCTTTCCGTGTTGGGCCGACGGCTGCCCCGATGAGAACAGCACCCTGCCCGATGGCCAACGCGCCTTTGTCTCGCTCAACATGCCCGAGGCGTTTGGCGTGCGCATCACCGATGACGCCGGTTCGCTGGTTAAGCGCGATCGCACGGGCCTGTTCAACAAGTCGCTCTCGTTCGTGGTGCATCCCAGTTACCGCTTTAATTTTGACTCGATGGCCATGCTGAATCAAACGAGCGGCGCACAGCGCGCCCCGACTGGCTTGGCTGACCCGCTGCGCTACGCCCAGCGCCCACTTTACTACCTGGAGATCTGGCCGACTGCCGATACGGTCACAGGGCAGCCGTATCAGATACAGTTCAGCCTGGATAGCTTCCACTCGACGCACCGGGTCTATCTGCCCCTGATTTTCAAATGAAGGCGTACGTGTAGATTCAGCCGCGACAGGTGTGGGCGTGCTCTCTGCCACCGACGGCGTGGTCGTGGAATCGGCGACTGCCGATTGTGATACACCCAGGGAAATAAGGAGGCTCACGATGAAATCCAAAATTGTCTCTCTATTTACACTATCCACAATCTTTGTACTATTGCTTTTGAGTTTCACTCCCGCTCGTGCAGATAATTTCATTCAGACCGGCACTAAAGCAAATCTAGCTGTGGGTGTACCCCTGGAACAAGTGAATTTTGAATGGGGCGCTGGAGCAGTAAACATGATCTATAGCTTGATCCCAGATGGTTTAACTGCAGAATACAATCACATCCTTCATCAGGATACTCCTGGGGTTGATGAAGAAGCGGAAGAGCATGATTTTTTTGGTATTGCCCTCACTTCCGGAGATTTCAATGGTGATGGTCTCTACGACCTGGCAGTTGGTGTTCCAAGAGAAACCCTGTTACTGGATGATTGCGGTGCGGTACATGTGTTCTACGCCGAATCAGCGCTGAGCTTCTCAACCAGCAATGACGAGATCTGGGACCAGGACACCATGGGTATAGAGGACATTTGCGAAAGTGGCGACTATTTTGGAGCTTCACTAACAGCAGGAGATTTTAATGGCGATGGATTTGACGATTTGGCGATTGGTGTACCTCTTGAAGACATACCTTGGGACCTTAGCTCAATTGACGATGCGGGCGCAGTAAATATCATTTATGGTTCTTCCAACGGTCTGTCCTCCGTGGGGAACCAGTTTTTCACACAACGTGAATTTGACCTCGAGCGTGAGGATTATTTTGGAACCGCATTGGCAGCCTGCGATTTCGATGGCAATGGGTACACAGACCTAGCGGTTGGGGTACCGAAGGAAGATCTACCCAACGGCTTAATCGACGCGGGTCAAGTCAATGTGCTTTATGGTAGCGGGGAGGGTCTTACTCAGGATAATGAACAAATCTGGGATCAGAATAACCCTCTAGTTGATGAAGACCCAGAGCCTTGGGATGCATTTGGTTATTCCCTGTCCTGCGGGGATTTTGATGCATCCGGCCACGATGATCTGGCGATCGGTATACCCGGGGAATGGGTTGACGCTGGCGCGGTGTACATCCTTTATGGCTCCAATCTCGGCTTGGGGGTAGATGACCAGCTCTGGTCTCAGGACAGCCCGGATATTCTCGACAAAGCTCAAGATTATGAATTATTTGGAAGCGCATTGGCGACTGGAGATTTTAATGCTGATGGATATGATGACCTGGCAATTGGGGTACCAGAGCAAAATGTTGTCGGAGAGGATGCCGGTGCGGTGAATGTTATCTATGGATCATCGGACGGGTTAACAGCTCACAGCAATCAATTTTGGGATCTACTTGATCCTGACTTCCCGGCACTCCCTCAAGCGAATGCACGGTTTGGGGATTCCTTGGCTAGTGGAGATTTCAATGGAGATAGTTTTGCAGACCTGGCCATCGGCATGCCTTTGAGAAACATTTGGGTTAATGGCATTGGGGAATTCAGGGATGCCGGAATGGTTATCGTGATGAATGGATCCACCGAAGGGTTAACGCCGGTTGGTTCCCAAGCATGGCATCAGGATACTCCAGGGATTGATGACGATGTAGAAGAAGGGGATTGGTTTGGTGCATCTCTAGCAGCAATTCCCCACCCGGTATATTGGATAGCTCTGCCTGTGATTCTGAAAGTGTGGCGAACGAACGGGCCAATTCCGACGCTCACTCCCATTAACACCCTCACACCCACATCGACCCCGACCCCCACCTCGAGCCCCACCCCCACCTCGACGCCCACCAACACGCCAACTCCCACGCCTACACCCACAACCATAATCCTGCCCCCCATTGCCGACGCTTACATCTCCTACGCCGCCCCTGGTACAAACTACGGCACAGCCCCCACCCTGTACGCCGGCAAGAACGAGACCTCGATTGGCCGCAGCCTCTTTCAGTTTGCCCTGAGCGGCATCCCGGCCGGGTCCACGGTGATCTCGGCCACTTTCCAGGCATACCTGGTGGCGTCCTCCACCACGCCGCCGTCGCTCGACGTCGAGTTGAAGCGGGTGAACGACCCCTGGACTGAAGCCGGCGTGACCTGGAACAAACAGCCGGGCACAACCAGCATCGGCAAAGTAAACGGCGTTGGGGCGGCGATGGGTTACTACGACTGGGACGTGACCGGACTGGTGCAAGACTGGATAGACGGGACGACCAACAACGGCCTGGCGTTGTGGAGCTATCCGGAAACCACCTTTGGCTGGCGTGGTTTCGCCAGCCGGGAGAGCGTTTCACCGCCCAGCCCGCCCCGGCTGGTGATCACGTATCGCCCTTGAACAGGTTTTTAATAGTAAAAGGCTCTTTGGGATTTTCCGTGGCGCTCGGCCCGGATTGACAAATCCGGGCCATATCTTGTGGTATAGCCTTCTCATTACCCACTAAATCAGGGGAGTTTTCAATCCCCGTTGAGCAGACCCACGGAAATTCCTGAAGAACCAGGTAAAATTGCGGTGGCGGGTAGCAGCAGCCACGGTGATTTTACAGTGGTCCGTTACAATGATGACGGCACTTTGGACACCAACTTTAACGGCACGGGCATTGT
>DAOUMU010000199.1:0-29184 GCA_034409055.1 Anaerolineae bacterium
CACTCAGATAGTGATAGGCATACCTGCCCATATTTCGGGTTTTGGTTCGGAAACACTCATGGTAACCTTGCCAGAAGCTGTGCAATCGTTCAGGCAGTTCCAGGCTCATCTCCGGGGTAAGCCCCCAGCGTGGCGGTTCCAAGAGGCTGTCGCTCTGGCTCTCCCCCACACCCGCCCCCTGCCTCTGGTGTTGCTCACCTTCAGTCCTTTTTGCACCTCTAAATGATTTCTTCCCGCCGGCTCTCTGGCCTCCTGAATGAATCCTGGAACGGCTGTTGGCACAAGGAAACAACCACGGCAGCCGACACCGCACTTGACACCTCACTAACCGCTTAAGGTCCTCTCCCGAACACCATACCATCCTCTCGCTCCTGTCTCCACCCAACCTTGTCGAAATCGAGCCTCTATTTTCGCTACTTAGCCCCTCTACCCAGCACTGCACGCCCCCCCCAGTCACCATCACATTTGGCAACATCTCTACAATTCTGTGTTCCCCTTGTCCAATCCACCCTATCAAAAGTATAATTATCCAGAGTTGGTTACGCATAATCGCCTCCTTATTCTCTATCAGCGTAACCAATCTCTGCTAGATTGTAAATATCCTGCGCCTACAGGGGCGAAAAATGGCTGTCAAATGTGCCATTGTCAAGATAATCGTTTCTGCACAAATGGACAGGTGAATTTGAGATAATACTCGGTTCTTGATTCCTGTTCCCAATCAATAACGCCATTCAGATACAAAAAGTTTATCCGGCTATCATCATATTTAAACGCTATCTTTTCATCTGTTTTGAACATTTCCAGAACAAATTGCTTGTACGGCTCTTGTCTGGCTTTGCTGATAATGTTCAAAATATTGCTATTCGGCAGCACATTAATGGCTGCCGCGTAAGCTTCTTCAAAGTTATCCATTGTAATAGACTTCTCTGTTTCCCAATTATAGGTTTCGGTCAACAGTTCACCCAACCAGCAGGTCAGGCCGGGTTGTCCCTGCGTTTCATAAAAGAGTCGCTCTATTACCTCTGGCTTGACAATTTGCCTGCTTTCCTGTTCGTACCATTTGAACATCCCTTCAACTTCCGCTAAGGTCAGGTTAGGAATATGCAGGCTACGCTGTACGTTAAAGGGCGAACCGGTCTCATTTTCAATGCCCAACATCGCCCTGACCCCTATCAAGGCCACACTATGCAAAAGATAGTCTTTTTTTGCGGTTGGCTGATTGGCCTGATGCTGCCGGCTGATATAAATGTTTCTGAGTACACCAGCGATGCCACTGATGGCCGCTTGTGCCAGCGCGTCAAACTCATCCAGCATTAAGATGAGGGGCTTTTTCAAGACACCTTTTTCAAACAGGTGATAAAAATCTGTTAGCTTACTGACGGTTACATTTTTTAGCCTCAGGTGTTTTATAATTTCCCGGGCAATGGATTGGACAATAACATCCACCTCCTGTTCCATTTTCAGATGTTCTAAATTGATTTTTAGGGTGTCAAATTTTTCATAACCTTGCAGCCTGAAAAGAACTTGCTGCATTACCCAGGTTTTTCCGGTCTGTCTTGGTGCCCAGACGGTGATGTAATGCCCTTCTTTGTCCGGGTTTTCGCCGAGGAGTTGGCTAAAAGCCCGGTCAACCAAGGTTTTCCTGGGTGCATAATAGTGTAAATCTGTATCAAGCGGGCCATAGGATGAAAATTTACGCATGGTCGCATTCCTTACAACATTTACGTTTCAGGTTGACGATTTACGATTACTTGTTTACTCCAATCGTAAATCCAAAATCCACAGGGCCAATGTTGTAAATGGTGAGTTGATTGTAAGTAAAACCTCAGGCAATGTCAAAACGTATCCTCTTCAAATTTGTTGGTGACCAAGGGCGAGGCAAGTCGGAGTGTGGCTTGTTTGCTTCAATCACTACCAATCCGACTTGCCTGGCCCTTACTTTTGGAGAGGATACGTCAAAACCCTTTTAAAAGTTCCCCGAGAAAACCCAACCCCTCTGCTTGTGAGAGTGGCCTATATAGGGTAAAATATTGCCACGTGTAGTAGCAGTACTGACCACTGCCTACTGACGACTAATTACTGATTACTGTTATGGAACTCCCCGTAGTTTTTAATGATCGCTATCAACTGATAAAGAAGATCGGTGAAGGGGGCCTGGCGGAGGTTTATCAAGCCCAGGATATGGCCCTGGGCCGCATGGTGGCGGTAAAAGTTTTACGGCCCCAATATATCCGCGACTCCAATTTTCTGGTCAACTTCCATCGTGAGGCCCAGAGCGCGGCCAAGTTGAGTGACTCTTATATTGTCGCCGTGTACGACTTTGGCCAGGACAAGGGGCGGCCTTACATGGTCTTGGAATGGATTGCCGGCTCCGATCTGCGCACGGCGATCAATGAGCAGAGCAAAATTCCTATCAACCAGGCCGTTGAATATGCCATTCAAGTTTGCTCGGCGGTGGGCGCGGCGCACCGGGCTGGCCTGGTTCATGGGGATTTAAAGCCGGGTAATATCCTGATTACGCCCAATAATCAGGCCAAGGTGACCGATTTTGGCCTGGCCCGGGCTCTGGGTGCGAGCGCTATGGACGAAGGCGAAGTAGTCTGGGGCACGCCGGCCTACTTTGCCCCGGAACAGGCCGCTGGTGAACTGGTTTTGCCAGCCACTGACGTTTACGCCATTGGTATCATTTTGTACGAGATGATGACCGGGCGGGTACCCTTTGTCGGCGTGGATGATCAAGATGTAGCCCGTAAGCAACTGTACGAGGCCCATATCCCGGTTGACAAGCTCGACCCAACCATTCCCGAACCGTTGGCCCGCATAGTTGATGCGGCTATGGCCAAAAACCCCAACGAACGTTTCCTGACCGCCGATCATCTGCGCGAAGCCTTGATTATGTATAAACAAGGTGGCTTGAGTACCACCGGCCAGCAGGCCCCCATTTCTGCGGTGGTCGGTTCTCCGTTACGGGCGGCTGGTTACCCGGTTCCGAGTGTACCCCCACCGCCCCCACCACCGCCTCGCCAGTTTGTGCCGGCTTCGCAAGCGGCCAGGCGGGCCACCAAAAAGGGCGGCTTCGACTTTGTCATGCTGGCCTTGGGTTTGATCGCCATCATCGCCGTGATGGGCTTGATCCCTCTCTTTGTCGCCGTTTATAATGCTTACGTGCCTCAACTTACCGATAGAAATTTGCCGACCCCCCTGCCCACGCTGTTACCCGGTCAGGTCCGTATGCCCGATATTGTGGGACAGGAGGAAGCTGTGGCTCGTTCAGCTTTACAGGAAATGGGCCTGGAATTGGTCGTGGAAGGGGAGGAACCCCATCCGACCTGGCCGGCCTTTACCATTATCCGGCAGTCCATCCCCCCTGGTCAGGGGGTTGACCGGGGGAGCACGGTCGGCATCGTGCTCAGCCAGGGGCCACCGATGATTGAGCTACCCGATGTGACCGGGATAGACTTTGAGGAGGCAGAGCAGCATTTGACCTCGCTGGATTTGGTGGTGCAAAGGTATGAGGATTGGAGTGTAGAGACACCAGGCCACGTGGTGAGCCAAGACCCTCCCCCTGGTTCGCTGGTGGCCAATCGAACCTTGGTCACCCTGATTGTCAGCAGTGGTTCCAGGGTGCCGATTGGGGCCAATCTGGGGGGGCAAATTTTGCTCAGTGCTTATGAGATTCCTCGCATGCAATACAAACCCGGAGAAACCATTACGCTGACCTTTTTCTGGCAGGCTGCTACCCCCCCCACGGACGATTACAATCTATTTATCCACCTGACCACGCCTCAGGGCGGCATTGTTTCTCAACTTGACACGCCCCCCCAGGGCAATGTCAGACCTACCACTAGCTGGAACGTGGGCGAGATCATTGTCGACCCTTACCAGCTATCTATTCCCCCCACCACCATCCCCGGTGATTATCAACTCAGAATAGGCTTTTACAACCCCAATACCAAGGCTCGTTTGACCATTTTTGAACCGGGCCGGGGCCAACAAGATAATTTGGGCGCTTTGATTTTGCGCTCGATCCAAGTGGTTCAGTAAATATTGAAAATCCGGCTTGTTTTGGTATAATTACTGTCAACTTCTTTCATTTCATTTGGAGGAATGTGTGAATTCTGGTCTGTTTAAGAATAGTATTGTCTATTTATTGATACTTTTGGCCGTAGCCGCGCTTATTTTTAGCGTGTTTTCAACGCCAAGAGATAATAACGAATTAGATATCACCACGGTGGCCAAAGATATAAAAGCAGGTAAAGTGGCCAAGATTAGCGTTAAAGAAGATGATTTAACCGTAGAGTACCTTCAATCCAACCGGGCGCCGGTTAAGTCTCGCAAAGAAACTGACGTCAGTATCTTTAAGACCTTTGAGAATCTGGACGTATCCAGAGAAAATTTGAGCAAAGTTGAAATAGAGGTTATCCCGTCCAGTGCCTGGAGCGATTGGGGCACGTTGGCTATTACCATTTTACCTCTGCTAATTTTTGGCGGCTTGCTTTTCTTTATGGTTCGCCAGGCCCAGGGTTCTAACAACCAGGCCCTTAGTTTTGGCAAGAGCCGGGCGCGCATGTTTGCCGGTGATAAACCCACGGTGACCTTTGATGACGTGGCCGGGGCTGATGAAGCCAAGCAAGAGTTAACGGAAGTGGTTGAGTTCCTGCGCGAACCCGAAAAATTCATCTCCCTCGGGGCGCGTATTCCCAAAGGGGTGCTCATGGTTGGTCCACCGGGTTGTGGGAAAACGCTCCTGGCCAAAGCCGTTTCTGGTGAAGCGGGCGTTCCCTTCTTTAGCATCTCCGGTTCCGAGTTCGTGGAGATGTTTGTCGGGGTCGGGGCCAGCCGGGTCAGAGACCTGTTCGACCAGGCCAAGCGTAACAGTCCCTGCATTATTTTTGTGGATGAGATTGACGCCGTCGGCCGGCACCGAGGGGCCGGGCTGGGGGGCAGTCACGATGAGCGTGAGCAAACGTTAAACCAGATCCTGGTCGAGATGGATGGCTTTGAGACCGATACCAATGTCATCGTGGTCGCCGCCACCAACCGGCCCGATATTCTGGATCCGGCCTTACTGCGGCCAGGCCGTTTTGATCGCCGGGTTGTTCTGGACAGGCCGGACTGGCAAGGCCGCCAGAAGATCTTAGAAGTGCACGCCAGGGGTAAACCAATGGCTGGCGACGTCAATATGGAAGTGTTGGCTAAAGGCACGATTGGCTTTTCCGGAGCTGACCTGGAAAATGTCATTAACGAAGGGGCCATTCTGGCGGCTCGTCGCAATCAAAAACAGATCAAAATGACCGATCTGCAAGAGGCGGTTGAAAAGATCCGCCTGGGACCGGAACGGCGTAGCCGGATCATTAGTGAGGAAGAAAAAAAGATTACGGCTTATCACGAAGCAGGCCATGCCCTGGTCGCTTACATGATCCCCGAGGCCGATCCGGTGCATAAAGTTAGCATCGTGGCCAGAGGAGGAGCAGGTGGTTTTACTCTGTTCCTGCCCGAGGATGATCAAACCCTGATTAGTGAGTCGGCTTTCAAAGCCCGCCTGGCCGTGGGCCTGGGGGGACGTGCCGCCGAGGAAATTGTATTTACTGATGTAACCACAGGGGCGAGTGGCGACCTGGAACATATTACGCGTCTGGCCCGGGCCATGGTGACCCAATACGGGATGAGTAAAAAATTGGGACCACTCACTTTTGGCGACAAAGAGGAACTGATCTTTTTAGGCCGGCAAATTAGTGAACAGCGTAACTACAGCGAGGAAATAGCCGAGCAGATTGATCTTGAGGTACGACGATTAGTCGACGAGGCCCACGAAAAAACCCGGCAGATTTTGACAGATAACAGAGATAAATTGGATTTGATTGCCAATCGCTTGGTGCAAGAAGAAACACTCGAAGCTGAAGATTTTGCCGCGCTTTTGGCCGCTGGTGATACCGTTTCTGAGGATGTACCACCGCAGAGCACAGCCTCCGAGAGTAGTTCATCTGAGGATGCGCCGCCTCGGATTGTACCTCCCTCCACCGCTCCCTTGCCCGCCTGATTGGTATAAGAAAGAAAAGCGGCATCGTCTGAGAAAGGATGTCGCTTTTTTTATTTATCTTGGCGTAAAAATTTCTGCCACATCTCTGGGATCTTGGTTACGTTCCCCTGGTGGTCGATGCAGACATGTTTGGTGTAACCGCTGACAAATACGGTTCCGGTCTCGGGATCAACAATTTCGTAACTAAATTGCATCTGGCGACTACGCACACTTTCCACCCAACAGCGAATTGTAACCGGTTGGTCGTAGTGGGCGGCCTGGTGGTAACGAACCTGTAGTTCTGAAACGGCTAACCACAGCCCCTCTTTTTCAAACTGGGCGTAGGAACTGCCATGCGCCCGCATCCAATGACTGCGTCCTTCCTCCAGCCAGACGACGTAAGCGGCGTGGTGAACAAGGCCCATCTGGTCGGTTTCGGCGTAGCGTACGCGAAAGGTGGTTTCGACAACGTCGGTCGGCATATTCAGCTTATAGTTGTCCTTGCATAGGGAGTAAATTTTTTAGCACGCGTTCAACGTGGAAAACGGTGGGGACCGTATAATCGATGGCGATTGAGGTGTCGGGACCGTTGACCAAAATTGTGGTCATACCCAAGTCTTTGGCCGGTATCAGATTGCGTGGCACATCGTCCACCATAATGCAGCGCTTGCCCGGAACGCCTAACAAAGCCAGGGCGCGTTGGTAAGCATATGGGTCGGGCTTGCTTTTGTAATTGATGACATTAATGTCGATAATCAGTTCAAAATGGTGGCTGACCTGCAAGGCATCCAGGACTCGCTGACAATGGAGCAGGTCGGCGTTGGTAAAAATGACCTTGCGCAGTGGGATTTCCTCCAGCATATTATCCAGGGGCGGGCTGGCTCCAAAAAAGTCTCGCGGATCAACATCATGCACAAAGGCCAGGTAATCGGCCGGATTGATTTTGTATTCTTCCATCAACCCCCGCAAGGTCGTGCCGTATCGTTGATAATAGATGTGCCTTTTGGTGGTCACGTCATCGGCCGGAATCCCGATCTTTTGGGTCATAAAAAGCAGAATACGCTCGCGCATAACCCGCATAAACCCTGACTCTTTTGGATAAAGGGTTTCATCCAGGTCGAACAAAATGTATTCAAATGGGGGGGGAGCTACACTTTTCACGTTATACACCTATCAAATCTTGTCACGAATTCTGCGCACCCGGTACAATGTAGTATACTGGGGGGGTAGATTGCCGACCGCTCAAAATAAAAAAGAGCAATCTCTCCACCCAAAAAGGGCGTGTCTGCCCTTACTTTGGGTGAGATAGTTTGCTCCTCTTTTTTTAATGGGCTATTTTTATATTGAATATAAGTCTAACACGACAGCCTGAAATTGTCTAGTGTTAAAATATTTTCAGGCGTTTTACAGAGGAGAGATCATTTTGATTGTCAAACAATTACCTGTCGGTATTATTCAAGCCAACTGCTATATTGCCGGTTGTGAAGAAACGAAAGAAGGGGTGGTGATTGACCCCGGTGACGAGGGCGAACGCATTTTGGCCGAAGTGGAAGCCCTTGGCCTGAAGATAAAATATATTTTGAACACGCATGCCCATTTTGATCATATTTTGGCCAATGAAGAACTGGTCGAGGCCACCGGCGCCCCTTTGGCCCTACATCCCCTTGATTTGCCCCTGCTCAGGCAAAACGGTGGGGCCAGTTTCTTTGGCTTTGAAGTGCCGCCCAGCCCGGAACCTGACCTGGAACTGGCCGAGGGAGACACCATTACCTTTGGTAACTATACCTTGCAGGTTCTGTTTACCCCTGGACACAGCCAGGGGCACGTCAGCTTTTACGAGCCCCAGGCCGGCATTATTTTTGACGGGGACGTATTGTTTGCCGGTGGGATCGGTCGCACCGACCTGCCCGGTGGCGACTATGAAACCTTACTGGCCAGCATCAACGAGAAGTTGATGGTCCTGCCGGATGAGACGGTGGTTTGCTCCGGTCACGGTCCGGTGACGACCATCGGCCAGGAGCGAGCCAGTAATCCCTGGTTGTAGCTCAAAGAAGAGGTGTTGTAACTTTTAATTTTCCTTTGCAGTAGGTCAGGTTTTCACTTGCAGTACACTATTGTTATTCTAATTTTCCGATGCAGTAGATGATATTTATATTGCATTGACTTAAATTTCCATATGTTATGAGGATATTAGGCAGGGAGAGGGTAATATTTTCTGTTTCCATCGCTATCTCCACCAAGGTAGTGTTACCTGACTGGCCCCCATTTCTCGCCAACAATAGTTTGATCGGCCGGACTTAGGACAAATTCCACGAATTGGTTCACTTCAGGTTGGCCCTGCCTGGGCACAATCAAAGCCAGGTCGCGCGTTAGCGGATGGCTGTTTGCCGCCAGATTCTCAAGGGTAGGTCGCAGGCCCTCAACCGGCACGGCGTAGACCGCTTGATCGACAAACCTGAGTAACTTACAAGGTGGCTTTGTAGATACCACCTTCAAACGGTAACATCACGCCCGTCATAAAAGGAACCACTGGCGAGCATAGGAAGACTGCGGCCCGGGCAAATTCTTCAGCAGTGCCCAGCCTGCCCAGGGGCGACTCCTTTGCTTGTTCGGCCAGCTCTTCTTCAATACTGGTTCCCTTCCGCTGGGCCCGTTCGGACAAAATCTCCATAACGCGCTCAGTTTTTGTCCAGGCAGGGAGAATACTGTTAACCCGAATCCCTTCTCCCCCAAGTTCCAGGGCCAGCGTCTTAGTCAATCCAACAACAGCCAACCGCAGTGAATTTGAGAGTGTCAGGTTAGGCACTGGCTGACGGGCCGAATTGGACGAGAAAGTAAGAATAGAAGGCGTCTCAGATTTACGGAGATGTGGCAACGCTGTTCGTATTAACCGCACCGCGCTGAAAAGAACTGTGTCAACAGCAGCCTGCCATGTGGCCAAATCATGGTTCTCAAATCGTCCAGTTGGTGGCCCCCCACAATTTGTAACCAGAATATCCAAGCCCCCAAAGTGCGCTGTGGCATAATTGATTAGCCGCTCTACATCCTCGTCTTTTGTCAAGTCAGCTCGCAAGACCATCGTCGCCGCCTGGTCCTTCATCTCCTGGAAGATTGCTTCTTGGGTTCGCATAAGAGCTTTTTCATCACGAGCGGATAGTATCACCGTCGCCCTTTCCCGGGCAAATTCGCGGGCCGTGGCAGCGCCGAGACCACGGCTGGCCCCAGCGACGAGTACAATTTTATCTTTGAGTCCCAAATCCATATTTGTTTACCTCAGCCAGGTTAAAAGATAAAGCCATGGCGGAAAGGGTCTTCCGGATGCAACATCCACTGGGCCACGCCCATTAAAAATGAGCGGGCGGTGATGGCTGGGACAACGCCAGGTGTTCCGTCATCTGCACGCACAACGTCCGTTTTGACAGGTCGGGCGAGGAAGCGCAAGCCTAATGGGCTTTCGTGAATAAAAGTTTCACCTTTTGCCAATCGCCCGGCGGCCACCTCGATTGCTACGCGGGCAGACAGGCCGGTGCCGGACGGCGTGCGTCCGCAGGTTTGCGGAGCATAAAAATTGGCCACCCTCGTTCCTCGTTCATCCTGTAATGGCTCCCAAATTGTGATTAAATCGACAGGACGCGGTTTGCCAATACGATCGCTGCCAACGTACGACGGTAGTTCAGTTTGGGCGCGTGCTGCCTGCCAAATGCGTGTCCCCATATCAAGCAACTCATCACGGTTAGCGTTCACAAGTGATGGGATTCCTACCGCCTTTGCTTCTACAAATGCGTACAGCAAACCGCTGTACCCCAGCATTGCCTCAACCGGACCGATTTCTGCCACGGTAATTGTCTGCGTGCCGAGATCGTAAGAAGCCACATTGTCAAACGTGATCTCTACGGGTTCGCCGTCTTTGAGCCGGACGTGAACATCTACCCGTCCGGCTACGGTATCGATCTTGAGAGACATCTCGCCGTTTGAGTCTTTATAGGGCAGGATACCGGAATCAATTAAAGCGGCGATGGCACTAAAGGCGCTGTCACCACACATTTCAAAGAAGCCCTGCGGACTGAGAAACAGCATACCGATATCCCCGTCTGGAGTAGCGGGATCGGTTAGAACAGCACCAAGCATGTTCTTGTGGCCACGTGGTTCTTGCATCAAGCTGGTCCGAATGTGATCACAGTGTTTGATAAAGTAATCCTGCTTTTCAGCCATTGTTGCCCCACGCAAAGGCGGCAATCCACCAACAACCACTCGTGTAGCCTGCCCGTGGTGGTAATCCCAGGTGTGGATAATTTGCTGTGCTTTCATCAATCACCAAATTGAATACCCTGGGCCAATGGCAGTTCAGACGACCAGTTGATGGTGTTTGTCTGACGGCGCATATAGCCTTTCCAGGCATCAGAGCCAGATTCACGACCACCGCCGGTCTCTTTCTCGCCACCAAACGCGCCACCAATCTCCGCGCCGCTGGTGCCGATGTTGACGTTGGCAATCCCGCAATCAGACCCGGCTGCGGACAAGAACTGTTCGACTTTTAGCAAGTTAGTGGTGAAAATGGCGCTGGAAAGCCCCTGGGGCACGCCATTATGGATGGCGATAGCTTCGTCAATGGTCTCGTATTCCATCAAATACAGAATTGGGGCAAATGTTTCCTCGCAAACAAGGGGAGTTTGTTCAGGCATTTTGACGATGGTCGGTTCAACAAAGTTTGCGCCTTTCTCAGGCAGGCGATTCCCACCATAAATAATCTTGCCGCCCTGGGCCTGGGCCTCCTCCAGAGCTGACATCATATCTTCAACCGCCGTTCCGTTGACCAAAGGCCCCATCAAAATGCCATCTTCCATCGGATTGCCGATGGTCACCTGCCGATAGGCTCGCACCAGGCGATTGGTCAATTCTTCGGCAATATCTTTGTGCATAATGATGCGGCGGGTAGAGGTGCAGCGCTGTCCGGCCGTGCCAACCGCGCCAAACAGAATGGCCCGAACTGCCATATCAAGGTTGGCGTCTTCAGTTACAATGATGCCATTATTGCCACCCAATTCCAGAATTGTACGTCCCAACCGACGGGCTACGGTCTCGGCTACGTGTTGCCCCATTTTAACCGACCCGGTAAAGCTAATCAACGGAATTCGCCCGTCGTTGATCATCTTTTCACCAACCTCCCGACCGCTGCCAATGACGGTATTAAAAATGCCATGCAAATTGTGATCGGCGGCTACCTTATTAGCAATATGCTGCACGGCAATAGCCGACAAGGGGGTGCTGGAAGAAGGCTTCCAGATCATCGTATCGCCACAAACAGCGGCAATGGCTGTATTCCATGACCAAACCGCGACCGGAAAGTTGAAGGCAGTAATGATGCCAACCGGGCCAAGCGGATGCCACTGTTCGTACATGCGGTGGCCGGGGCGTTCGGAGGGCATGGTCAGGCCGTACAACTGGCGCGACAGCCCCACCGCAAAATCGCAGATGTCAATCATTTCCTGCACCTCGCCCACTCCTTCGGCTTTGATCTTTCCCATTTCCAGCGACACCAGTTCGCCCAGTGGCTCCTTGAATTCACGTAGAGCATCGCCAAGATCACGAATTACCTGACCCCGCTGTGGGGCCGGGCTGGTACGCCAGGTTTCAAAAGCCTTTGTTGCATGCTGCACGACGGTGTCATAAGTATTCTCGGTGGCCTGATTAATTTTGGCAATTGGCTCACCGGTGGTGGGATTATATGAAATCAGTTCTTTACCGTTTGAATCGTCGATCCAACCATCAGGCCCGGTGCATGCGCCTGGATTAATTTCTTTGATTTGCAACTTGTCTAGTAAGGCATTCATTAATCTTTCTCTTTCTCTGTAAAGAGGAGTCCAAAGCTTCAGGTTTGACAAAGCTAAAGCTTTGGACTCCATTTTTATTATCGGTGGCATGGACAGAGAAACCAAGTTTTTTATTGTCTGAACAAACCAATTTGGTTGTTTTTCGGGCACTTCAGAGCAATTCAAGAGCCTTTGTTAGTGAAAAACTTGGTTTCTGATTTGTTATGTCGGGTAATGAATCCATATATAAGACTTTAGCCTCAATTGGCAACAAACAATCCCATATATTCACTTATATCAGCAATACCCTCAAATTGCCAGGTGGCTTCAATGGCCTGGTCTTGCTCGGTGGTGCTGAGTACACTCTCTGCATTGGCCCGGAATTTAGCCACAATTTCCTCGTCGGTCAGGGGATTTTCCGGCGCGCCTTTGGCAAAATCGGTTTGGGCGGTATGTTTTTGGCCGGACGTGGTGGTGATGGTCACTCTGGCCCGCTTAACTTTGGGGAAGAGTGCA
The DNA here is from genome assembly GCA_034409055.1 of Anaerolineae bacterium. Taxonomy (GTDB): domain Bacteria; phylum Chloroflexota; class Anaerolineae; order 4572-78; family J111; genus DAOUMU01. The sequence goes on from DAOUMU010000199.1 coordinate 12,346, forward strand.
TCAATTTCGGGATCGGCCACTACTTTGATCTTGCCCAGCAGGTCCCAGATCACCGGGTCTTTCAACTTCTCGTCGCTGAACGAACTGGGCAGCACGTTGCCGTCTGCCAGGGCCGCGGCGATGACGTAGGGCAGGCTGTGATCGGCGGTTTCTTTGGTTTCCGGCTTGTACTTGCTGGGATCGGAGAGAATGTCCGCGCCGCGGGTGGTGGTTTCGACCAGCACCTGGGCGATGTCGCCAGGGGTTAGATTCTGTTCCTGGCGAATTTTCAGGGTTGCGGAGATCGGTTGGTGGGTCAGGGCCTCGGTAGGGAAGGCTTTGTAGCTACAGCGGGTGATCAGGAAATCTTCACCCAGCCCTTTGAGCAGTTCTTCCGGGTGCCAGGTGACGTTGTTCAACACTTCGATCAGGCCCTCTTTGCCTTCAATCACTTCGACCGGCCCTGAGTAACCCTCGCGGGCCATCAGTGCGGCGAAGACACCGGCTTGTGAGGCCATAGGGTCGGCCGTGTTCTTCATGTTGGTGAGATGACCAGCCACCACCCCACCCAGGGTGAAGTGGCTACTGCCGCTGATGCCCACCGCTGCAACAAGCTGGTCAATATCCAGGCCGTACATCCGCCCGGCGACCAGCGGGCTGACGAATTGGGTCAGGGTGGCATGATGCCAACCCACCTCGCGGACACCCGGCTCGGCGGCGTGACACCAGCGCATTTCCAGTTCGTAGGCAATCATAATTGCCACCAGTGCTGCCCGACCGCTTTTGTTGTTGGCTTCTGCGGCGGCCAGCGCTGCCCCGATGATATCGGAGGGGTGGCTGGGGTCTTGTTCCCAGTAGATGTCGTTGTAATCGAGGGCGCGGATCAACAGGCAGTTCATCAACGCGGCGTTAGGGGCGTTTGTTTTGTGGCCGGTGCCGATGACGGTTGCTTCGGGCGTACCGCCCAGCTTTTCAATGAAGCGATACATAGCCTGCATATCTTCGTTATGCACAGCGGCCAGGGCGCAGCCCATACTATCTAATAGAAAACGCTTGGCCTCGTGAACGGCTGCCGGCGGGATGTCGGCATACCGAAGATTGGCCGCAAATTCGGCCATTTTTTTACTGATTGACGTCATGGTCTGTCTCCTCGTATAAAATAGTGATCAGTTATCAGGGGTCAGTGAACAGTTGAACTGATGACTGATGACTGATAACTGATGACTGATCACTGACCACTGGTAGATTTTCCCTACAAATCCTTCGGGTGCCTAATCTCCCCGGTTATAGCCGAAGCGGCGACAACTTCCGGGCTGGCCAGGTAGATTTCGCTCTCGCGGGTTCCCATCCGGCCCTGGAAGTTGCGGTTGGCGCTGCTGATGGTGACCTCACCCTCTGCCGGAACACCCATATGGTTGCCCATACACGGCCCGCAGCCCGGGCTTTCGACCACAGCGCCGGCCTCGATAAAGGTTTGAATGTAACCGGCTTTTAACGCCTCCAGGTACACTTGAGAAGAGGCCGGTATGACAATCATCCGCGTGCCCGGTGCAACCTGGCGACCCTTTAGCACAGCGGCGGCAGCGGCCAGGTCTTCCAGCCGGCCATTGGTGCAGGTTCCCAAAAATGCCTGATCGACGCGCGTCCCGGCGAACTCTGAAATAGGCCGGACGTTATCTACCCTGTGCGGAGCAGCGATCATCGGTTCCAGGGTGCCGGCATCATACTCGATCACGCGGGCGTAGTTGGCATCCGGGTCGGGGTAGACCGGTTCATAGGGGCGTTTGGCGCGACCTGCCAGGTAGTCAAACACAACCCGGTCCGGGGGGATGTAGCTGTTCTTGGCACCCATTTCGGCCATCATGTTGGGCAGGACGGCCCGTGAACTCAAGCTGAGTGCCCCGATAGCCTCTCCGTGCCACTCGACCGACATGCTCAAGCCACCATCGTTGCCCAGATTGCCAATAACATACAGGGCCAGGTCTTTGGCGGTAACACCCGGATTGAGTCGGCCGTTGACCACAATCTTCAGGCTTTCCGGCACACGTAGCCACAGTTTGCCCAAAGCCCAGATGCTGGCCATCTCGCTGCGGCCAATGCCGGCCCCAAAGGCGCCCATCACCCCGGCGTGCGGCGTGTGAGAGTCTGAGCCTAGCACCACTTCACCGGGCAGCGAGAGTCCCTCCTCAACCAGAACCTGGTGGCAAATACCGCGTCCGACCTCAAAAAAGTTTTTGATGCCCTGTTCGTTAACAAATTGGCGAATAATTCGGTGGTTTTCGGCATGTTTGGTGCTGGGGGCCGGGGTAGCATGATCTAACACCACAGCGTGCATATCGGGGTCAAAGACCTTTTCGCCGCCCATCTTTTGAAAAATCTCGTAAATAGGGGCAGTGTTATCGTGGGATAGGGCCGTATCCGGGGTGACCTCGACAATCTGGCCCGGTTGGGCTTCTGCCAGCCCGGCTTTTTTGGCTAAAATTTTTTCTGCAAATGTTTGGGGCATAGTTACCTCCTTAGGTTAATAAAAGTGGGTAGTGGATAGTGGGTAGTGGGTTGTGGATTGTGGATAGTTTATTCGTGTGTCAGTGAGTTGTGGAGGCCATTTATTAGGCGGCCAACCTCGCTGGATAGTGTTAATAGAGGTGTAGTTTGTTTTTTGTTGAGGTAGGTTAGCCTCTCAGCAATTAAGATTTGGGTTTCTACTTCTCGCAGTGAACCGAGGGCGATAGAAAGGAAGTGTAAGAACTCTTTGGTGGATTTGCGCCCTTGTCCTTCTGCAATATTTGAAGGTACAGAAACCGCAGCCTTCCTAATCTGGCTTGTTAAACCATATGTTTCCTCCTTGGGAAATGCTTGAGAGGCTTTATACACTGCTTCAACCAAGTCCATCCCTTTTTGCCACACAATCAATTCTTGATAGTTCTTTACGACCATATTTACTCCAATTAATTACTCACTACCCCCTACCCCCTACCCCCTACCTTACTACCTTCTACCCACTGATTTCCAACCTACTTTTGAACGGTAAAAAGGTCATAAAGTCGGCGTGATGAACAATGTAGGCCTCGGTGGTGCGCTTAATCAGGTCGCCCTCGGCGGCATGGGCGGCGATGATGTGGCACACCTCGGCCGGAACACCACACGCTTCTGCCAGCGAGACGCCGGAGAATGGGTGTCGCAAATATTTGCCGTATGCGCCCTGAATGGAGTTGCCGTTCTCGTCCAGTTCGTACTCCAGCAGCTTGCCCACGTCGGCCAAAATTGCGCCGGCAATGACCACGTCCATGTTGATGGGTAGGTCATCCTTAAAGAATTCTATCATTTTCAACGCGCTCTCTTTGGCTACATGTACCACGGCCCGTTTATGAGTCATAAAACTGACCTGCAAATCGGGGCCGGCCAGCAGGGTGAAGGGAATGCGCTGCAAATCTTCGGCGCTTAAAACGCTTTTTTCCAGAGCCAGCTCCCAGGTTTTGGTTGTTTTTGCCCTGAGATCGTCGTCTTCAATCCAGTCCAATTCAGGCCAGAGTTCTTTGATGTTCATTGTTTGTCTCCTCTTAGGTTTGGAGATTGGAGACTGGAGATTGGAGATTAAAGCCCAATAGCCCAACCCAATCTCCTAATCTCCCAATCTCCTACTTTAGCCTTTCAATTATCGCATCTGTCATTTGCATAGTAGACGCCACGCCTTGCTCAACCACCTCCGGCGAGCCGCGCAGTTTCATCATATCGTAGCTTCTGACCTGGCCTTCTTCCACCACCCCGGCGATGGCGCTGCGGATTTTGGCGGCTTTTTCCGTTTCGTCCAGGTGATCGAGCATCATACAGGCGGAGAGGATCATGGCAATGGGGTTGACAATGGGGGTTTCATACCCGGCGTATTTGGGCGCGGAACCGTGGGTTGGCTCAAACACGGCCACTTCCTGGCCGACATTCGCGCTGCAGGCAAAGCCCAGCCCGCCGACCAGCCCGGCAAAGCCATCGGAGATGATATCGCCGAACATATTGCCGGCCACAATTATCCCGTAATCTTCCGGATTTTTGGTCAGCCACATCATCTGGGCATCGATGTTGGTATCCCACAAGGCAATACCATCGTATTCTTTGGCTATCTCTTTACCCACGGCCAGCATCATGCCGGAGGTTTCGCGGATGACGTTGGGTTTTTCGCACACCGTCACCGATTTGTAGCCAAACTTTTTGGCGTGCTCAAAGGCAGCCCGGACAATGCGCGTGGTGGCTTTTTTGGTAAAAATGCGGGTGGAGACGGCCAACTCTTCACGCGGGGCGTCGGCGAATTTTTTGAATTTGGGATGGGTCAACAGGGCATTGTAGACCTGGTCGGGCGGGTTGGTCCACTCCACACCACCATACAGCCCTTCCGTGTTCTGGCGGAGAACGACCACATCAACTTCCGGCTCTTCGACGGTATTTCCCGGTCCTTTTCTAATGAAGTTGAGAGGGTTGCCCTTGAAAGTTTTGCACGGTCGAGCGCAGATATCAAGATTAAAGTGCTGTCGCAAACCAACAATGGGACTGTAGTAAACATAGCCTTTACCTTTGAGTTCCGGGGCCAGTTCCGCATCCGCATCGGCTTTGGGCTTGGAAGTGATGGCCCCAAAGAGGCCAATTTTATGCTCCGCTAACAGGTCCAGGGTGCGCTGGGGCAGGGGATTACCCTGGGTACACCAAAACTCCCAGCCAATATCGGCGTGGACATAGTCGGCCTCAAAACCAACGGCGTCTAACACCCTGATGGCTTCCGGTAATACAGTTTTACCAATCCCGTCACCGGGCATCGATACGATAGTTCTTTTGGACATTATTCCTCCTGAGCATCTTTATATTTACGATTTTGGATTTTGGATTTACGATTTGGATGACAAAAAATCGTAACTTCCTACACTGACCGGGTAATACCACCATCTATCCGGATATTTTGCCCGGTGATGTAACCGGCGTCCGTCGAAACCAGAAACAGGACGGTTTTGGCAATTTCGGTCACGCTACCATAACGGCCCATCGGAATCCGGGTTATATTTTCCACAGATTCGGGGTAGCTGTCGATAAAGCCCGGCAAAACGTTGTTCATTCGTATGCCGTCCGGGGCGTAGCGGTCTGCGTACAGCTTGGTGAAACTGGCCAGTGCAGCTCGAAGACTGCACGATACCGGAAAGGCTGCATCCGGTTCAAACGCGGCAAAGGTTGAGATGTTGACGATAGCCCCACCGCCTTGCTTTTGCATAATAGGTGTCACCAGCCGGGCCATACGGACGACATTGAGCATGACTATATCCAGACCCAGGTGCCAATCTTCATCAGAAATCTCCAGCAGAGGCCCTTTTGGCGGGTGGCCGGTATTGTTAATTAAGGCATCGATGCGACCATAGGCGTCCATAGTACGCTTAACCAGCGTTTCAAGATGGCCCACGTCGGTAACAGAGCCGGTGAGGCCAATGCCGTTGAGTTCACCGGCCAGCCTCTCTGCGCCGCCGCCGTTAGACATTAAGGCTACGTGATAATCGTTAGCGGCTAATTCTTTAGCAATAGCGGCCCCTATTCCCTGGCCTGCCGCCGTGATAATGGCTACTTTTTTGTTTGTCATAGAAATGTCTCTTAATTTAGAGATGTTGTGAATTAAAAAGTGAAACGTGAAACGTAAGGAATCCGCTGGTTGAGCTGGTTAATAAATCTCATAACCGGATTGACCTTCTGACATTACTCTTTTACCTGCCTGACCACATCTATCACCGTGCCGTCAACCCACTTGATGACGGCGACGATTTTATCTGTAAACTCGGCGGGTTTGGGGTTGCCGCAGATTTTTTCGGCTTCTTCCTTTAGCTCGTGAATGGTTTTGAGGGGCAGGCCGGAATCTTTAACCGCTGCCAGCAAATCGGTGCGGCGGGGGTTGATGGTAATGCCCCGTTCGGTGACAATCACGTCTATCAGCTCGCCCGGCCCGCAGATGGTAGTCACTTCATCGCGGATAACGGGGATACGGTCCCTGAAAAGAGGAATGGGCAGGATGACGTTTTTGCCAAAGAGACAGTTTTGCCAGCCGCCGATGCCGTGCAGCAGGTAGCCGTCGGAGTGGGTGACCACGTTGGCGTTGAAGTTGACATCAACTTCGGTCGCGCCCAGGATGACCACATCCACCAGCGAGGCGAAATTGCCCTTGCCGTGGTAGTTATAGCTAGTAAAGGGGCTGGTGTTGACGTGATTAGGGTTGTCTCGCATCGAGCGGACGCCGTCCAGGTCAAAGGTCTGCCCGTCTAAAATGTACTCAACCAGGCCCTCTTCCAGCATGTCGACGATGTACTTGTTGCTCCCGGCCCTGGCAAAGCGCGCTTTAATCCCCCGCTCACGCATAATATCGCCAAAGTAGTTGCCAATGGCCAGCGATGTGCCCCCCGCGCCGGCCTGAAAAGAGAAGCCCTCTTGAATGATGCCGGCCGCGTCGCAGAATTTGGCCGTTAGCTCGGCAATGTAAAGCCGGTCTGGGCTTTTGGTGATGCGGGTGGTGCCGGACACAATCCTTTCGGGGACGCCGATTCTATCCATTTCGACCACGTAATCCACGTAATTGCCGTGAATTTGCCAGGGGATGCAGGGAAACGGCACCAGGTTGTCGGTGACGACAATCACTTTGTGGGCGTACTGGGAATCGGCCAGGGCAAAGCCCAGCAGGCCGCAGGCAGAGGGGCCGGTGACGCCGTTGGCGTTGCCAAAGGGGTCGGCGGTAGGGGCGGCAATGACGGCGATGTCAATCTGTACTTCGCCATCCTGCACGGCCTGATAACGCCCGCCGTGCGAGCGAAGGACGCCCGCCCCTTTCATCTTGCCCTGCGAGGCAAACCGTCCCAGCGGGCCGTTCATACTGCCCTCGATGTGGTGAACGGTGCCATCTGTCAGGTATTCCGTAATCGGCTCGTGGCATGGGAAGGAGGCGGAGGGGAACCAGACCAGGTCTTTGACCCCCAACTCGGCGGCGATTTTGAAAATCCGGTTGGCAACCAGGTCGCCATCTCTAAAGTGGTGATGGGTGGAGATGGTCATCCCGTCTTTCAATCCGGCCTTAATCAGGGCCGCTTTCAGATCGGGCAGCCGTTTATCGCCGTCGTCGGGGTAGTCGGCGCAGGTGGCGATGGGTGGGGTATATTTTCTACCGGCGGGTTTGTATTGGCGCACCCCCATAAACGGCGTGACCGGCTGGCCGTTGATTTCGGTGGGTATCATTCTACCGACAGCGTTTTTAACAAATTCAGTCATCATCCTCATCCTTCCAATCTGCGGCTAATTTGCCCAATTTAATAGCCAAATCTATGGTATGCAGCGCCCGTTTGACCACGGGCGGGTCGATCATTTTGGAGCCAATGGACACCACCCCCAACCCCTTGGCCGTGGCTTCGTCAAAGGCTTTGACAATCTTTTGCGCCTTTTCGATTTCTTGCTCGTTGGGCGCGTAGGCTTCGTGAATAACCTTGATTTGGCGGGGATGGATACAGCCCATACCATCAAAGCCCAATGCCTTTGACTCCAGCACCACGTCATGCAAAGCCTCCATATCCGACACGTCGGAGAAGACCGAGTCAATCGGTTGAATCCCGGCGGCTCTGGCGGCATTGACCAGTTGGCTGCGGGCAAAGAAGGATTCGTGTCCTTCTTTGGTGCGCGACGCGCCCAAGTCGGCGGTGTAGTCTTCCAGGCCAATGGCCAGGGCCACCACATTTTTCGACGCGGCGGCTATCTGGTAAGCGTTGACCACGCCCAACGCGCTCTCAATAATCGGCATCAGGTAGATGGGTTGGGTCACGCCCTGCCGCGTGGCGATTTCCGCAATTTTTTCATCGACCTGCTTCACCTGGTCGGCGGTTTCGCACTTGGGGATCAGAATCAGGTTCACGTTGTGGGGCACGATATAGGCCAGGTCATCCAATCCCCTTGGAATCTGGTTGATGCGGACCATCCGCTCCGCACCGTAAAAGTCAACCTGGCGCAGGGCGTTTCTGACCAGCAGCCGGGCTTCATCCTTTTTGGCCGGGGCGACCGAGTCTTCCAGGTCGAGGATGATGCCGTCCGGCTGGTGGATGCCCGCGTTGAGCATCAGCTTGGGAGTGTTACCGGGCAGGTACAGCCGGGAGCGGCGATAGCGATCCCTCTGGGTCTGGTATTGATTTTCGGGGATGAGGTCCGGCCAATACTCTTGGTCGGTTTCGATACATTGCTTGATAGCCGCTTCTATTCTGGCGGCCAGGACAAAGGAGAGCGCGCCGCTGTCTTCAATCTGGAGTTTGGCGTTTTCAATCTCGAAATGGGCCAACACCTCTTTAGCTAACGCGATGATGGAATCGCCGTACATCGCTCCCACTTTGCTTTTGAGGTCTATCTCCAGGCCGCCGCTTTCAGTTAATTCAAGGGTCACAAAACAGTCCGAGCGGACGTCTGGACCTTTATTTCCGACAGTGCTTTTTTTGCTCAAGGTTCCCTCCTGAATAGAAAATATAAATTAGAAATTAGACTCAGTAGATCCAATTTTCAAGCTCGGAGCGGACCAGTGCGAAGACCTGTGCAGCTCCGCTGCCTCCCCGTGGGACAGTCCGCGTTTTGGCCGCTGGACTATGGTCCAGCTAGAGCAAATTTGGATGTACTGAGACTGTGTGACATGTTTCCAGGATGCTAATTTCTAATTTCTCACTTCTAATTTCTTACTTCTCATTTCTGATTTTTAGTTTGTTTTTGAGCCGCCAGTTGCTGGCGTGTGTAGTTGATTAACCCCCCGGCTTCAACAATGGCCAGGACGTTGGCCGGAAGAGGGGGGAAGCGAAACGTGCCGGCCGCGCACCAAATTTCGCCGGTTTCCATGTCGATTTCAACCGCCTCGCCATCTTGAATGGCCTCGACGGCTTCCGGGCAGGTCAGGGCCGGCAGGGCGCTGTTGATGCAGTTGCGGCCATAGATGCGGGCAAATGAACGGGCCACAATCGCGCCCAGGCCGGCTTCTTTGAGGCAGGTGACGGCCTGCTCCCGGGAACTGCCGTTGCCCCAGTTTTTGCCGGCTACAATGATATCGCCCGGCTGGACTTCTTTGGCAAAGCGGGGGTCCAGGTCTTCCAGGGCGTATTGGGGCATCTCCTTTGGATCGCTAACGGTGTAGGTGTATTTGCCCGGAAAGATTACGTCTGTGTTTACATCGTCGCCGTATTTCCACACACGACCTTTGATTGTTGTCATATTTCCTCCATTTGGTTATCTAAAAGGCTCAGAAATTTGTTACATCGCTTACCCTTCGCAATCGGTTAATGTGGCCTGCAACTTCTCCAACAGCAAGTCTATTTCTTGCGCATTAATCACTAGCGGGGGCAGCAGGCGGATAACCCGTTCTCCAGCCACCAAAATGAGCAGGCCGTGAGCCTGGGCTGTTTTGACCGCTTCGGCGGCGGGAATGGTTGCAACAAGCCCACGCATCATCCCCCGGCCACGTACTTCGGTGAGCAGAGGGCTGGTTTTAACTAAATGTTGCAGGCCGCGCTCCAGGTAATTTCCTTTTTCTACAACCTGAGCCAAGAATTTCGGGTTGCTGATTTTGGCAAAAACGGCCCGGGCAACATGGCTGATAAAAGGTCCTCCGGCAAAAGTGCTGCCGTGGTCGCCAACACCGATAGCTTCAGCTACGGCCTGGGTAGCCAGGATGGCGCCCATCGGCAATCCACCGGCAATTGGCTTGGCCACGGTCATAATATCCGGTTCGACACCCATCCCCTGGTGCGCCCAGAGCGTGCCGGTTCGGCCCATGCCGCATTGTATTTCATCGAAAATGAGGAGCGCGTCCATTTCGTCACAGCGCTGGCGTAAAGCAGTCAAAAATTCGGACTGGGCCGAGGTGACGCCTCCTTCACCTTGCACCGGTTCGACAATAACAGCACAGATATGTTCATCAATGGCTGCACGAGCCGATTCGATGTCGTTAAATTGGACAAAGGTGACTCCCGGCATCACCGGGACAAAAGGCAGGCGATATTTTTCGGTAGAGGTAGCGGCTACTGCTCCCATTGTGCGCCCGTGAAAAGAGCCTGTGAATGCGACAATGCCGGTCTTGTCCTCCCGTTCCAGAATGGTACGGGCATATTTACGGGCAAATTTAAAGGCCCCCTCGTTGGCCTCGGTGCCGGAGTTGGAAAAGAAGACGCGGTCGGCAAAACAGGACTCGCACAGGTCGCGGGCCAGTAGAATCATTGGCTCGTTATGGTATTTATTCGAGAGGTGAATCAGCCCCGTGCTGGCTTGTTGAATAGCCTCCTGAATTGTCGAGTCGCCATACCCCAGGGCGTTGACCGCAATACCCGCTCCCGCATCCAGGTAGCGGTTTCCTTCTTTGTCGTACAACCAGATCCCTTCACCGTGGGTCGGGATAAAATCAGGCCGTTTATAGGTCTGAACCAAGAATTGTTTTTCCAGAGCTATCAGTTGGCTGGTGTTCATAACGTCCCTCATAGATGAGGTCTGAAGTTTCACAAATTTACTTCCTTATATACTAAACGCATTCTGAAATTTCCGTAGCTGCCGCATCCCTATGCGGCAGCGGTCGGCATAGGGATGCCGACCTACGAAATTTTCGCGTGCGCTTGGTATATCTACAGACTTTCAATTCGCTGTGGCAGTTGTAGTCACGGGCGGACGAGGCATTGAGATCGCCAGTAACACAGCCACCACTGCCACTGCTGTTACCAAATAGAAACTCAAATGGAATGCCCATAAAGGATCAGTCCCGTTAAGCCTGGCATACTCTAAGATGATCCCGAACACTGTCGCGCTGAGTGTGCCACTAATAAAGCGAAGCATATGAAAGATACCCAGGGCAACACCCCTTTCGTCTTCACGAACCACCAAGGTCACCCCGGCAGCAGCCGGCGACTGGGTAAAGCCCATACCCAACCCTATAACAACCAGGGTTATGACGACAAGCCAGACCGATGTATGTGTGCTCCACAATGCCAGGCTTCCGGCCCCCAGCGTTACAATAACCATACCGCCAATTATGGTCATCTGATAACCCAAGCGATCAGCGGTACGCCCGGCCAGAGGCGAGAAGAGAGCCAGTGTTGCAGCCAGCGGGGCAATGAGTAGACCGGCAATTCCGGCGGCAATCCCACGCAACTGGATCAAGTACAAGGCCATCAATATTGGCAATCCCATCAGGCAGAAGAATTGAGTGGCTGCAATCGTAGTGACGGCAGTGTAACGCTTATTGCCAAAGAGTTGTAGATTGACAAACGGGTGGGACACACGTTTTTCAGTAATCATAAACAAAATCATCAACCCGGCAAATGCTGCCCACAGTCCTAAGCTGACCCACGATCCCCAACCCAGATCACTACCTCGCGACAAGTTGAACATTAAGGTCAACATGGCCAGCATAAGCGCCCCTGCTCCCAACAAGTCGAAAGGTTCTGTATCAAGTTTGCGATCGGAGGGGACGATCAAGAGTATAAGTATTGCGCCCAGCAAGGCAGTTGTCCCATTAATCCAGAATGTGGCCGGCCAACTGAAGTTTTGCACCAGAAAACCACTGATTACCGGTCCCAATCCGTGGGCTGCACCGTTAACCGTACTCCACATCCCCATAGCTGCGCCCCGCTCACGATTGGGAAATACCTCGCTGATGATTCCCATTACCGCCGGCAAGGTAGTGGCATTAGAGATACCTTGCAAAGCCCGGAAAGCAATTAACCAACCAAAGGTTGGCGCAAGCGCCGCAGCCCAGGAAAACACGGCCATACCAATCAGCCCTACCGCATAAATGCGACGATAGCCATAACGGTCGCCAAGCCAGCCAAAGATTGGCATAATCACAGCGACTAACAGTATGTAGACGGATATCACCCATACCCCTAAATTCAGTCCCACTCCGTACTGCTCTACAATTGAGGGCAGAGCTATCGGCATCATACTGTTGCCCAGAGTACCCACCCAGGTACCTATCAGCACTGTACCAACTATCCACCACCGTCGAGAGTATATCTGCTCATTGTTTATTGTCATTAAGTCTGAGAACCTCTACTGCACCAGATGACAGGCCACTTTATGGCCATCGAAATCTTGCAACAAAGGCTCTTCTTCAAAGCAGACCGCTTTGGCTAGTGGACAGCGGGTATTAAAATTACAGCCTTGTGGTGGCCGAATTGGACTGGGGACCTCGCCGGTCAGGATAATACGTTTTCGCTTGCGCTCCAGGGGTGGATCGGGGATCGGGACGGCCGAGAGCAGGGCCTGGGTGTAGGGATGCTGTGGATTTTCATAAAGTTCATCACGGTTGGCCAATTCCATAATCTTGCCGAGGTACATCACGGCAATGCGATCGCTGAAGTGGCGGACAACGGCCAAATCATGCGCGATGAACAGATAGGTCAGGTTAAACTTTGCCTGCAAATCTTCTAGCAAGTTGATAATCTGGGCCTGAATAGACACATCCAACGCCGAGATCGGCTCATCGCACACAATAAAGCTTGGATCGGCGGCCAGGGCGCGGGCGATACCAATGCGCTGGCGCTGCCCGCCAGAGAATTCGTGCGGATAGCGGGTGATCATCCGTGGGTCAAGCCCAACCAGACTTAGTAAATCTCGGACACGTTCCCGCACTGCTTTGCCCCGCGCCAGCTTGTGGACCACAATCGGCTCACCGACGATTTTCTCCACGGTCAGCCGCGGATTTAATGACGCATAGGGGTCTTGAAAAACCATTTGCATATGACGGCGCATCCGGCGTAATTCTTCCTTGCCAATCCGGGTTAGATCAACATCCTCGTAATATACGTGACCGCCGGTGGGTCGATGCATTTGAATCAACCCCAGGCCGGTGGTAGATTTGCCGCAGCCGCTTTCCCCAACCAGTCCCAGCGTTTCGCCTCGACGCACACGAAATGAAACCCCATCCACGGCCTTAACTGCACCGACGAGCTTCTGGAATAATAATCCTCGTGTAACCGGAAAGTGGACCTGTAAGTTTTGCACGTCGACCAGGGGACTATGACCATTATGCCCAGTGTTGCTCATTTATCTGTCTCCTCCTGCCGGATAGCAATTTCCTGATCGCTGCTCACCTCTACGCAACAAGCACTGTAGTGGTCCGGGCCAACCTGGACAAGTGTTGCCTGGTCCATCAAACATTGTTCAACACGATACCCACAGCGTGGCTTGAACGGACACCCCGGAGGGGGGTTGGCCAGGTCCGGTGGCCGGCCCGGGATAGGCATCAAGCGGTTGCGACCGGCCGTGTCAAGCCTGGGAATCGCGTTCAGCAAACCGATGGTGTAGGGGTGACGTGGATTGGCGTACAGTTCGTCTATGAGGGCGCTCTCTACAATACTGCCGGCATACATCACGATAATCCGCTCAGCCAGGCCAGCCACAATTCCCAGATCGTGGGTGATCCAGATGACTGACATGCCAATCTCGTCACGCAGCCGTTTAACCAGGTCAAGAATCTGGGCCTGGACTGTCACATCCAGGGCAGTAGTTGGTTCATCCGCAATCAGAATCTTTGGATTACAGGCCAACCCCAGCGCGATCATCACCCGCTGGCGCATGCCGCCGGAGAATTGGTGGGGGTAATCATTCAGACGATTAGCCGCGTCGGGAATACCCACCATTTCTATCAGCTCGACGGCCCGCTGGCGGGCTGCGGTCCGATCAAGGCCCATATGTAACTGCAAGGGTTCGATCAAGTGCCGGCCAATGGTCAAAACCGGGTTAAGTGAGGTCATCGGATCCTGGAAGATCATGGCGATATCTTTCCCGCGCACCTGGCGAATACCGGTTCGATCTAACTGGAGCAGGTCTTTCCCCTCAAACCAAACCTGCCCTCCGACAATTTGGCCCGGCGGTGATGGGATTAACCGCATGATTGATAACATCGTCACGCTCTTGCCGGAGCCACTCTCCCCGACAATGCCGAGCGTTTCACCATGATCCAGCGAAAACGATATACCATTGACCGCTGTCACAACTTGTTTGCCGCTGTAGAAAATCGTGCGCAGCCCCTCCACCCTTAGCAATGGTTCAGCAGTCATAACCGCATCTCCTCAATCTTGGGCAATGGTAGCATCTGACTGATTTCCTCTGGCCGGACCAGCAACACCGGCACGAGCGAGCGACGGGCAACCCGGTCGGCTGTACCACCGTAGGCATAAGGACGAAGACCACTTTCCCCATGCGTACTCATAACAATCAAATCGATCTTCTCGTGCTGAACATAGTGGAAGATACCATCTGTCGGTCGGCCATAAGCAACCGCCACTTTAATATTTATACCCTGCTCCTGTAATTGTTCGGCAACCGGCATAAGCTGACGTTTGACCTCAGCTTCCAGGCTGGCCATCTGTCTGTCTTTGGAGATTGGGTGCAGCGATTTATCTAAATCATCCGGTGTATCGGGCAAAAACTTATCGGTCATAAACTCGGCTGCCGCTCTGAATACCCCTCCCGTTCGACCAGGTGGAGGCGGCACAACGCCGAGCAGGATCAGCTTTGCTTTGAGCGCCTGGGCTAATTCACTGGCGTAAGGTAGCGCCCGTTCGGCCAATTCCGAACCGTCTAATGGAACCAGAATTTTTTGGATCACTGTTTTATCTCCTGTAAATAACTTGTGACCACTCCTATAAAAATGTAATTTTCATACCGCATGTGTGGCCAGGGGAATGGAGAGACACTGTCTGTACATAGTCCAGATTCACATCCCCCGCGCCATAGGCGACCCCTTAGGCAGCGCCCGAACCGGCCTTTAGCTTGTGTCGCTGCTGTGGATCTGAAACCGACCGCAGCCAGCCTGCGACCATATTAATGAACAGTACGGTCAGGGCTATGGCGATACCGGGAAAAGTTACCACCCACCATGCCTTCACCAGATAGTCACGGCCCTGGGCCAAAACAAGTCCCCATGACGAGGCCGGGGGTTGAATGCCCAACCCCAGAAAACTCAAGGCGGCCTCAGCCAGGATAATTCGGGCCAGTTCCATCACGGCTATAGTCAGCACCGGGGAGATCAGGTTAGGCAGAATATGGACAAAGATAATGCGCCAATCCGGGCTGCCGGTTACCTGCGCCGCCTTAACAAAAACCTCTTCGCGTAGTGATAAGGTTATCCCACGCACAATTCGGGCAAAAATTAGCCAGCCGTTGATCGCCAGCACAATAACTAAATTACGTAAACTTGGCCCAATCATGGCAATAATTGTAATTGCCACCAACAGGCCGGGAAAAGCTGTTTGGATATCTACCCAGCGCATAATAATTTGATCCACCTTGCCACCGTAGTAGCCGGAGACAACTCCCATCAGGGTGCCGAAGGAAGCAGTCACGGCTATAACGGAGAGGCCGATCAGCATAGATACGCGGGCACCGTAAATAAGACGGCTGAGCAAGTCGCGGCCAAGTTGATCGGTACCGAGTAGATAATCAGGACTGCCTTCCTCAGTCCATACCGGAGGTAGCAGCCGGGCACGCAGGCTCTGCTGGGTTGGATCATGGGGCGCAACCACGGGCGCAAACACTGCCAACATAACAAAAATAATAAGGCCGATTACGCCCAGCAAGGCAACGTGATCGTTGACCAGGTCAATGAGCAACTCCCGCAAACTATGCAGCAGGGGAAAGCGTCGCTCCTCGATTTCCTCGTCTTCAAATGATTCCTCTAATTCTCCCGACAGGGCCAAATCTCTAAGTGTACTGGTCATTGGATACCCCCTCTATCTAGCAAACTAATGTTTTCACCATTACGTGTATCGAATGCGTGGGTCAAGCATTCCATAGAGCAGATCGATCACCAAGTTAATAACCACAACAATCAAGGCGACGACAAAAACGTCAGCTTGCAGGAGCGGCAAGTCTTGCCGTTTGATTGCATCTATGGCCAAAAGACCAACCCCCGGCCAACCAAAGACCGCTTCGACGATGACCGTAAAGCCGGCCAGAAGGCGGGTCAGTTCCCAGCCGCTCAAGGTGACGATGGGGATGGCGGCATTCTTGAGCATATGGCCAATAAGAGTAGCTCGCTCGGTTAGACCCCGGGATCGGGCGGCCACCACGTAGTTTTTGCCCAATTCGTCCAATACACTTGATCTGACAATTTGGGTAATCCGGCCCAGGGGCCGAGCCGCCAATGTGACGGCCGGCAGGATAAGGTGTTGCCACGTCCCGTAGCCGGAGGTAAAAAACAAGCCCAACGACACGGGAAAAACCAAAATAAGCATCAGGCCCAGCCAGAAATCGGCGACGCACATGCCAAACAGCGAGCCGAGCGTTGAGGCATGGTCTAACCATGAACGGGGTTTGAGGGCAGCCAATATCCCCAGTGGAATAGCCAGTCCAACGGCGATTACAATTGCCGTACCTGCCAATAGAAAGGTCGCCGGCAAGCGTTCAAGGACCAGAGGCAGGGCCGGTACACGCTGCCAGAGCGAATCTCCAAAATCACCCCGGACAGCCTTGCCGGCAAAGCGCAGGAACTGCACATAGAGCGGATCGTTAAAGCCCAAAACCTCGCGTGCCTGTTCGTATTGCTCTTGTGTGGCTTCAAGCGGCAACATCATTTTAACCGGATCACCCAAGGTGTGGGTTATGAGAAAAACAACCACGGAGACCCCGACGACGACGGCCACAGAATAGATCAACCTACGGATGAGATATGTGCCCATTAGATTAATTTCTCCTCTTAATGGCGCAGGTTACCCATATCAGAGTGTTGCATAAGTCATCTGACTAATTGAGCGTACTTTAACAATTCAGCATTTGAGGTAAAATGGGGACATCTTTAAGAGAAGGGAGATGTTCCCATGGCGAGAAAGAAGAAGAGCGCTGGTG
>DAOUMU010000200.1:0-5951 GCA_034409055.1 Anaerolineae bacterium
ATTTTGTCCTACCCTGGCCATCACCTTGAAATCATGTCCACCCCGTCGATTGGGCCGAACCTCTACCGCCTGCCAGTCATTATCCGCCTGCAAACCATAGGTGATGACATTAGCTGCCGCCTGCTCAATGATCGCCCGTGCACCGGGATCATCACCGCAGCCGATGACCAGGCCGTCGGCCGGAACCAGACGCACAAAATCTTGAAAGGCTTGGTGTAAGGCTCCGGCAGTAGGGAAAATATCCGGATGATCCCACTCGACAATCGTGACCACGGCTACTTCCGGTCGCAGCCCCAAAAAAGTGTGATCATACTCATCGGCTTCAATCACAAAGGTATCCCCCACCCCGGCGGCGGCGTTGGTGTTCATCTGGGGGACAAAGCCGCCCACAATATAAGTGGGCTCTTGCTCGGCTTCTTGCAACATAAAGGCAGTCATAGCCGTGGTGGTGGTCTTGCCGTGTGTGCCGGCAACGGCAATACCAACCCGGCCCTGCATCATGTGCCCCAGCCATTCAGCCCGCTTGACCACGGGCAGGCCACGCCGCCGGGCTTCGACCAGTTCCGGGTTATCGGCCGGAATAGCCGAGGAGATGACCACTGTATCGAGACTGCCGCTCAAATTTTCGGGCCGGTGGCCGATGTGGACAGTCGCGCCTAATTGGGTCAGCCGTTCGGTGCTCGATGACGGCTGCATATCTGAACCGGAGACGGTATATCCTTGTTGTAAAAGAACAGTAGCAATGGCAGACAAACCAGCCCCACCAATGCCGATCAAATGAACATTTGGCATAATTTTCCTGTACCCGCTTTTTGGGTATTAGAACCGCCCCACTTATTTGTGAAACGGTGGCACTTTGCTCGGTCTTACATTCAAACCATCACGACTGAATTTGGTATTTATAAGCGCCAGAAAAATTAAGACGCCAATAGCAATAATAATCCAGGGCACAATACTGTCCAGGATCGTAAAACTGGGCAGGTCGGTGGCTTGAACACTAACACCTGACGAGGCAACCCCGACCGTACTACCTCCGGCCAGCGCTATTTCTGTAGCCGGTTCGGTGGCACCGGGTAAACTACGCCCATCCAGGTATTCTCTGACCAGATTAATGGCAATGAAACCATTGAGCACACCAATCAGGCCCCCTAACAAACTACCCGCCGGAGTCGGGCTTCTACCAGCCAGACTAAAACGACCAATCAAGGTAGCCACAAAAATAAACAGAACCAGAATCAGTAACCACGTACCCGGATCACTGGCGTCGGCTTGAGCCGGACCACCGGCCGTGCTCACCGCAAATATGTTTTCAAAAATAGAGCTAAAGAAATCGGGCTGAAGTTCCCAGATTCTGGCAATAACGGTGTTAAGCAATTCGATCACTAATTCGGCTACACCCGGCTGTTGTAACAATAAAACAAGAACCGTCAGGAAAACCGTGAGAATTGCCTCTTTCCACCATCCTTTAAAGAATCCAGACATGGCAAAAACACCGATCACAATATACATTAAGACTGTCCAATTAATCTCCACAAGCTCCTACCTCCAGAATTTCTTGAGCCAAACGAGTGGCGGCCTGAGGTTTAGCCAAACGTTGGCCGGCCTGGCGCATTGCTCGCAACTTTTCCTGATTTGTAATCAGGTTAAGCACAGTGTCTTTTAAGCCTCCATTTTTAGTAACACTGTCCAGGTCAGCATCATTAACTACAATCGCGGCTTGATGCCTGGCCAGATAATTTGCGTTTAAAGTTTGATGGGCGCCGGCGTAAGGATATGGCACCAAAATGGCTGGCAAACCTGCCGCCGGAAATTCACCCAGAACACTGGCCCCGGCCCTTGAAACTACCAGATCAGCCGCCAGCAACGCCTCAATCATCTCCTCGTGCAAATAAGCCGATACATGATAGCCAGCCTGTAAATCTGGTGGTAACTCGGCCCGGCGAGCCTGAACCCAGGCTTCATCCAGGCTGCCGCTCATATGAACGACCTGGCTTACCTCAAGATAGGCTTCGAGATGAGCTGTTATGGCCCGATTAATACTGCGGGCCCCCCGGCTACCGCCAAAGACCAACAGCACAGGCCGGTCGTCACTCAAACCCAATCGGTCACGGGCGGCCGCCCTTCTTGCTTCGCCTCCAGTTGCAGAGGCCGCGAATAATTCTGATCTGACCGGATAGCCTGTGACCACGGTTAGACCGGGCTTAAAGAATTTTTGCGTCTCTGGCACAGTGACGGCCACCCGGTTGGCAAAACGAGCCAAAAACTTGACAGCCAGGCCAGGCTCAATATCCGGCAAGTAAATAATAATCGGTACTCTGGCCTGTCGAGCGGCCAAAGCAATCGGGACGCACACATAGCCACCGGTAACAAACAACGCCTGAGGCCGAAAGCGACGAATAATCTGGCCACTTTGGCCATAACTCCGACTTAACGTCCACAAACTACCCAGGGCAGCAATTGGGTTTTTGCCACGTAATCCTACAGCCGCAATCGATTCAAATTTTAAACCGGCTCGCTCGACCAGGGCCTGTTCCATACCTCCAATACTACCAACCCAACAAATTTCTAACTCATTAGCCTGTTGCTTTAACTCTGCTACGACGGCCAGAGCCGGGTACACGTGCCCCCCGGTTCCGCCGCCGGAGATGATTAGCCTCACGGCGCTCCTTCTTTTCTGTCTGGTCTTCCGGCATCGTCCGACGAGAAACGGCCAACAATAGTCCCACCCCGGCCATACTAATGACCAGCGACGAGCCGCCAAAGCTGATAAATGGTAAAGGAATACCCGTAAAGGGTAAACTGGCGGTGACAACGCCTACATTAATAATCGCCTGAAAAATAAGACTGCAGGTAATACCAGCAGCCAGGACAGTGCCAAAGGAATCGGCAGCAGCCAGGGCAATACGAAAACCACGGTAAGCCAAAAATGCAAACAGACCAATGACCACCAGTCCGCCAATCAAACCAAGCTCTTCAGCCAGGATGGCAAAAATGCCATCCGTATGAGAGGCGGGAATATAGCCAAATTTTTGCCGGCTGGCTCCCAGGCCCAGCCCAGTGAGACCGCCCGACCCCAGCGCAATCAATATCTGTCGTATCTGATAACCATTACCGAGAGGATCACTGTTAAGAGGGTCGAGAAAGGCGGTAATTCGGGCCATACGATAGGATGAGCGAGCAATCAAAGCAATCAGGGTACTTCCCCCCAAAATTCCGCTCAACAGGATTTGCCACATATTTCCCCCGGCAATGAAGAACATAACCAGGGCGGTGGCCGCGATCAGGGTAGCTGTGCCCAGGTCTCGCTGTAGCACAATCAGCCCGGTGATCAAGCCTAATAAGATGGCAAAAGGGATAAGGCCATAACTTACTTTGCGAATTTGCTCACCCTTAGATGAAAGCCAATCGGCAATATAGATAATAATGGCTAACTTACTTAATTCTGACGGCTGAATAGAGCCGTTAAACAGCCAGCGCTGCCCCCCAAAACGCACGTCGCCGATCACAAGTACCAGTCCTAATAACAGCAGGGTGACGGCCATGATGGGGATCGAGAAACGCCGCCAGGTATGATACTCAATCCGGGCAAAAGTAATCAGCACCAGCAGGCCCAACCCCATCCACAAAAGTTGGCGAATGAAGTAGTAAGTGGGCTGACCGTGCAACTGATACCCCAGAGCAAACGTGGCGCTATAAATCATCATCAGCCCTACGATCAATAGCGCAGCAACTGCAATGACCAGTAAATAATCAAATTTGTGAATATCTTCCGCTTTTGGCTGAGTCATTTATGTTTTACGTTTCACGAAACCACTTTTTTATTGATATAGATGTTCAGAGAAATATTTTGGATCCGTAGGCCAGGCATCCTTATGCCCGGCCCGCCGCATAGGGATGCGGCGGCTACGAGTCAAAATCATTTTCTGAAAAACTATAGTTTCAGTTTGACATCATCACAACTGTAAGACTAATTCTTTAAATCGCTCCCCTCGCTCCGCAAAGTCACGGAAAGCGTCAAAGCTAGCGCAGCCGGGAGAGAGCAGAACGACATCGCCGGGTTGGGCTACCTGGACCGACAGATTGACCGCCTCTTCAAAATTGGTACAACGATGAACGATAGTATTAGTGGCTGTTATTTCCTGGCGAGCCTTATTGATTGCCTTAGCAATAATTTCGATAGCCTCACCGAAGAGAATAACGTGCCGGGTTTTATGAATGATCAAGCGGGCAGCCTCCTGCCAGGGCAGGTATTTATCACGCCCGCCGGCCAGCAAAACAATTGGCTCCTCAAAAGAATGTAGCGCGGCAACCAGTCGCTCTGGCGTGGTAGCAATGCTGTCGTTATAATAGCGAACCCGGTTGTGCTCTCGAACGAACTGCAAGCGGTACTCTACCCCGGTAAAGGTGGTAATAACCTGCCGCATTGCTTCCCGCGATGCGCCCGCCTCCCTGGCCATTAGACAAGCGGCCATAATATTGCTCAAGTTGTGACGTCCGCGTAGCTTTATCTCCTGCCGGCTGGCCACTGGATAATGGACGCCGTCCTGATCAATCAAGACAATCTCATCATTCACCAGACAAGCGCCGCCTGGTATTTGCGCTTCAAGACTAAACCAACGAGTTTTAGTCCCAAACTGCCCCCCGATGGTCCGAGTCATATCATTGTCCAGGTTCATAACGATGACCCCCTCCGGTCCCTGGTAATCGATGAGGGCCCGTTTGGCCTGAACGTATTGCTTCATAGACGGATGGCGATCCAGGTGGTTGGGGGTGATGTTAAGAATAGCGCTAATCGGCGGGCTCCAACTATCCAGCAACATAACCACTTCCCCAGGGCGAGCGCAAGGCATTGTGCCAACATCAACATCTCGATTGAGGCGGGCATGGAAATATTCCAATTGAAAACTGCTTAATTCCATGACCACAATATCGTTTGGCTTAATCCGGTCGACCACATCAATTAAAGGTCGACCAACATTGCCACCTACCCAGATTTTTTTGTCTGGGGACTGACCACTCCGGGCATCAGCCTCCAGAATTTTGCCTAGGAGGGTCGTGGTTGTTGTTTTGCCGCTAGAGCCGGTAACAGCCAAAATAGGGACCGGACAGAGGTGACAGAAAAGCCTGCTTTCAGTGCTTAGTGGAATTTTCCGTGACCTGGCCTCCTGCAGAAAAGGAATTTCCAGGGGAACACCAGGACTGACAAAAAGAATGTTGGCCTCGTTTAGAAGGGTGCTTGGATGTTCTCCAAGCACCAATGAGACCCCGGCCTCCTCCAAAGAGGCCGGAGAAATCCCCAGTTTTTCTGCAGGCTGTAAGTCAGTGGCAGTAACTGTCAGACCGTGCCGGGCTAAATAGGTAGCCAGAGCAGTACCCTCTCGGCCCAAACCGACTACCAGCGCATGCAAGCCTGATAATGCGCTAACGTCTGTCATGGATTATGTTAAACATTTAATACATTAAGCAGCCAACTCTTGCGGTGCTACCCACATCATCTCAGCCTCTTCTACTTCAGGCAGAAGCAAGTCATCCTCAAGGATAGCCCGCACCACCTCATCCAGCGTGGTTAAAAGCACGCCGGCTTTGTTTCGATAATGACGAGTGCCCCTGGTTAAATCCTCATCAATGCGGGCCACCAGTTTCAGGGCAGCATAGTAGGTAGCTTCTCGTTCAACAGCCGTGCGGGTCATAACAAGCTCCGGGTATGTTCTGGAATTCTTGTACCGTTGATTGCGCGTTACGGTTTGTATCTGTGAATGTTCCATTTTTGCGTGATCCTCCTTCAGATCTATTTGAAAAATTATACTTTAATAGTAACTGCCTACCCTCATGTCATTCCGAGGAGCGCAGTACCCAAAGGGCATAAACGACGAGGAATCTCCGGTAACAAGGGCAAATCCAGCCTGAAACAGGAGATTCTTCGCTCCCTGTGGTCGCTCAGAATGACATGG
>DAOUMU010000201.1:0-8668 GCA_034409055.1 Anaerolineae bacterium
CATCTTGGCCTGCCAGGTATTACCCCCATCGGTCGATTTGAGCACAGCGTTCCAGGTCGGGGCATACAAGCGGGCCGGATTGGTGGGATCAATCACCAAAGCAACCACACTCGAGGCATCCAGCTCGATCTTGGTCCAGGGACCGTCACCCCCGTTGCTGCTCTTGTAGATACCATCCTTTTTAACCAGGACATAAACTTCTTTGGGATTGCGGGGGTTGATATCGACGTCGATGACCTCCCCCGGGCCAATCTTGGGAATGGTCTGCTCAGACTCTAGCGGAATCAGCGTGGGGCCGGCAGCGACGGGGATCACCTTGGTCGATGTTCTGGTGGGGATGACCGTCGGCTGGCGCTGGGTGGGGGTAGCGGTTGGCAACGAGCGGGTCGGGGTGGCCGTTCGGGTGGGGGTGGCTGTACTTTCAGCAGTCGTCGCTTCAGGCGAAACCGTAAGCGCAGCCTCCTGGGCCGTGGCAGTGGCGGCTGCGGCCAGACTGGCCTGAGTGGCCGTGGCTGCTTGTTGAGCCCGGCGAGTACTTTCTGCATCCGTTTTGGCCTCAACCGTCATTTGGTCAGCCAGAGCGGCAGCCGTTTGGGTTGGACCGACCAGCGCCCGATCCTGGGTTGAAGATAAACTGGTTAGCAGTAACCGCACCGTCGGCCCGGCCAGCCAATAAAAAGCACCCAGACCGATCAAACCCCCTAAAAACAGCAAAACCAGGGCGATCAATAGTCCGGGAAATTTGGATCGGGCCGGCAGATCAGGCAATTTATCGGTCCGGGCATAGGCCGGGGGGGGGGCCACCGGGACAGGCTTTGCTTTGGGCGAGGCTAATTTAACCGGCTTGGTTGTGGTTAGGTGAAAGCGAGCCGGGCCAATGGTTAATAAATCGCCGGGATTGAGGGGATACCACTCTGGGCCCAGGCGATGTCCGTTGAGAAACGTTCCGTTGGCACTGCCTTTATCTTGCACCAAGCAACGTTGGCCCTCGGTCCGAATTTGGGCCTGATAACGAGAAACACTCAAATCTTCCACCACGATGTCGGCCTCGGAATGGCGGCCGATAACGAGAGGCTCTGGACCGACCGGATGCCCCAGGCCCGTGGAATCAACCAGCCAATAGGTGATGCCAGCCGTTGACGGCCGGCTGGAAACGCCGGACCGAATTGGGCGAGGCTGATTGGACGATGGCCCAGCGGCTGGCCGACACACGGCTGGTGGTCACTGATCGGGACTCAACCGGACAGGAGACGGTGGAGGTAGTCCACGAAGCGCTCATCCAGGGCTGGGGCAAGCTGCAGGCCTGGCTGAATGAAGACCGGGCCTTCCGCATATGGCAAGAGCGACTGCGCGTGGCCCTGCGCCAGTGGGAAGCGAACAATTGGGATAAGGAAACCTTGCTGCGTGGGGCGCTGCTGGCCGAGGCCGGGGCGTGGGCCAAAACCCGGGCGGATGACCTGGCCCCACGGGAACACCTTTTTCTGGATGCCAGCGTATCAGTTATTCTGTGGAAGCTTAATCTTGAGGATTGGTCGACCCGGGCCTGCCGAATCGCCAATCGCAACTTGACTCAGGCCGAATGGGAGGAGTTCATCGGCCCTGACCTTCCTTATCAGCGCACCTGCCCCAACCTGCCGTCGGGTCCTTGAACAGGGAGCAAGGCAAGATAAAACCAGCTTTGACTGATCGTGGTGGTCGAAAAATGATGTAACGACCCCCTTGTCCGGTTATCAGAACCGCTCTATTTATGCGGAGATTATCGCCTGACTGAAAAACACCTTATCGTGTTCCACCTCAGTGATTTGACCAACGATGTTGATGGTAGCAGTCAGGGGAAGATTGTCGGATGAGGTACCGATCATCAGCTCAACGTCGCCCGGCTCGACGACGAAGGCCATCGCTCGATCGTAGAAGCCTAGCTGGTTGACCGACAGGATAAAGGTAACCCGCTTTTGCTCGCCAGGGTCCAGGTGGACTCGTTTAAAGCCTTTCAAAGATTTGATCGGCTGGGTGACGCTGGCGACCAGATCCCGGATATATAGCTGCACCACCTCATCACCGGCCCGCGCCCCAACGTTGGTCACATCCAGACTGATCTCCACCTGCTCACCCGCCCGAACCTGGCTCCGGTCAACCTGCAGCTTATCCAGCCGAAATTGGGTGTAACTCAGCCCGAAGCCGAAGGGCCACAGCGGTTTATTGCTCAGATCGGCATAAGCCTCTTTCCAGTAGGAGCGTCCGCCCGAGGGCTTGTGGTTGTAGTAGATGGGAATCTGGCCAACGGAACGGGGAAAGGTGATCGGCAACTTGCCTCCGGGGTTGACTTCGCCAAACAGCACGTCAGCCACGGCTTCGGCCCCTTCTTCGCCCGGCAGCCAGGCCTCGATAATAGCCGGCACATTTTCTGCGGTCCAGTTAATGGATAAAGGCCGGCCATTGATCAGAACGACCACCACCGGCGTGCCGGTGGCGTGGATGGCTTTGATCAGTTCTTCCTGTACGCCGGTCAGGTTGAGATCAGCCCGGTCGCGGGCTTCACCGCAGGTGCAGGAGTCGGTCAGACCGGACTTGCCCCCGACAAAGAGTAGAGCCACGTTGGCTTGTTTGGCCACGGCGACGGCCTCGTCAAAGCCGGAAGTATCGTTACCGGTGACATCGCACCCTTTGGCAAAGTAGATGGTCGTAGCATCGGAGAGTTTTTCGCGCAGCGTTTGCAGAATGGTCTTCATCGGCACAAAGGATTCAACCAGTTCGATATTATCGGGTACGGGCATATCGAATACGTTGTCGCTGTCGCGCATCTCGATGAGGGTTTCGATGTGGCACAAGTAGGCGTAATCGCCGATGAGATGGCGTTCGGTGTGGGCGTTGGGACCGATCACGGCGATGGAACTGGTGTCTTTGGATAGTGGCAGCAGATCGTTGTCATTTTTTAACAAGATGATCGACTTCTGCGCAATCTCTCGGGCCAGGGCCCGCTGCTCCGGGGTATCGAGTACCGTGGCGGTCTGATTAGCATCTATGTAAGGATTTTCGAATAAGCCCAGTTTGAATTTCAACTGCAGCAGCCGGGCTACACTGCGATCGATCAAGGCTTCGTCGATCAGACCAGCCTCTATGGCCTGACGGAGAGGATCGCCGTAGCAGTAAGTCCGGGGAAGTTCGATGTCGATCCCAGCCTCCAAGGCCAACCGGGCGGATCCCTGGCAATCATCGGCCAGATGGTGCGTGTGATGTAGTTCCTCAATCCCAAAGTAATCAGAGACGACCAGACCATCAAACCCCCACTGGTCGCGGAGGATGTCGGTCAGTAACTCCTTGGAGGCGGCACAGGGAACGCCGTCCAGTTCGTGGTAGGCGTGCATAACCGATTGCAGGTCGGCCTCTTTGACAGTTGCTTCAAAAGGTAACATAAAAACTCCGCGTAGTTCGCGGGGCGGAATATGGGCTGGGGCCCAGTTCATACCCCCCTCCGACATACCGTAGCCCACAAAATGTTTAGCGGTTGCCAGCACGCCTTCTTGCCAGTTATCCCCCTGCAAACCACGCACAAACGATACACCCATCTGCGATACCAGATACGGGTCTTCGCCAAAAGTTTCTTCTACCCGGCCCCAACGCGGGTCGCGAGTGACATCCAGGACCGGCGAGAGCCCCTGCTGCGCGCCGGCAGCCCGCATCTGAGTGCGAACGACGGTGGCCATGGCCTCGGCCAGTTCCGGTTCCCAGGTGCTGGCCAGGCCGATGATCTGCGGAAAGCAGGTGGCGTTGCGGGCCATGTAGCCGCTGCAACACTCTTCGTGGACGATGGCCGGGATGCCCAGGCGCGTATTTTCGGCCAGGAATTTTTGGATGGTATTGGCCAATTCCGCACTGGCAGTAGGATTGAGGCTGCTGGCCCCGGCGACTCGGGTGATCTGTCCGAGGCCGTGCTGCATCAGTTTTTGCGCTTTGGCCTGGTCGAATTGCATATCGCTGAGGAATTGGAATACCCAGGCACTGCCGAGTTGGGCCAGCTTTTCCTCGAGGGTCATCCGGTCTAGTAAATCACAAACCCGTGCTTGAATAGGCTGTCGGGCATCCTTGTAAATGAAGTATTTTGTGTTTAATTTGGTGAGTGTTTCCGTCATTTTGATCAGCTCCTTCATTGTCCGTTTTTGTCAGCAAAGGATAATTGCTCAGGCTTGAGGGTGAATTGGATGGTTTACTTAACCCGATCCGTTCAACGAACCGGTCTGGTGCAGCATGGCGTAAATGCCTCCTATGGTTATACGCTCTAGCCGGTTCCGTGAACCGGCGGTTTCGGTGGCTAAGACGCGGGTCAGGGCGAAGAGCGGTAGTCGAACCAATCGAAAAAGGCGGGCGTCCTGCTCGCTTGGCCGTTGCCGGTAGCGTACATCGCCAAATAGACGCCGGTGAAGCCGCCCGCTACCGTCGTCGAGAGGTAGCGGGTCTCGCCGGTCGCGAGCGTATGTACCTCTACACTGTTCATGGAGAAGCCGAACGTGTAGCTTTGGCGCGCGGCGCGGATCGAAAGCGTCGTCGGGCCTGCTCCAATCGGCTCGCTTGCGACCACCGCGGCGAGGTTGCCGATGCGCTGGCGCACCGCGATGCAGCGGCGGCCATTCTGCCGCGTCACCAGGAGATCATAGTGGTGTCGTGGGTTCATCCAGACCGTCAACCCGGCTTCCTCGCCGTCTTGGCTTGGCTCAAAGTCAAGCCGTATTGCCACCTCACAGGCAAAGTGCTGCTGCCGGCGTCCGACAAATATCACCAGTGCGCCGTCGTCAAGCCGGGCCGCGTTTCCCAACAACCGCAGCGCGCCCGGCCGCTCTGTAAGCGACCAATCCCTGGCGCGTGGGTTGCCCAGAAAGTTCCACTGTAGCCCCAATGCCGGTCCATCAAAGTCGTCGCGTGCATCGTTGCGCTCCCACTCAACGGGGGACAGGCCCGATCCCTCCATTTCGACCGGGAGCCGTCCTTGATGTCCAACGTGCGGCCAGCCCTGGTCGTCCCACCTAACCGGCGCCAGAAAGGTTTCGCGCCCCAGGTGATAGTACGGCGGATAGCTGTATGGACGAAAGCCGAGGCAGACAAGCCACCAACTGCCGTCATGCGCCTCAACCAGGTCGGCGTGGCCAAGTCCTTGAAACGGGCTGTGGTAGCCATGGTGGGTCAGAATCGGATTGTGCGGGCAGACCTCCCACGGTCCCCACGGTGAAGCACTCCGGGCGATTGTTTCCATGTGATTGTATTCTGTACCCCCCTCCGCAATCATCAGATAGTAATAGCCGCCGATCTTGTACAGATGAGGCGCTTCCGGGTATTTTCCGCCAGTGCCGGACCAGATGGGCCGGGGCCGGATCAAATGCTTGCCGGTGACGATATCAATCTTGCTTTGCTGGATGCCCCAACTCGGGTTCGCGGGGTCAATTTCATCCGGCAAAGGTTCGTTGATATAGGTGCTGGTCAGGTAGACACTGCCGTCTTCGTCAAAGAAGAGCGAGGGGTCGATGCCACTTTGATCCACCCAGACCGGCTCGGACCATTCCCCAAAAGGATCGCGGGTATGCACGTAAAAGTTACCGCCGCTCGTAGTGTTGGTGGTCACCATGTAGAAGGTGCCGTCGTGGTAGCGGACTGTTGGGGCAAAGATACCACCGGAAGGCTTGACGTTGGGCAACGGCAACTGGCTCGGCCGGGTCAGACAGTGCCCAATTTGACGCCAATTCACCAGATCACGGCTATGAAAGAGCGGTACGCCCGGAAAATATTCGAAGGTGGAAGTAACCAGATAATAATCTTCACCGACACGACAGATGGAAGGGTCTGGATAAAACCCCGGTATAATTGGATTGCGAACTGTTCTATGCAAAATCGGCTCCGTTGAAAATAGCGAATAGGGAATCTCCGCAAGCGCAGACCGCTAAATTCCGCTACAGAGATGCGTTTAACCCTTGAATGCCCCGGCAGTGAGGCCGGAGACGATCTGGCGCTCGGCGAGGAAGTAGAAAATAATGGCCGGAATCATCGTTAAGGTGACAAAGGCAAGAACCAGCGCCCAATCCGATACATACTGCCCCATAAATTGGAAGGTGCCGAGCGGAAGTGTCCATTTATCTTCGCTGTTGAGTACCAGCAGGGGCAGGAAAATTTCATTCCAGGAGGTGACCATCGACAGCACGGCGACCGCCGCAATGGCCGGACGGGCCAGCGGAAGGAGAATACGCCAGAAGAAGTCAAAGGTGGTGCAGCCATCAATAGATGCAGCGTCCTGCAACTCGGCAGGAATGGATTGAAAGAAACCGCGCAAAATTATGATATTGAGTGACAATCCAAAGGCGATTTGGGGGACAATGATGGCCCAGTAAGTATCCAGCCAGCCCAACTGGCGGAGCAAGATGTACTCGGGCAAGATGGCAACACTGATGGGAAAGAGTAGACCGATAGTAAGGTAGTTAAACAGGATATCTTTTCCCCGGAATTGAGTCCGGGCAAAGATGAAAGCGGCCAGACTGGAAAAAAAGACAACGCCTACCACCGTGCCAACGGTGACAATCAGGCTGTTCTGCAGCATTACCCAGAAAGTGTTGGTGGACAAAATACTGATGTAATTTTCCCAGCGAATGGGATTGGGCGGCTGGTAGGGATAGGTGGCAAACTCGCCGCGTGTTTTCATACCGCCCCAGATCATGACCAGGATAGGCACAAAAATGATCAACACAAAGATCATCAGGGTGACGTACTGCCAGGAAAGGTTGAAGTATTTCCGGAAGTTGGTTTTTGTGTTTGGCATTATTGGTCGTCCTTTCTTATACGCCGTAACCGCCGACATAATCTTGCTCTTTAAAGACGTTTTGATATACGAGCGAGAAGGTGGTACAGATAATAAACATCACCACTGCCACAGCAGAACCGTAACCCAGGGAAAAGCGAATAAAGCCAAAGCGGTACAGATAAGTGGCCAGGGTTTCACTGGCACCGGCAGGGCCACCCTCAGACAGGATCCAGACCAGGCCAAACAGTTGCAACGATCCCAGCACAGATAAATAAACAGACGTGCGGATGGTGTTTCTTAACAGGGGGATGATAATATACCAGATAGTCTGGAATCCGTTAGCCCCGTCTATTTTGGCCGCATCTTCCAATTCAGCCGGAATACTTTGCAACCCGGCCATGTATAAAAGCATATGAAAGCCAAAATATTTCCAGGTGATCACAACAAAGATGGCTGGCATCACTATCTTGAGATTTGCCAGCCAGGATACAGGCTCCAGCCCCAGGTTAACCATAATAGCATTGATTAACCCATAATGCGGGTCCGGATGATACAGCGCTCGCCAGATTACTGCCGTGATGACTTCGGAAAGTACGTACGGCAAGAAAAAAATTATGCGGAAGAAGGCCCGCCCCGGCAAACTGCGCCCCACCATAAGCGCCAAGGCCAGGGCCAGCGGAAGTTGAAGAACCAGCGACAGGAAAACAATCAGCAGAACATTCTGCAAGGCGCGTAAAAAGTTTTTATCGTTCAGAATTCGATAGTAATTGTTTAACGTGATAAAATCTGTAGGCGGCCCGAATCCTTTCCATTTAAAGAAACTGAAATAAACCGATTGTACCATGGGGTAAATCAAAAACATGCTGAATACGAGCAGCGCCGGAGCCAAGAAGAATAAAATAGTTGTAAAATACCTGGACGATGCAGATTTTGAAGGCTGGAGGATACGAGTTCCCATCGATATATTCATAAATGTTACCTCGTTGAAGTTTAAAAAATATAAAAGGAAGGGGATTGGGAAAAACTCCCAATCCCCTTTAGAATATAATTTATTGCATTTCGAATTCGAAAGATTCTTGAATAGCCTGGCCAACCTCTTCAGGTGTCTTGGTGCCGGCGAACAATTCCTGGACAGAGTCGTTCACCACGGAACCAACAGCAGGGGGTAATGCCTGGTCGTAGTAGAGCTGCATGTAAGGGGCTGCAGCCGCATGCTCAGCAACCATCTTCATCAAGGGATGGGTGATGCACTCCTCGGTGCCTTTGACCACCGGCAAGACCCAGGTGGTTTCGCACTGAAT
Organism: Anaerolineae bacterium; assembly: GCA_034409055.1. GTDB lineage: Bacteria > Chloroflexota > Anaerolineae > 4572-78 > J111 > DAOUMU01. Next base: position 8,080 of record DAOUMU010000201.1, read on the forward strand.
CTCCTTGGTGCTCAGGTATTTCAAGAAGGTGATGGCTTCATCGGGGGCATCCTTACCAAGGATGTATCCACCACCGCCACCCAACGCATCCGCCGGGTCACCCTTGCCACCTTCGACCATCGGGAAGGGGAACCAGCCAAGACTATCGCCAAGCCCCTCTCCGCTGGTGCTCTCATCGTTCTGAACACCTTCCGCCCACTGGCCCATCAGTTCCATAGCGGCTTCACCATTGCCCATCAACCTGGCCTGATCATTATAGGTCGCGCCAAGATAGCCGCCCTGGAACGGTTCGAGGGCAATAAGCTCCTGTAGCTTCTCCCCGGCCTGCACAAAGGGTTCGTCAGCAAAGGAACCCTCACCACTGGCAGCAGCATTGAAAGCCTCCTCGCCGCCCATACGGATGGCCAGATAAACCCACCAGAAGTGACCGGGCCATTTATCGCCCTCACCAAGAGCAATGGGCAGGATGCCGGCATCCTTGAGTGTCTGCACGTCTTCCAGCAGTTCACTCCACGTTTCGGGTGGCGCATCAATGCCGGCCTCGGCAAACAGGTCTTTGTTGTACCAGAAGCCTACCATCCCCTGATCG
>DAOUMU010000202.1:0-16258 GCA_034409055.1 Anaerolineae bacterium
CTGGTTCTAGCGTTTTCTGTGGTTGGCAAATTTATACCCTTTTTGGATCATCGTAACAGACCATTTTGCCGAAAAATCAGGTCAAAAAGCCTGATTTTACTTCAAAAGATATACATTATGTCAAAAAATCACGAGTTTTGCCTTGCTTGTGTTCCCTCGTTCAGGATGTTATGACAAAACCACAGAATCCGACAGAACTAGAAAAAATCATTTATGTGTCTGCCAGTAAACTGGACGTCGATGTTATTGTTTTTCCCGTGGTCTTTATTAAACGATTATATCACAAAAAGCAGCCTTTAATATTTCAGTTTTTATTTCAAAAAAAATTCATTTGAAATAGTTTAGCTGGAACTAAATTTTGATTTAGGGCAACCTAATTTTTCGCGAATGGTTTAGGCAATATGCTCCAAGATAGGCTAACCAAGCACGAGGTGCGCTGCTGAAGTATAAACAATGCAGCCCAGCGTGCTTCAGTTTCGGGGCAGGGGCATTACTCGAATGAAAATTTTAGTTGTCTAATTTTGTTTTCTCCGAGGCGTAAGCATCTGTTGTGGGATGATGGGGATTTATGTATTTTTTTGTCTTCGACTAGCCGGTTGATGTAATGGTATACTATTTTCACTGACATGTTGAGGTCCCCGGCGATTTCTCGGTAAGTTGGGGACTTTCGGTAGCGTTGGATGTAATCTTCGATGTATTCGAGGGTTTGGTAGTAGCGGGGTGATCTTGTGGTAGGCTTTGGTTTTGCGGCCTCTGCTGCTTCTTTTTCCTTTTGCAGTCTGGCCGGGATAAGGGCTTTTTTCCTTTTTATGACTGCCTCTACTTCTTTCTCAGTGGTGTAGCCGGGCTTGCCCAGGGTCCGGTTTAGACGGCCTGATAGTCTTGACGGGTAGGTGACTATTCTTTCATACTCTTTCAGATCGGTGACGGTGTCTACGTATGTATAGAGGAGTTCAAGGCGGAAGGTGGTGTCGGCCAGCTTGTCGGGGGTGAGGGGCTTAGTTCTAAATCCTGACTTAATTCGTAGTCGATTAACCCGGTGGCCGGGGTGGAAGCCTACTCCGGGGCCGCCGTCCTGGCGGTGGGCGGGGCAGAAGTCCATGTCTGTCATAGCGGTTTTTGTGCATTGGACTTTGTCCAAAGTCCAAATTGCAAAATGATACAGAATAACTATGACAACTATTCGGTTAACCGCTGCACAATACCCACCGTCAAGAAAAAAGCAAAAGCCAAATCCACTAAAAAGTAAGAGTTGTCTACCAGGCCGTGGCTCAAGAAGACCACCATGCTGCCCATCAGGCCCAGGATGAGCGGCGCTGGTTGTTTTTGATACAGCAGCCGCCAGGCAGCGAGCCAAAACGCTCCCTGCAACCACAGGAGTAAGGCAATACCGCCCAGGCCGAGGCGGGTGCCGAAGTCCAAAATCAGGTTATGGGGGTGGCTCAAATTCGGTTCTTGCCAGGCTTCCGGCAAAATATAACGGGTGCGGTACTGGTACAGAAAATTATCCAGGCCAACGCCCAGCGGCCAATGGTCGCGCAGCATGGCCAGTGAGGCCTGCCACAATTTCAGCCGGAAAAAGCCGGTACTGCCCTGGTTAAAATCAAAGGTGGTCCGAAATCGTTCCGTCTGGCTAAGCGGAATGAGGACTAAAATGATAATGACCAGTCCGCCGGCCGTGGCTGCCACCACCCGCCCCCAACTTCGTCGCTTACGTTGCCCCTCGGCGGTCTGATTACGTTGGACATGCAAAATAGCCATAGCCACGATGCAGGCCGGCAGGCCAATGAGCAGCGCACCCTTGGAGAAGGTCAGGTAAAGGGCCAGGCTGACAATCACCAGCCCAGCCCCATACAACCAGCGCCGGTATTTTGTCTCTGTCCCCGGTAAAACAGTCACCGCCAGCAAAATCGGCCAGGCTCGATCCAGAAACAGGGACAAGTTGTTGGGCGAGCCGTAGGCCAACCCCAGCGCCCGGCGCACCCCTTCGGCGGTGATGGATTGGTCGGTGAAAAAGTAGAGGTAAAGGGCAATGAACGCTTGCAGGACAGCTCCGGCCACAAAGGCATCCACCAACCGCCAAGCCCAGCGCCAGCCTGCCCCTGCTCCAAAGCCCCTCCTACCCCCCCAAAAGGGGGAACACCGGCTAAAATCTCCCCCCTTTGGAGGGTCAGGGGGGCTACTCGATCTCCAAAATGGGCTAAAATCGACCCCCAGACGAACCAAAAAATAGAAAAGGACCGACTCAAACACGACCACCCGCCACTCGTGCATACTGACGCCAAAATTGTCGGCGGCCAGGGTGGCCAGGAGGGCTAAGACAACCAGAGCCAGGGCGGCCCAGTCAGCGGATTTTAGCGTGGGGAGTAGGGAGTAGGGAGTAGAGATTGGGAATTGGAGATTGGAGGAGGTTGGAGGTTCTGGATTTGGTTTTTCTGGAGCGTAAACGGCCTGGCCCAAGGCCAGTAGAGCTCTAAAGATAAAACCGGCGACGGTCAGGGCCAAGGCTAATTCGACCGGTGAAAAACCACCAACGGGTAACTGTTTGGGAGCCTGAAAAAAGGAGAGGCTAAAGGCAACTACGGCCAGCCCCAGGTCAGGGCGCAATAAAATAACCAGGGCCAATAGGGGCAGTATGGCCAGGGCTATCGTTCCTGGGGCAAGATAAAAGCCAATGGTCAAGACAAAGGTGAGGACGATCTGACCTGGTTCACGGAGAATAGCGTACAAGGCGACCAGAATCTCACTCCAGGCCCAGGCCAACTTGATCATCTCTACCGGAGCACGGAAAAATGACCACAGCCAGCCCAGGCCACTCAGGACAGCCAGGACCCCGGCTATCACTAACCCGGTTTGAGCCGGACGGCGGTCAGCTTCATTGTAGACCGTCCAGCCGCTCACGGCCCATTGGCCCCAGCCGCCCTCAGCCTCGATCACGGCCTGGTGTTGTCCCCAGGTTAAGTTTTGAGCCAGGGGAATGGTCTCGCTTTCACGCAGCGGGTCGTACAGCACCACGTAACTACGTCCCCGGCCGTTCCGGGGCAGAGCCTCAGCCGGTTGGTCATCAATCGTCACCCACAGATACCCACGGTATGGGCCACGATTGACCGTTAAATCCAGCCGCGTTCCCTCAAAGGAAATCGTCAGGGTGCGGGGTTCGTCGCGGGGGATATCGGCTTCGGTCAAGGCAAAACGCCAGCCGGGGCTATAGCGCCCACTGGGATGGTCGGCTGGATAACGCCCGGCGGTAGCGAGAGGGGCGTTGGTGGCAGCCGTTTGGATCGCCGCCAACACGACAGGCGTCTCCAGTAGGGCAAAGCCCCGACCCGGATCATCGGCGGTCAGGCCGGTAGTGTCCCAGCGGATGGCCAACATCGGACCAAGCCAGGGCCAATCACGCCGGGCCTGTTGTATGGCGGCGGCAGTCCGCTGCGCTTGCACCGACGCAGTGTCGCTGTGCCAGGGGGCCGGCTGACCGGCCCAATCAGCCGGTAGGACATTCCAGCCGAACGCAGTGGCCCACAGGGGTGTATCAGCATCATTGTGTTCGAGCATAACCTGGCGCAGCAGTTCGGCCCGGCGAAAGTCCAGCACATCGATCCCGGCCGGATTAGACGGTTCCGAGTCGAAGCCGTAGGGTTGGATGGCCACAATGTCAAACCAACGGTCGGCTTTGGCCTGGTACAGTTGCTCCAGATAAGCTATTTCGTTGAGATTAAGGGGACCATTTTCCAAAGTAGGAGCCAGGGCTGCGTTGAGGATATAAGCCTCGGGATCAACCGCCCGGATGTTGAGAGCGGCCTCGCGCAGCAGGTCGGCATAGGCCGCGGGATCAACAAAGGCATTCCCCCAATTGGCGCTGAGGTTTGGCTCGTGCCAGATTTGATAATGGTCGACCTGCTGTCCGTAACGGGCGGCAAAGGTTCGGGCAAAGTTACCGAAGTCACTCACTTCGGTGGGCGGGGTAGTGAGCGGCGTGTTGGCCGGTTTGGCCCAGGTTGGGCTGGTATGCAACACAACGACCAGCTTGAAATCCTGGTATTGATCTCCCGTTTCCTCGTTTTCATGGGCAACAGCGGCCACAACCCGGTCGAACTGCTGCCAATCGAACTGGCCAGAGTTGGGCTCGATCTCAGCCCAGGAGACAGGCTGGTGCAGCCAGGTTAAACCATTCTCACGCAATGAGGTCAGGGTGTTCGTCAGGGTGTCCTGATCGTACTGGGTCAGGTCAACGGTCACCCCGTAGCCTTTGTCCGCAGCCAGAAACCCAGCCGGTGCAGGTGGAGCGCTACGATGGCCTTGTAGGGCAAAGTAGCCGGTGGCCGCTAAAACCAGAATAAAGATGGCTAAAAGAATAAAGCTCCAGCAGGTAGCACGTTGGGTCACGGTTTCTCGTTCACCTCGTGGAGAATATCCTGAGTATAACTCTTATTGCCAGTTGAACAAAAACAGCGGAACACACCGTGGGTAATAAACATTCAGGCACTACCCCAACCTGAATTTGAAGAGTATTGGAATTGCCCCATTGTTCCTCGAGACTCAACATACGTGTTCATTAACTATTCGGATGCTGGGAAATGGTGGATTGGCGGCAATTAAAAAAGGTCCCGGCTATTTAACCGGGACCTTTTGACGCACTATGTTATAGCAATGGTGAGTTATTACTTCACGGGCAGGAGAGGACACTCGAAGTAATCTGGCGGGCTACCCGGCGAACCTGGCGTGATATCCAGGTGTCCTAAATTGTAATGATGCATCACCTCTTCATAAGAGGTTAGTACCGGTACCGTACCGTGCGCATTGAAGCCAGCTTGCGTCCATTCAACGGTATGAGTAAACCAGCGACCGCCGTTGTAGTTGGGGTTACCAGGCGCGGCTTCAGCTACAGGTAACTGTCCTTCAGGATTGTTGCTGTTAATGATGACAAAGAGCTTGTCAAATGACTGATCATTGTGGCCGTTGGGCGCAGGCAGGGCTGCAACGCCCTTGGTCCCCCAAAGCTCACCATCACCCCATAGCTGTGGAGTAAAATTGGGCTTACCCCCGGCAAAAGCCGGGACAGCCATTATCAAACCGAGAGTCAAAACCAACATCATAAAAGCAATTTTGCGTAACATCTGTTTATTTCCTTTCTGATTCTGATTTTTATATTGGATAGCTTTTTACATAGGAAAGAAGTTCACTACTATCTCTTGGGTTTATCCTTGCATCACCCCCTTCTCCTTTCGGGCTTGAGTTTGGCTCGCGGCGCCTGCGAGTTACTCTTCTCCAGAGTACATTTCAAAAATTACAGCGATCTTTCAAAAGTATTACCAATTTATTAACAATTCCATTGTTCGCTATTTCTTTGCTGAGAGCAGATGGTTAAGTTGTCTCTGACCTGACGACGAGGAAAACTTGCTTTGAAAAAAGTTTGGTGGTAAAAGTCTATCACCCCTTATGGGGAGAAAATAGACCTAAATGACTTATTTGTGTTATTTTGGTGCTTTTTATATCCGTTTGGAGGGGTTAAGGGAATATCCTTCATCATCCCCAATATCTTTGTGACACCTTGAAGCATAGATAAAAAGCCAGCTTTAGGCTATAATTAAGATAAATTGTAACTGCCTGCCCTCATGTCATTCCGAGGAGCTCAGTACCCAAAGGGCATAAACGACGAGGAATCTCCGAAACCTTGGGGATTCTTCACTCGCTGCGCTCGTTCAGAATGACATGGTAGGTAGTTACGATAAATTATTTTTACGGGAGGAATAGATTATGAAAAAGTTAAATCTCGGAACCGGCGCTTTGGTTGGGGCGTTACTGACCGCGCCGCTAATTGGGGTGATGTATCTGGCCTATCAATTGGCCGGCTTACCCTTTGTTCCCTTTGATTTATTTGACTGGTTGACGCGGGTGCTACCTGGCCCCCTGATCACGTTTGGCATTGACTTGATGATTGACACAATGCTGTGGCTAGGGGTGAGCGTTGCTGACACCGCTAAAACCGCAGAACAGGTTATGGCCGTCTTGCAGTTTTTTGTAGGCGGCATCATTGCCGGCATTATTTTCTTTGCCGTTATGAGCGTGCGAAATATCAAATCTGACCCCATTGCGGGGATTGTGATGGGCGCTCTGTTTGGCCTGCCGTTTATTGCCATCAGTATTGCCATCGGGCAATCGACTGTGCCTCCACTCCTGCAAATTGGGTGGCTGTCGCTTCTGTTTCTGGCCTGGGGACTGGCTTTAAGTTGGGCCTATCGCCGTCTCATGCCAATTGAGACCGAAACGTCCGTCGAGGCGGATAAAACTCGAGCTGTTGAAAGGCTCAGTCGCCGGCAATTCTTGATCCGTTTGGGTGCGGCCTCGGCTGTAATCACGGTGGTTGGGGCCGGCGTGGGGACCGTGATGGCCCAGAGCAAGCAACGCCGGCTGGAGCAAGCGCTTGAGGATTCAATGGCCCACCAAACCGAAACGAGTGAAGAACTGCCCTTCCCCAATTCGAACGACCCGGTGATGCCTGCCCCCGGCACTCGCCCGGAATACACGCCGATCAAGGATCATTACAAAGTATTCATTCGCACGGAACCGACCGTCATTGATGGATCAACCTGGGTATTGCCCATCACCGGTCTGGTCGACAATCCCCTAATGCTGAGCTTGGATGACATCAAAAACAATTATGAGTCGCGCGATCAGTATGTCACCCTCTCCTGCATCTCCGGCCGCATCGGCACCAGTTTGATTGGTACGACCCAGTGGACCGGGGTTAGCCTGCAAGACATCCTGGCCGATGTGCAGGTTCAGCCGGAGGCTCGTTACCTCTACATCACTTCAGGCGACGGCTTTTACGAGAGCGTTGATCTGGAACTGATTACGGCCGATGAGCGAATTATGCTCTGCTACGCCTGGGATGGCCATGACCTGCCCATTGATCACGGGTATCCTCTGCGCATCTGGATCCCGGATCGCTACGGCATGAAACAACCCAGATGGATTACCGGCATTGAGGTGACTGACCAGTACAAAGAGGGCTATTGGGTCGAGCGTAACTGGGATGAGGTTGCCCAGGTGAAAACGACGTCCGTCATTGATACTGTTGCGGTCAACGCGGTCACCGAAGGTAGTGACCAAAAGCTTGTGCCCGTTGGAGGGATTGCCTTTTCCGGCGCGCGTGGCATCTCAAAGGTTGAAGTCAGGGTTGACGGTGGTCCCTGGCAAGAAGCTAAACTGCGCTCACCCCTTTCGGAAACAACCTGGGTAATCTGGCGTTATGATTGGCCCTTTGCAGAAGGCGAACATACATTTGAGGTGCGCTGTACCGAGGGGGATGGCACGCCACAAATCGAGGAGAAACGCCCCAATCGGCCCAGCGGTGCAACCGGCCTGCACAGCTTAGATGCAACCATTTAAAGTAGAGCGCATCGTCGTCACTTAATCCAACAGATGTTGTTGAAGAATAAGGTATGATCAAGGCACAGCCTTGCCCAAAATTTGATATGGGCCCAAATGCATATCTTCCAGTTGGCCGTGGGGGAAGTGCCCTAAAAAGGCAAAGTAATGATTTCATACCGGTATAAAAATAAGGCGATACCTATCAAAATCACAACCGGATAAACCACCCGGCTAATCCGGTTTATGCGTTCTACCAGGGCTTCATTCTCTTTGCTATATTGCCTGTGATTGATAATGGTCAGAATCAGTTCAATGGTGATTAACACATAAATACTGTAGAAAACATAATCAAGAGCGACGATATAACCCACCCCCGGTAAATCGCTCGACAGTTTTAAGTGGAAAAAGGCCACGGTTAACAGAGCACCGGTCACAATCCCGTAAGCTGATGAAAGTTGGGTAGGCGGCAGAAAAAAGACCAGGTAGGCGACACCAATGACCACAAACATGGGAAACAAGTTTTTGATACTGAAAATAAAAGGATCCCTTTTGATATGGATGACTGCGTTGAATCTTGAATATTCGATACCAGCATCTGAGCCGGTAAACCTGGGATTGCCCATGGTTGACTCGTTGTACATAATGTCCTGAGAAAAGTGGGCCTCTATGGGTTCCCAGTTGGTAATTGAGCCAAACACGTTTGCCCTTTCAAACTTCTCCAAAATAGCTTCACTTTTGGTTTGGCGCATGCCCACTTCATCCACCGCATAAATCAGCTTTTCTCGCGTTAAATTGGTGTGGCGAAATTTAATGGCCAATGTTTGTTCGTCAAAGGGGTAGTCCTCAAAATCAAAGTCACTCTTAAAATCGGCGATAATGCGGTAAGCCCGATAGGTTACCCCATTCACAACTTCGTCGGCTATCGGTTCCCCCAGCTCGACTTTCTCGACTGAATTGATAAATTCAACATCACTTTCCACAACATCTTCAAACTGGCTTTGATAGCGAAACCAAAGGTAAAAATCTATCGTATAAGTCGAACTCTTCGCATCAAGGTTACTGACTTGGTTAATATCTACTCCAGTATAGACGATGTTGGTTTTATAAATCGGGCTGCCATTATCAATAATAATTCGACCGACCTGACGTTCTTGCAAAAAATCGGCCCAACGGTAAGCGTCGGTCAGATATTGAAGCTGAGTCCAGGCTGAAACAAAACGCCCATCTTTGTAGATGCCAATATCGACCAGTTTATCGGCTTCACGGTTCAGGCCCTGGCCAAGATCAACTTTATCAACATCGCCATACTCGTCAAAGTAAATAGGTCCGGTCAACCCTTCAATATCATCTGCGGGACCAAGCTGGGCTAAATGATCCCTGATCTTTTGGCGTTCTTCGGCCAAATTTTCCTGTTTACCCTGCACCTCCGCCATTTCAATTGTCCGAATAGCCACTAAAGCAGCCTCATAATAAGTGGCGGCAGTCCAACCTGGTTCCACCCCGTACAGTTCAAGAAAATCATTCCTGAACTGTTGAGCTTCTTCATTCGCAGCATCAAAGATGATAGGAGATACAGCGTAGATACCCTCCAAAAAAAATCCGGGCTGATCCTGTTCCTCGGAATATTCCTCAAATTGTTCAGCAAAGGAAGGGTCCCCTATGGCATCAGCGCCGATGATGCCATAGGGCAGGTTATTGCGCTTCATTAAAACGATAAGCTTTTCGGCCTCGCTACCATGCGTGGCCAGAAAAACCATGCCAGGGCCGTCCGTTTCGACCCGTGATAATTCTCCGATAATTCCCTCAAGCGCCTGGTCCAGATTTTCGTTTTCTTGACTATTAAAATCCCATTTACCGTTGATCTCGCCCCCCAAGCTTTGGAATTTGCTTTCAAAAGCCTCCACCAGCGATGTGCCATAGTTATCCTGGTCGTAGATAATGCTGACGGTCTTCTGTTTTAGCACTTCGTGCACATAAATTGCCAAAAAATTGGCTTGGGAACGATTAGTGAAGATGACTCTAAAGTACCAATCGTTCCCTTCAGTCACATCGTTAGCCGTGGCCGAACCAGAAATCGCCGGAAGGCCAAATTCTTGATAGACTTCACCTCCTGCTCTGGAAGTAGAACTAAAATGATGCCCCAGCACAACGAGGGCGTTACTTTTCGCAATTTCCAAGGCCCTTTCCCGCGCCAGGTCCATATTGTCTTCGTCATCGAACTCAAGCAATTTCACGGTTTTTCCATTGACTTCATAATCTATCTGGTCAAGGTACATCCTGATACCCCTGACCATCTCCTCGCCATCCGGTTTATTCGTCGGCCCGACAACGGCGATATAAAGTACCTCACTTGTAGAAAATAGACCCGCTTTGAAGAGGAGAAAGAGGGCAACGATCAATATGACCAGCAAGGCGATTAATACGCGCAGATCCGGTTTCCAATTCATTTTCATCTCGGGCACCTAAAATATGTCAAAGGTAAAGAGTAAATAATCAACGGGGAACTCGTTATCGTTACGTAAACGAATGTAGATAGGTTGATCGCCGATGAGGGACCCACTCCATATCATTTCCCCACTTTTGTCGTCGTTATCCAATGAGCGGACTGACCCTGCCCCGAAGCTTTTAATCTGATTGGGATATCCTTTTGACCATATGGCCGGCATGCTAGAGTCAAATAACTCCATGGAAACTCGATCCCGGGGATTGCCATCATTCGGGGTGAAGTAGAGAGAGAGGGTCAGCGGCACATAGACGCCACTACCGCCACCGGGGCCCATGGCTTCGATAGAAAACCAGCGCTTTTCACCTGCTCCCAGATTTCCTTCATTGACGCCCATCTCCAGGGATAGAGGATGGTTGATGTCAATACCGGGCGGGATATCTGTTGCTGGAGATTGGCCGGCAACAATCTCCGTCGGGGTATTTGTTGTCGGCATCGGGGTGGGTGTAGGCGGTAGGGGGGTAGGGGCGGCTGAAGCTTGAAGTAACTGCGGCTGAGAGCTATAACCGGAGGATTGCTCCATAAACTTTTGGGCCGTAACGGTCTGCTGCTGGATCAAAATGAATAATCCAGCAAGAACAGTCGCCCCAATAATGTGAAAGTATTTCATAATTCTTTCCCCTTATTTTGAAGGGTATTGGACTTAAAGGATATAAAAAAGATAATGTTCGACAACAGAGTAACTCGGCCGGGTGTAAGCCAAAGTTACCTGTTGTACCCCCAAAATCATTTGGGTGTGTTTCAAATAAGTCGAACAGTTGTTATTACGTATTGCGTGTTACGTGCCAAAAAAACACGCAATACGTAACACGCAACACGATGTTTTGAAATGCTCTGACTCAAGTGAAACACACCCAAATCATTTAACATTATTATAATCGTTGTTAACGGTTATCACGAGCGGGTAAAAGGTACCAATATAATAACAGATCACCTGGTTTCCGTCACTTTACGCAAGCCGCGAGGATGATCCGGGTCATAATCCCGGACATAGGCCAGATGCATAGCGAAGAGTTGTCCCGGAATGATGGCTGTAATGGGTGAAAGCCATTCAGGCACGGGGTGGGGGAGGGTCAGGGGAATGCGAGCCAGGGTCAGCGTCTCTGGTTCGTCACTAATGACAATAATTTCGGCTTCACGCTGCTCCAGGGTACGGATGAAGTTCTGGATTTCAGGCAACATGACCCCGGAAGGAGCAATGACAATGGCCGGGAAGCCGTGCTCAATCAAGGCCAGGGGGCCATGCATAAAATCGGCGCTGCTGTAGGGTTCGGCAATGATATAAGTTAGCTCTTTTAGCTTCAAGGCCAACTCAAAGGCCGTAGCGTAGTTGTAACCCCGCCCAATCACCACGCAGTCTCGCATGTAGCGATAGCGCTGAGCAATTTGGGCAATTTCAGCATCCATCGAGAGGGTGGTGGCCACGGTTTCAGGTATTTGTCCCAGCGCTGCCAGCATTTGTTCGTCTTCGGCCAGGCTGGCCCCCAATAAAGCAATGGCCGCCAGTTGGCTGGTGTAGGTCTTGGTGGCAGCGATAGAGCGCTCCACGCCTGCCTGTAGGTTGATGACGTAATCAGCTTCTCCTCCCAGGTCAGAGTCGGGGAAATTGGTGACCGCTGCCGTGAGCATACCCTGGCGACGGGCTTCGACCAGAACAGCGACAATATCCGGGCTTTTACCACTTTGACTGATGCCCAGCACTAAGGCATTGCCAAAGCGGGGTGGCTGCTTGTAAATGGTAAACAGGCTGGGAGTAGCCAGGGCCACGGTCAGGCCATTGACCGCCCCCAACAGGTATTGCGCATAGCGTCCGGCATTATCACTGGTCCCCCGGGCGGCGATGACCACGTGAGTTACCTGGCGCTGCTTGATTGCTACGGCCAGGCGTTGGATAACCTCTTTTTCCTGTGCCAGAAGATGGCTCAAAACGACCGGTTGTTCGTGAATCTCTTGAAAAAGATAAGACTGTTTTAATGTCATCAGGGATACTCCCTTCCTTGGAGAAACGCCTGGTCGCTTTGATCAGCCAATGCCTGGGGGATTGAAGCTCCGTATGTTTTAGTTTAACGGCAACTTGACCGGTTGCCCCCTCTCCACCGAGGCGTAGGCTGCTAAAGCAACCTCCAAAGCCTTGTAACCATCTTCACCGGTGACCCGTGGAGCACGTTGTTCTCGGATTGCGGCCACAAACTCTTCGATCATGGCCTGATTAGCATCGGAGCCCCAGCAGGTCCAATAATGGCTTGAGTCCCGCTGGTTGTAGATATTTAAGTTCTGGCTGAAAGCATCGACGGTGGTCAGGCCACGTTCGCTGACCAGTTCTATAATGAGACCACCCCAGGTGGGATAGTTGAGCGGTTTACTCCAGCTACAATCAATACTGGCGAAGGTGCCATTGGCAAAGGTCAGCATGAGCAGACCGCCTGTTTCGACATCCACCCTGTCCGCATGAAGAATATGATTAGTTTGGGCAAAGACTTCAACCACCTCACTGTTCAGATACCAGCGCAAGACATCCGCCAGATGGACGGTGTGGTCCATCACTGCCCCACCCCCGGCCAGTTTTTTATCGACAAACCACTGGCGGTGCTTGAGCGGCATCTGGCCCTGATTGGTAGTATTGCAGCCATAAACTTTGCCCAGGCTGCCGTTATCCAGCATCGCTTTGATTTCCAACAGAGGGGCGTTGAACCGCATAGGAAAGGCCGTCATTAAGATAACACCTGCGGTCTGACAGGCATCCAGTATGGCTTGCGCATCGGCCAAGGTGATAGCCAGGGGTTTCTCACTCAGCACGTGAATCCCGGCCGCAGCGGCCAATTCCACCAGAGGTCGATGATTGGCATTTTCAGAACAAACTAACACGCCATCCGGTTGCTCGGCCAGCAACGCCTCATAAGATGGGTAGAGCCGGACATCGAATAATTCAGCAAAGTGCTGGCCGCGAACCTGTTCATCATCGGCAATACCAATCATCTCGACACCGGGAATGGCTCGCAGATTATGAATGTAGGCTTCGGCGTGCAGGTGAGCAAAGCTCATTATCCCAATTTTCATGCGGACACCTCCGGTAATGGCTCCAATGTGACCGGGACGCCTTGTTGGGTCGACTCGATGGCGGCCAGGGCTATTTGCAAGGCAGCTAGGCCATCTGCTGCACTCACCGGAACGAAACTGTCTTGAGTCAGGGCCCTGTAGAAGGATTTGATTTGGGTGGTGTATGGACTCTCGCTCAGTGGGCTGCTGGGCAGCGGTACGTCGGGAGCATCGGCTTCTTGTTTATGTAGATGAAGGTGGATAGCAGTGGTGCGCCCCGAGTCGAACTCAAGAAAACCGTCCGTACCGGCTATCTCAAAGCGGGTGCGAAACAGCGGCGGTGGATAGGCCCACGAACCCTCGATGTGGGAAATGGCCCCGTTTCGGTGTTTGAGAATAACCAGACCGTAATCAACGGGGGCATCGGGGTGGGTACTGGTGATGTTCTTGGCAAAAACGCTTTCCACTTCTCCGGCCAGCCAGCGGGCGTAATCAAAATCATGCACCATCAGGTCCAACACCATCCCGCCGGATTTTTCAAAGTCGATGAACCAGTTGTCGGTGGCTTTTTTAGGGCGGAACGTACCCCGGGTCAGGCGCACCACGGCCGGCTGACCAATATCGCCATTGGCTACAGCGGCCTTGGCTTGAGCATACTCCGGGAAGAAGCGCACTACATGAGCCACCAGCAACTTGACCCCGGCCGACCGGCAGGCGGCAATCATTTCCTGTCCCTGGGCCACGGTACGGGCCAGGGGTTTCTCACAGATAATGTCTTTTCCGGCTGCGGCGGCCTTGAGCACCATTTCGTGGTGCAAATGGGTCGGCGTGCAGATATCGACCACGTCCACATCGGCCAGCATCACCTCAAAATCAGGGTAGACCTGCGCCCCATACTTTTCGGCGATGGTTTGCGCATGTGGCGGAGATTCGGCCATAAAACCGGCAATCGTGGCCCCAGTCTCAACCCAGCCGGCCGCGTGGGTAGAGCCCATAAAACCGACGCCGGCAATTCCTACTCGCATTGTGATACTCCTTAAAAGTTAGAGATTGGAGATTAGGAGATTGGAGATTATAAAATCTCTACTTCACAGCCCCAGAAGTCAGACCACGAATGAGCTGGCGGGAGAAAATAATATACAAAATCAAGATGGGTATCATAGCCAGGGTTAAAGAAGACAGGACAGCGTTCCAGTCGCTGATAAATTGACCGAGAAACTGTTGGGCCCCGTAAGTAACTGTTTTGGTCGACTCGCCCGGAGCGAGGACGAGCGGAAACCAGAGATCGTTCCAGACGGGAATCATGACAAAAACCGCCACCGTGGCCACAGCCGGCCTGACCAGCGGTAAGATGAGCCAGAAAATACGGTATTCGCTGGCCCCATCAATACGGGCTGCTTCTTTTAACTCTGTGGGGACCTGTCGCATAAACTGTTGCAACACAAAAATAGCCAGGGGTAATCCCATAGCCGTGTAAACCAAAATCAGGGCGGTCAGGGT
The DNA here is from genome assembly GCA_034409055.1 of Anaerolineae bacterium. GTDB lineage: Bacteria > Chloroflexota > Anaerolineae > 4572-78 > J111 > DAOUMU01. The sequence goes on from DAOUMU010000202.1 coordinate 14,414, forward strand.
ATTGATGAGACCCATAGCCACTACCAGGCGCAAGATACTGACGGTCCCCAGACGAATGGGGATCATAATTCCCAGGGCCAGGTAAAGCCCCATAAGGGTATTGCCGGGAAATTTGTATTCGGATAGAGCATAGGCAGCCATGGCCCCGGTCAACAGGATTAAAAACATGGCACCGAGCGTAACAACCAGGCTATTAACAAAATACCACTGAAAGTTTGAGCGTTCAAATACAGTGTTGTAACCTATCATACTAAATGTGTCTGAAAGGGGAGGCAAATAGGGCGCATTGAAAATAGCCTTGCGACTTTTGAACGAATTAATGAGTATGAGGATGATGGGAAAAATTGCAAACAAGGTATAGGTCAACAGCACAAGATGGGGCGCAATATCCTGACTGATTTTGTGATAATAACTTGAAGCGGAACTGTTCTTCACGATCTCTACCTCCCCTAGATTTCATACGTCGTAATGCGGCGTTGCCAACCAAACAGGTAGAGCAAAACACCGATCAGGATAATCAAGAACATCATAGCTGCCACCGTCGCTCCCATCGTTTGATTGCCCAATTGAAGTTGAAAGCCGAAGAAAGTTCGATGGAAAAACGTGCCAAGAATGTCGGTGGAGAAATTGGGACCGGCCAGCGCTCCCTGGGTGGTATAAATCAAATCAAAGGCGTTGAAATTACCCACATAAGTCAATATCGTAACGATGCCGACGGTGGGCAGAATGAGGGGGAACTTGATGCGCCAGAAGATAGTCCAGGGCGTTGCTCCATCTACATAAGCAGCTTCAATCAACTCGTCCGGGATGCCGAGTAGGGCCGCATAGAATAACATCATGGGGATGCCCACAAATTGCCAAACTGAAATCAGAGAGAGGGTGATAAGGGCCGAACTTTCCAGGCCCAGCCATGGCTTAAAAAACTGCTCCACCCCCACCAAACTCATCAAGCCTTCGGATATGCCCCACAGCGGGCTCAGGATGAGTTGCCAGATGAAGCCGACAATAACAAATGAGAGCATTGTGGGCATAAAGAGCATGGTGCGGTAGGTGTTTCGCCAGCGTAACTGGCGGGCGCTGAGCAGAGCCGCCAACAGCAGCCCGACGGGATTTTGGACAAGCATGTGGACAAGAAAGAAGATAAAGTTGTTTTTCAAGGCCCCCCAAAATCGCTCCGACCATAATTCATCGGTCAAGAGGGTAATGTAGTTTTGAAATCCAACAAATATTTCATTTCCTTGCTCACTACTGATCGTAAACAAACTCAGACGCAACGAGTCGGCCAGAGGATAGATCATAAACAGGGTATAAATCAGGGTAGCCGGAGCCAAAAAGACGATGATATGGGTTGGAAATGGTTTCCGACTACGTCGTTTAGCAGGTGTTTGTTGCATACCCTCCTCCAGATTTGGCAAGTTTTGAAAAGCCGTCAGAACTCTTCATTACCCGACATTACAAATCAGAAACCAGGTTTTTCACTGACAAAGGCCCTTGAACTGGCCTGGAAAGTTCGAAAAACAACCTTTTTGGCTTGCTCAGACGACAAAAAACCTGGTTTCTCTGTCCATGTCGGGTAGTAAGCAGAACTCTATATTTAAATCAGTAGGATACTAGAATCCCCGCACTAAATCAAATATCGGGGCGGGTGTGTGAAGCCCGCCCCGATTCTACACTTGACAATCCAATGGGGCTGTCTCTACATCACTATTGTTGCGGTTCGTACCACTTCTCCAGGCCCTCTTGAATTTGTTGGGCGGCTTCTTCGGGAGTAAGGGTACCGTTGATGACCTGGGCGCTGACGCCCCACAGTTCATTCTCCAGGTTGGGCTCACCCCGGGACAAAAT
>DAOUMU010000203.1:0-5083 GCA_034409055.1 Anaerolineae bacterium
CGTTATTGCCGGAGCCGCCGTCCCAAAAACGTCCCACCCGAATGGTATGGGCTTCGTCACTGGAGGTGATACCGCCCACAAAGGCGTAGGGCCGGACAATGTTTTTGGTCGAAAACTGAAAATCGGCCTCGGCCCAATGCTTGGCTTTGTCATAGATGTTGACCTGGCCAAAGGCCATCTGGCCGTCGGTGATATCGTAGAGGTAGGCTGAGGCCTGGCGGAAGGCGTCTTCGAGCATGGCCAGGTAATCGTCGGTGGCATCCCATTCGATGGAGACGACAAGGTTAAATAGGACGAGTGGATCATCTGAACGGATGGTCACTCGCTGTTCCCCTGGCTGCTGACTAATCAGGGTCGGGCTGGGGACTCCCGTGTTATCCAGGTTCAAGCTGGTGACATAGGTCCGGTAGGCCCAGTCATCGTGGGCGGCGCGGGTGGTTGTTTGCTCCTGGGTTTGCAGTAAGGCCACCAACGGCTGACCGGGAGTAGGGTTAGTCAATCTGATCAACCCGCTCCGGTCAGTCAGATAGGAATTATTGACCGTTGTCGTGAGCAATTGTCCGGCCTGGTAAACCTCAGCCCCGGCCACAGGATTCGTGTCACTGACCACTTTAGCATACCACTCTGCTGCTTCCAGGCGGAAGGGGAAGGTTTGGGCCGAGACGTAGGGCCACAGGTAGGGACCGGGGTGGTTGAAACCCTGGTAAGCTTCAATCCGAAAGAGGAGGTTGTCACTTTTGATCAGATCAGCTTCGGCGTTCCAGAGGAAGGTGTGGGTCGTTCCCGTGGGCCAGGGTGAGGCGGCCAGGTTTGTCATCTTGGTTCCGGCTGCTGGCGTGGCCGGGAACCATTGGCTACCGCCGTTAGGGGCGTAGTAAGGCCGGATAAAGCGGACCGGATCGCTCTCTGGATCAAAGAGGGTGTAAGTCAGAGAAATGATAGGGCTGGTTACAACCTGCGGTGAGACATAAAAGTAAACCTTGGGAGGGGTATCAGGCCGGGTAACGGTTAAGGTTGGGGGGTTGTCGGGCAAATTCCGCACCCCTTGCCGTCCGTTTTCGTATATTTGATTGACCTGACCCTGACCAAACATGCTATTGCCCGCAGCCAGGTCGAGGTCGCCGTCGTTATCCCAATCTCCCCAGGCTACACTCCGGGCCGATTTTGAGACATCTGTGGACTGCCAGGCCAGGCTGAGCTTGCCTGCTGAGGCATCATTTTCATATACCTGGTGGGCTGGAGAAGAACTATTACTGACGGCCAGGTCAAGGTCACCGTCGCCGTCCCAATCCCCCCAGGCTACGGTATGGGTGTTGTTGTTGTCGCCGGTGGATTCCCAGCCCAGGCCATTGGCCGGGTCTAGCCCCAACGTGCCCGCCTGGTTTTCGTATACCTGGTTGACCTGCCCACTATTGCCGACGGCCAGGTCGAGGTCGCCGTCACCATCCCAGTCTCCCCAGGCTACACTCTCGGTCTTCTTTGCGTCGCCGGTGGACTGCCAGACCAGGCTGAGGTTGCCTCCCAGGTTTTCGTACACCCGGTTAACCTGATCATAGTTGCCGGTGGCCAAATCGAGGTCGCCATCGTTATCCCAATCCCCCCAGGCCACGCTATAAGTGAAATCAGCATCGCTGTCCGACTCCCAGGCCAGGCTAAGATAACCGCCTTGGTTTTCATAGACTTGGTTCTGCCCACGAAAATAATTTCCATTGCCATCCGAGTAAGGGGCATTCCCCACAGCCAGATCAAGATCTCTATCTCCATCCCAATCCCCCCAGGCTACGCTGAGGGTCAAGTCGGCGCTGCTGTTAGATTCCCACCCCAAATCATTGGCCGGATCTAAAGCTAACGTGCCCCCCTGGTTTTCGTACACCTGGTTATCCTGACCATAATTGCCGACGGCCAGGTCGAGGTCACCATCGTTATCCCAGTCTCCCCAGGCCACGCTGGCAGTTTCCCTTGTATCACCCGTGGACTGCCAGGCCAGGTTGAAGTTGTTCCCCTCTTTTTCGTACACCTGATTAACTTGACCATCACCGAACTCTCCATTGCCCACGGCCAGGTCGAGGTCACCATCGTTATCCCAGTCCCCCCAGGCTACGCTGGCAGTTTCCTTTGGATCGCCGGTGGCTTCCCAAACCAGGCTAAGACCACCTCCCTGGTTTTCGTACATCAGGTTGACTTCACCATCCAACGAAGAATTAGGCTCAGCATTCCCGGCGGCCAGGTCGAGATCGCCATCATTATCCCAGTCTCCCCAGGCTACGCTTGTGGTTTCGTGTTGGTCGTCCGATTCCCAGGTAGGCCCCGCTGTGAGTGACCCCGCCTGATTTTCGTACACCTGGTTCTTATCCCTATTGCCGGCAGCCAGGTCGAGGTCGCCGTCGTTATCCCAATCCCCCCAGGCCACACTGCGGGTATAATAGAAGCCGAAGTCCTCCCAGGCCAGGCTGAAGCTGTTCCCCTGATTTTCGTATACCTGGTTAGGGTGACCGAAATTCTCATTGCCAAAGGCCAGGTCGAGGTCGCCATCGTTATCCCAATCCCCCCAGGCCACGCTCCTGGTGTTATAGGTATCGCTCGACTCCCAGCCCAGGTCGTTGACCGGATCTAGCCCTAACGTTCCGCCATCGTTTTCATACACCTGGTTAATCTGACCATTCGTCCAAGAATTAGGGGCGCCATTGCCGACGGCCAGGTCGAGGTCACCATCACCATCCCAATCCCCCCAGGCCACGCTATGCGTTCTGTTCTCGTCGCCGGTGGATTCCCAACCCAGGTCATTGGTTGGGTCTAGCTCCAACGTTCCCCCCTCATTTTCGTATACCTGGTTGACCTGACCATAATTGCCGACGGCCAGGTCGAGGTCACCATCGTTATCCCAGTCTCCCCAGGCTACGCTCCGGGTGTCCCTTTCATCGCCGGTGGACTGCCAGGCCAGGCTGAGGCTACCCCCCTGGTTTTCGTATACCTGATTGACCTGACCACCTTCTGAAGTGTCGGGATCACCATTGCCGACGGCCAGGTCGAGATCGCCATCGTTATCCCAGTCCCCCCAGGCCACGCTCGTAGTTTCTTTCGCGTCGCCGGTAGACTGCCAGGCCAGGCTGAAGCTATCCCCCTCATTTTCGTACACCTGGTTGACCTCACCATTCGTCTGCCAATCACTATTGTTATTCCCAACGGCCAGGTCGAGGTCGCCGTCGCCATCCCAGTCTCCCCAGGCCACGCTGGCGGTGTCGTAGGTTTCAGTGCCAACGAAGCTGAAATTCGTCCCCAGATCAGCCTGGATAGGGGGGACGGCGTGAAATAGCCAGAGGCAAACGACGGCCAGGAATGGGACCAGGTATTTGCGTAGGGGGGTCAGAAAATGAGGGAACGGAAGCGTATTGTTATCCTGGCTGTTCACTTTAAGTGCTTCTTTAACCTTGTCCATCGTTGGTCCTCCGTAGTTCAGCCCGTCCTCTATTGTCTACTCCTTGACAATAATCGGCAAATAAACATCATTCGGCATCACCACCGACACCCCCATCAAGGCATAGATCCCCAGCCGGCTGGCTGGTACGGACCAGGCATTATCCACCTGGCTCGGCTCGCCCCCCTGCCTCAGCCATACTTTGTTGTATGCCTCCCAGTAGTAAATGGCCGTATCGGTGAAAATCCCCATCACCTCGGGATGGTAATGCAGCCGCACCAGCCCCGCTTTATCCAACTCGGTCAACCCCCCGGATAGCCGCACGTCGTAAGCGTTGCCGATAACCTGTAGACCTTCAGGTAGTGGTCCTGGCACGTAGCCGGTCGGTAACACCGCCCCATAGGCCAAATCGTCTGATAAACTGTCCGGCTGAAGATGCAGATGGAAGTTGCCATCTTCGGAGAAGAGGTCGTTGGCTTGAGTGTCGTCCACCGCTTGTAAGTTGTAATCACTGACAATACTCATCGGTAAAGCAGCCCCACTAACCTCAACCCGGCCCGTGCCCAAACCCACTCCACTCAACGTGACCGTCCCCACGTAGGCCTCCTTGGCCGAACTGTAGGCCAGTTCGGTCGATTCTCGATCCCCTCCACCTTCGGCCGGAATGACAGCAGCATTTAAAGGCAAGCTACTCTGGGCCAGACCGGCCACTTGTAGGTAGAGACTATCACCATCGCTCTGGGGTATTAGACTGAGATGAGGTACCTGGCCCGTTGCTAAAGTAGCCATCCCTGACTCGCTGACCTGGGTCAGGATTAGTTTATAATCTTCTTTGCCCTCTTCAACCAGTATGGCTCCGGCCAGGGCTCCATCAAAGGTGGCGGCCCGAATGATATCACCAGGAGAAGCTCCGTAGATGGCGATTTGCCCTTGCCGATTGGTCAGGCCCTGGTCAATAGCAATGGTGTAGCCACCAAGCGAGGTCCGCAAGGCTACCAGCGCATTATGTACTGGTAGCTCCTGCGGACCCAAGACGGTTAGTTGAATGGATGGACCAACAACCACACCGATATTGTGGCTGATAACCTCCGGGAAAGGCAGCAACGCTGTTGGAAATTTATCAGGCCCGGTCATCACCCCGCCTCGTTCACTGGGGCTGTTGAGTGTCCAATCCGGCCCACCGTAGTGGCTCAACACCGTTTCCCAGTCAGACTGACCGTTGTTGAGGCGATACTGTTCCGTACTGGTGCAGTTCTGGTCCCAGTTGTAGGTTTTGTCGGTCAACTCACTGGCTTTGTACTGGTAAAACATAATACTGGCGTTACCCGGTTCTTCCGGGTTGGGGTCCGGGCTCACGCCTGGCGGCGGCGGCCCAACCTCCTCACGGGTACAAACGGCATCAATTTCACGACTGAAACCATTGGCATCAACCAGGCGGAAGAAATACTCGTCATACAAGTAAAGAGCATAGTGGCCAAACTCGTGGATCAGGGTGCGGTAGCCGGGGGGCTCGTTCCTGTGGCCGCTATTACCCGAGCCGCCGTCCCAAAAACGGCCCACCCGAATGGTATGGGCTTCGTCACTGGAGGTGATACCGCCCACAAAGGCGTAGGGCCGGACAATGTTTTTGGTCGAAAACTGAAAATCGGCATCGGCCCAATACTGGGC
>DAOUMU010000204.1:0-10719 GCA_034409055.1 Anaerolineae bacterium
GGGAGTTCCGAAATTTAAATCATCCCAAAACTTTCGGCGGCGTGAAGCGTAAAACGTGAAACGTGAGGGTTTATGGCATAAAAACATCACGTTTCACGCTTCACGTTTCACGGAGTTGGGACAATTATTTTTTCGGAACTGCCTTTGGTCAGAGGTTGAGTCAATCTTGGGCCAACCAACGAACGGCAGCATAAATACCAACCGCCGAGGCCATTGAAGAGACCCGCCCATCCGCCAGGACCGATAAAATTTCAGTGAATGGCACCTGATAGAGTTGTATATCTTCGGTGGCATCAAAATGGCTGTTGCCATCCGGGCTGGCCTCCAGCGCCAGATAAAAATGGAACCGGGCCTCATTACGATTAGAGTCATAATCCAGCGCATGGAGTTTGTGCCACTGTTGGCTGGTGTAGCCGGTCTCTTCTTCTAATTCCCGTTTGGCTGCCGCCAGGGGATCTTCGCCGGGGTCGATGTAGCCGGCCGGTAAATCCCAGGTTCTTCTGCCCAGGCCATGTTTGTACTGTTCAACCAGCAACACCTGCTGCTGGCCGGTCACGGCAAAAATGATGCTGACATCGGGCACGGCCGTGATGATGTAATCTGGAATAATGTGACCGTTGGGCAATTTGACTTCTTGCTCAATAACGGTCAACCAGGGGGGACGATGGAACACTCTTTCCGCTTTACGAACTTGCCAACCCTTTTTCATCGTTAAACTCCTTTATCTCAAAATCTTAACAAACCCAACCAAGAAAGGCAAAAAGCTATGTGGTTGGCTAACCCTGAATGGTCAGTCACCACAAACATCTGGCGAAATGCGGAAAAAATACCTTAGACGGGGACGAATGCTGCCCTGTAGTTCTACCACTCGGTCTGCGATCTGTTCGCGAATGATCGCCTCAGCCTTAGTTAGCATCCGGCGTCGAGTTTCCGTAGACACCTCAAAAGATTGCTCAGTAAGATAATCAAATGCTAATGTCGTTAGAACGGTCCCCATTTCTGGGTGGGGCCTTCCGGTATTGTCCAAAATAAGTGTGATAAAATCCTCTTGCCGCTCATCTGAGGAAAAAACGGCCCGAAAGTTAAAGATGAAAAAGCGTTCTTGTTTAAGTTGAGCCTCGTGAGCCTTTGGTCTACAGTTCTCCAGTGAGAGTGGAAACGGGCGATTATCTTCAGACACAATGGCAACCCGGCTGGGGAGTCGTAAATGAACTGCCTCCCCCCGTCCTTCAAGCACAGCCACCATCTTGTCAAACGTGCGACTACCATAGACGACCAAATCTTCGTTGGGGGACAGGTCAGGCGGTTCGGTGCCGGGCTGGGGAAACACCAGATAAAGGCGCGACTTGCCAAACACATCCACCAAATCGAGCGGCAAATCTACGATTAGCTCGTTAGGAAATTCGGGGTGAGGTCGAATCTCGGCCCCAAAATGTTTGAAGAATGTCTCCGCGAATGATCTCATCGTTACTCTGAAACAGTAGCTAGTTCTTGTTGAAAAACCTTGTAGTAGATGCATCCCTATTTTGTGGGCCAACAAATCGAGAATGTAAGCCTCAATTGTGTCATGGGCAGCCAGGTTAAAAATGGTCACTGCTTCTTTCTGGCCCAGCCGGTGCAGACGGCCTACCCGCTGCTCGATGCGTATAGGGTTCCAGGGCAGGTCGTAGTTAATCATCTGGTGACAAAATTGCAGATTGTGTCCCTCACCGCCGGAGCACGTGCTAATCATCACCCGGGCCGAACTGCGAAAGGCCCGCACTGTCTCGGCTCGCTTCAGGGCCGACATCCCGCCGTGGAATACCACCACCTCATGGCCAGCCTCTTTTAGGGCCACTTGTAGGGCGTCCATTGTCGGTAGATAATCGGTGAAGATTAGGAATTTGCCTGGGTACTCCGCTAAAATTTCCAAGGCTGCATCTACTTTGCGCCCGCGCTCGATATCCCAGGTCAGGACTAACTGTTCGGCCAGGTCTGGATTATCTGGATGGTGATCAATCATCTTGCGCAAGGTGCGAGCTACGGCCTGGGGGCTGGAGGAAAGCTGCTTTTGCAAAGTCATCATAGCCAGCTTGATAGCAGCCCTGGTTTTATGAGACGTTCCGCCGTTGGCCGACTTGGCCTGCCACAGTTGTTCGCGGATGTAGGCGGTCACTTTGTCGTACAACGTTCGTTCTGGTGGAGATTGGATCTTTGAATAATTTGCCATATCCTCCTGAGTTACCTTGAATTTTGAGTCTTCGGAAACAGAGGGTAAGGCTGGCAAATCATCAAGAGAAAATTTACCGCTGTCAATTTTTGAACCATAACAATTTTTGACTGTCCAACCTGCCCAGTAAGCAAATCTATGCTATACTTAAGAGTGTTCGGGTAAACGTACTGTGGGAGGGCAGTCTTGTTACTTGATAACCGCTATCAATTGAAAGAGCCTCTGGGTCAGGGAGGAGTTGGCGTGGTTCATCGCGCCTTTGACCTGACCTTACAGCGCCCGGTAGCGATAAAACGCCTGGACCGGTCGAAGGACGAATCGGGCCAGGGCATCGAGCGTTTACGTCGTGAAGCTGCACTCCTGAGCCGTCTGGCCCACCCCAACATTATCCACTTTTACGATTTAGGCGAAGCGGATGACCAACCTTACCTGGTTCTGGAATACATTGCCGGCTGTACCTTGCGCGATCTCCTCGAAGCCCACCAGGCCCCCCTGCCGATAGAGATTGCCGTCCACATTATCAGCGGTGTCCTGGCAGCCCTGATGGCTGCCCATGAGGCGGGCGTTATCCACCGCGATCTGAAGCCAGAGAATATTATGCTGGTCGGGGTTGAGCCGAAAACGGCCCTGGATGCGGTCACCTTGCGGCCCGAGGTGAAGGTCATGGATTTTGGCCTGGCCTACCTGAGTAGTCAGGTGCGCATCACCGCCGAGAATCTGGTCGCCGGTACGGCTCTTTACCTGGCTCCTGAAACAGCCTTGGGACAAACCGCCGATAATCGAGCCGATCTGTATGCAGTGGGGGTGATTCTGTATGAGATGGTGGCCGGCCGCCCCCCCTTTCTGGGCCACGACCCCCTGGTGGTCATCTCTCAACATTTGCATGCCACCCCCATCTCACCCCGCTGGCACAACGCCAGTCTGCCACCGGCTCTGGCCACGATCATCCTCAAACTTCTGACCAAAAATCCGGCCGACCGTTATCAGACCGCGCAAGCAGTTTTGGCTGACCTGAAAGAAGCTCAGCCTACGGGGAGGGAGGAGCGGCCTCTGACAAAGATTTCGCTGCTCGAAGCCATTGCCCGGGGTCGATTCGTGGGCCGCGAGGAAGAGTTATCTTTACTGCGCAGTTCCATCGACGCTATGTTGAGAGCCACTGGCGGCGTGGTCTTTATTGAAGGCGACCCGGGCATCGGCAAGAGCCGCTTGGTCAGTGAGGCCTGCGTTTATGCTCATTTGAAAGGGGCCCAGGTTTTCGTCGGGCACTGTTACGATGCCGACCTGACCCTGCCTTACCAGCCTTTTATCGAAATCGTCAAAGCTTACGTACAAACCAATATCAAACCGGGTTCGACGGGACACTTGCCAGCCAGCCTGGCCGCCGAACTGGTTAAGCTGGCCCCAGGACTGGAGGCTCACCTGGGTGTGGCACCCATCTCAATGGATATTTCGCCAGCCGAGGCGCGTCTGCGGCTGTTTGAAGCTGTGGCGATGTTACTCACCGGCGGCCCTGAGCCGATCATGCTGATTTTGGAGAACATGCATTGGGCCAGCCCCCTCGAGCTGGCTCTGTTATACCATCTGGTCCAAACCGGAGCACGCAACCGGCGGATATTGCTCATCGTGACCTATCGAGGTGGTCACCAGGAACACGACCCGGCCAATAGATTAGCCGAACTGATTACTCACCTCAACCGGGCTGATCTGGCCACTCATTTTCGACTGGAAGCGTTATCGTCTGATGAGGTGACAACCTTATTAGAAACGTTGCTTGAAGGAGAAATCGCCCCTGATTTCAGCCGGGCTATTTTCGAGGTAACGGAGGGTAATCCTTTCTTTATCGAGGAGATTCTGAAAGCGCTGATTGAAGAGGGCCGAATCTTCCGTGACCCGGCCCGTGACCGCTGGGCCGAGATCAACCTGTTAGGCTTGGAAATCCCGGCCAGTCTCAAAGAGGTTGTTGGCCGACGCTTTGAAAAATTGAGCCGGACCCACCGCCACATCCTGAGCGTGGCCGCCCTGCTGGGGCGCCAGTTCAGAGTCGATGCCCTCCTGGCCGCGGCCGAGGCTTCGTTCCAGGCACCCATGTTGAGTCTATCGACTCCGATCTCGGAACGGAGCGGGATGAGATCCTCAGGTCAGGGTGTGAGCGAAAAGGAGGTCATAGAGGCTCTGACCGAAGCCGTTAGAATGCAACTCATTCGCCGGATACAGCCGTCTGAAGAGAGCCAGGATACAGAAGTTTATGCTTTTGAACATTCATTGATCCGCCAGACGTTGTACGAAAACCTTGGGCCGTGGTGGCGGATGCGCTTGCACCGGCAGATTGGTCACGCTTTGGAGAAGTTGAATCAGAGCCGGCCAGAACCGATTGTCCCCCCTGATGAACTGGCCTACCATTTCAGTATGGCCGGAGGCACCGATAAAGAAAGAGCCATCAGCTACAGCTTGGTAGCCATTAACAATGCGTTATGGGTTTACGCCAGCGAGGTTGCGGTTAAGCATTATCAGACGATCCTGGAGTTACTGGAAGATGATGAAGATATCGCCCAGAAGGCCTGGGTGTTGGAGCAACTGGGTGATCTCTATTGTCACCGAACTCGACAGATGGTGGATGCTGTGGCCGCTTATGAATGGGCAATCCAACTATGGCAGACGGTGCCCCAACCTGATCGGCCAGCCTTGATCCGCTTGTATCGTAAAATGGGCGAGATTGCCCGTCATTGGCAAGGTTACGTCGAAAAGCTGGACACCTACCTGGCTGAAGCCTTACGTCTACTCGACGAGGATCCGAGCCAGGTGGAAAGCCTGGAGCGGGCCCGGGTGCTGGCAGCGATGGCTTTTAACCTGCACGCCCAGCGAACGACGAAACCTGCCGACGAAGAGGCACTCAACCTGGCTCAGACAGCGGTTCGTCTGGCCACACAATTGGCTGCCGCCGACGAGGAGTCGACGGCTCTGGACGCGATGCGTAGAATCTACCGCTCGCGGGGTGATTTGGCGGCGGCTCACGATATAGACCGCCGTCGCCTGGCCCTTATTTCCCGCATGACCAATCCGACCGAGGCGGTCGATGCGCATCTGGGGGCCAGTCAGATGGGCTGGGAAACGGGCGGCCTGGCTGCGGCCAGCCAGTGCTGTCTGGAAGCGCTAACCATTGCCAGGCGGACCGATAATATCGGTGGGCAGTGGGCGGCACTACGCCGCCTGGTGATGCTCCATTTGCAATGGGGTAAACTGTCCACCGCAGTTACCTACGCCAACCAGGGCGTGGCCCTGGGACCTCGAACCGGATTGCTTGAATTTGGCGAGCCGGTGGAAGCCCTTTTTCGAACCCACCTGGCCATCTTACAAACGTTGCAGGGCCAGGCAGAGGCAGCAGCGCGTGAATTAGCCGAGTTAAGCGCGCTGTATCCCACGCCTGAGGCACCACCCTATCGCTTTGCCCTGGGCTGGCTCCATTACGAAGCCGAAGCCTGGGCCGAGGCCAGGCCAAACCTGAAAAACGGGCACGCCTATCCTTCCCCCTTCCTACCCGCTCATTTCGAACTGGTCCTGCTGGTCGAAGTTTACGGTCACCTGGGCGACCAGGCAGCCCTGAACCAGGTCAGACCGGCAGCCGAGGCCGAAGCCCGTCGCTGGAACCTGCCTTATCTGCTGGCCATTCTCAACCGGGGCTACGGCGCTTTTTACACCGAACAAGAGGCCTGGGAGAAGGCGGAAGCGGCCTTCAAGCAGGCCCTGGCCGTAACGCGCCATAAGACTCTCTGGTACCAGGATGCCCGTACCTGGCTTGACTATGGCCGGATGTTGGCCCGGCGAAACCAACCCGGCGACACCGCCCTAGCCCGTGACTTTTTGAGTGAAGCGCAGGGAATGTTCACTACGTTTGGCGCGCACGCCCTGGCCGAAAAGGCCTGGGTTGAGGGGGTTCGGCTGTCGCAGTAAAAGCGTAGCGCGTGGAGCGAAAAGCGTAGAGCGGTGAAACCGCAACCGAAAGTGTTAAGCGTAGAGCGTGGAGCGCAAAGCCTAGAGCGTAAACCACGCAACACGCAACACGTCACATATTCTGTGGTTTTACGTGGCTATGATTCTCGCAGATGGCGCAAATCTTATCGAGTAATGCTTTAACGAGGTAAGCAGATGGACCCTAAACTAACACGAGAGCAAGTTGAACAGATCATCAAATCCGCTCGCCAGAAGGGCGAATGGCCAAATCTGAGCGAGGTGAACCTTAACGAGGTGAACCTCAGCGGCATAAATCTCAGTGGGGCGAACCTGAGTGGGGCCAATCTTAGCCAGGCAGACCTTAGTGAGACGCTTTTCAGCGAGGCGATCCTGATCGGAGCCAAACTCAGTATGGCCAATCTTAATGGGGCCGACCTCAGCGAGGCCCTCCTCACCGGGGCGAACCTCGGCGGGGCTCACCTCAACAGCGTGCTGCTCAGGGAAGCAAGCCTCAATAGTGCCAATCTTAGTAAAGCGGATCTGAGCGAGGCCAATCTCAGCGAGACGAACCTCAGCGGGGCAAACTTCAACGAAGCAAACCTCCATATGGCCGATATCCGTATGGCCAATCTGCGCTGGGCAAAACTCAACCAGGCCAACCTCAAGGAGGTCAACCTCGGCGAAGCGAACCTGAGTGGGGCTCACCTCATCAAGGCCAACCTTAACCTGGCCAATTTGAGTACGGTCAATCTTCGCTGGGCCAACCTCAGCCAGGCAGACCTGCACGGGGCCAATCTGCGTGAGGCCGATCTGAGCGGGGCCAATCTGAGCCAGGCCAACTTGAGCCGAGCCAATCTGAGTGGAGCCAACCTGACCGAGGCTGATTTGACCAAAGCCGACCTGGCAGGGGCCAACCTGCTCAAGGCCAAAGTAACCGACAAACAACTTGACACCGCCAAAAACCTCGCCGGAGCTACCCTCCCCGACGGCACAAATCACGACTAATCTTAATGGATTTATTTGTCACACTGCTATTGGGGCATCTGATCGCCGATTTTCCTCTGCAAATGAACTGGCTCTTCCGGCTGAAAACTCGCCACTGGACCGGTGTGCTCTTACATGCGGCGATCCACGGCCTGGTGACCGCTATCCTGCTTCAAAATCCGCTCATCCATTGGCCAATGTTGGTCACCCTGTGGGTGATCCACTTCACCATCGACTGGCTCAAGCTACAGGTCGATTTCAAGCTTCAGACACCGGGTTTCATCCTGGACCAGATCGTTCACGCGCTGGTACTACTCTTGTTAGCCAGGTGGCCATCGGAAATAACAGGAACCTTGAGGCCTACGCTTTTATATCCAGCCGTGGCTTATGCCCTGATACCGGCCCTATTGACATTTTTAGCCACATTGAGCATCGATCTGGAAAATTCTGCTACCAATCCAACCGGTTGGTCGAAAAATAAAGCCCCTCAACTTATCTTGCTTGCTCAGTTAGTTGGCTATCCTCTGGTGATAGGCATCTTGATTGTGAGATTTGGGGGGTGAGCAGGTGAGATTTCTTTATACCTCTATCCCAATCAAATACACTCGCAGCGTTTTCTCGTTCTCCGTCATCTCAACCACGGCTCCTGACTCGACCAGCACAGGATTGCTTTCCACCTTCTCGTCAAATACCACCAAGTAACCCTTAGACAGCCCAGCCGCTTGCAGGTAGTTCGTCAATTGCGCCCGGCCTTGCTCAAAAGAGGCCTGACCATACCAAATCTTTGTCTCCACAATGAATCGCTGGCCTCGATAGAAGGCCAAGATGTCCATTTCTCCAGCACTGGAGAGCGCCTCAATGGTAACAAGTCCACCGATGCTTTTTAGGGCAGCAATCAGGTAACTTAGCAACAGGTATTGGCCGCTAATTTCCAGGGGGCGTCTTGTCGCCTCGCTCCGCAGTAAACGTATGCCGTGCTCTTCCATAAATGCCTTGAAGCTGTCTAACAAACGATCAAAGTCCAATTGGCCGTTGAGCACAAATTGATGTTGTCCCTCTCCATTCGCTGCCTGTTGGATAATACGATGAGCAGGGGCAAAGGCTTTAACCAGCATTCGCCGGTAAATTGGATTGGCTATGCGGGCATATCGTAATCCGGCTTCATCAGTTAAGGTCCGAAACACTCCATACATTAACAAATCTTGGGTTACTTCGTCTTGAAAGTCGTAATAGCGTGAGGGATTGAATAGAGCGGTGATAACTTCGGCGCGGTGCAAGGTTGCCTTTGAGCGGATGGAAGAAAAATGGGTGTTGTTTTCACTGATCAGCAAGGCCAGGGCATAGTCAAGATGTGCCGAAGTGATGGGTTGGTTTCGATCGGGGACAATCTCTTGGGTGAGGAGTTGTCCCAGGCGGTTGACTAGAAAGGGCTGACCTTCTGTTTCCCGTGTGACAACTGCTATCACTTCTGGGTCAAAGGGTTGGCCCATCTCAGCAGTGTGCTGTTCCAGTAAATCGGCTACTTCCTCCGGCGTGAAATAAGGAACGGTGAACTGGTCAGCGATATTGAACGGCGACTGGGTTCCACCCAGTAGGGCTGGAACGTTCCGTACCCCAACCAGAATTAAGCTGTGCAGAGCATGATATTCTGGCTCGTCACGGGCTATGTACATGGCTCGCAAAAGCGATAGGAGATTAGCGACAATATCATCGGGGGTCACGTCAAATTCATCAATGATAAGGACGCCGGATTGTTGGCGTTCCTGAACACAGATTTGTAACCAATCCACAAAGTCACCGTGGTCACGGATGACCACGGGCGTTTGAGTCACTTTCAAACGTCTGGCTTGTACCTGCAATTGCCCCCCTAAGCGTTCGTACCAACGCGCTTCTTTAAACCCTTTGAGCGAACCAAAATCAAGAACTATTCCAAAATAGCTGCCTTCTGCTTCCAGTTCTGCTATCACTTCTCGAAACAAGGTGGTCTTGCCGGTCTGGCGGGCAGCGTTCAGAGTAAAATAGCGGCCTTTTTCGATCTTTTCGCGCATAGCCGCTTTAACTGCAACACGATTGACATGATAATGTTGTTTGGGGTTAACCGGTCCAAAAGTGTTAAACTCACGCATTTGGTACTCCTACATAAAACATGAAACGCATTGTGCATTACGCAATGATTTTACATAACTTTCCAATAGTCATATAAAGTGACTATTAAATAAGGGAATATAATTCTATTTAATTATAACGCTTTTTCATCTCACTTAACAATTATGTTAGCTAAATACAAAAAATCATCAGGACTACCATCAGTGCGACGGAGGCGCTGGCCCGTAGTAGCCTGGTACAGGCCAACAACAAGCGGATAATCCCCTGGGAGCAGATCATCCGGCAGAAGCAGGCCGTATCCCTGGGAAATCGTCTGTCCTGGCAGAAGCGGTGACTGCTCAACGTGCTGCCAGTCAACCAGCAGGCGATCATACTGGGCCACAGGCTGGGCGGGGGTGGCCTGGTTTAACAATTGGGTAAATACGGTAATGGCCTCCACCGGCACGCCTTGGGCGGCCAGTTCATCCCCGGTAGCGGCCTGCCAGGTCAGGCGCAATTTTAGGGTTTCGCCAGGGGGAAAGGGGGCAGCGACAATCCTGAAATCGACCAGGGTCAGCCCCCCCTGAAAGGGGATGTTGAGGGGGGTTGGTGGGGGTGATTCGGCTTCAGCGGCCAGGGCGTACAGGGTTAATTTGCCACTCCGGGCAAACCATTGCTCCTGGATGGGAAATGCCTCCTGGTTAAGGCCGGCGGCGGTGACACTCATCGGATCGCTCTGGGTTAACCAACGCTCAAATAGCCAGACTCGCCTGGTTCTGGCTTGTGCGGCCTGCCACACCCGCTCGCGTTCAGCCGGCTGAATGGCCCGGGGTTCGCTCTCAATCCAGGCAAAGGTGGGCAGCGGTGGGTCCAGGTAGGCCATCAGCCGGACCGTGATTTCTTGCACGTCGCCAAAAGGCGGCATAGCAACCAGGAGGGAGTCGCCGGGCCGGGCCGTGGCCGTCAAGGTCTCCAACACAGGCCAATCAGTTTGGGCTTGCTCATCCAGCCGGCCAACCTCAGCCGTAGCCATCATCATCTGGTAGGTCAGGAAGAGGGCCAGCAGGGCCCCTAACCCCTGACCCCTAACCCCTAACTCCTGCCCCCTGATAACCATTATCAAACCAACAGTCGCCAACGCAAATAGCATCAAAGCTGGCCTTAGCACCGGCCACTCAACCATCAATCCTGCAGGTTGCTGGCGTAGCCAGATAATATCGATCAACCCCTCTTGCAAAATGTGCCAATGGGCCAGGGGGGGGAAGGCAGCCCAGTTAAAAACAAAGTTGTCGTTGGAGCCGAGTCGTAAAAAGTGCTCGTTAAAATCGACGGCAATGCCCAGCAGGTTAACGATCAGGCTGAGGGTAGCCAGGAGGCCGATGCCGAGCCAAGCGAGGAGACAGGTGATGGAGGATTGGGGATGCGTGTTGCGTGTTGCGTGTTGCGTGTTGCGTGTTACCATTCGCTCACCTGTGCCCGGTAGGGTATTCGCC
>DAOUMU010000205.1:0-31155 GCA_034409055.1 Anaerolineae bacterium
GGCTGGAGGAAAATGCAGAAGCCTTCCTGTATGCTCGTTGCCACTGGGCTGTTCACAAGTGGTCTGATTTTTGTGACAGCGTCTTAACTTTTGGTCTTGCTCCTCTGTCACCGGCTAAATTATGAAACTTACCATCTTTTGCGTTTTACACCCTTTCCAACGTTTTTTCCTGACAATGGAGGGCATCGAAGGTGAAAACATAACCGGCTAAGCCCAACTTTTCCATTAGCGTTTGGGCCGTTGGAATTTCATTGGTTTTGGTGGCAATCTCCTCGTGAGCCAAGATAAGGCGGCTATTGGTCACAAAGGCACTCAGAATTTGCACCGCCTTCTGGTCCTTGAAGTGGTCAAAGCTGCCGCGCAGCACCTTGCCATCGCAACCAATAAACTGTTTTTGGCCATCGCTTTTTGCCAACTGCTGACTGTACTGCCTGAAACTCTGTTCCAGGTCCCGGCCCGATGTGCCTTGAATGATGTCCCGAAGGGTGGTATGGGCTGGCAGTCGGTGCCAATCCAAGTCAAAGATTTCATCAAGCGTGTCATAATGGGCCACAATAAACTTGTGTATTTTTCGGTACGAAGTGGCCCCACTCAAAATAGCCAGAGTTGAAAAGAGTAGAATATGTCCCAATTCATACCGTCGCCCTTGTTTACGTCGATGATCTTTGACCTTAAACAAGAAACTTTCTAACACTATATGGTCTCCTATCGTAATTTCAGCCCTTCAAATTACCATAGTTGACCCTAAATCGCAAGCCTTTTTAGAACTGAACAGCCCTGAGTTTTGAACAATCCTCTACTTAACCACAAATTCAGGATGTACTTTTCCTCCATCATCGGCAATCTTATACACATAAAACCGGTCAAATCCATCCCAGTTGATCTTATCAATTGTTTCCTTGTTGTACCACACTTCAACTACTCGTATCTCACCCTGGTTGCCAAATTGATCCATCCCTACAAACGATCCCCAAAACTTTACCGTTTGGTACTCAATGCCTGACTCTGCTATCGCCTTGAGAACGTTCATGACTTCTATCTGTGCCCCGGCTGCTCGCATATTAGCGGTTAGGTTGTCGTTGATCGTCCAATGTAAAAAAATTTCATCTGGTTCAATTCGTAAGGTGATTATTTTCGGTTGGCCCCGGTTACTGTCACCCAATACCTCGACAATTTTTACTCTTAGTGCCTGCTCAGGTGGTAGAGTTGGGGCTGGTGTGGGAGTATCGGTTGGTGGGGAGGGGGTGTCGATTGGGGTGGAGATTTCTGTGGGCGGCTCATCCGGCGCTGTGGTGGCTGAAGACGGCAATTCTGTTGGCACATCTGTAGCCGGCTCTCTGGCGCTTTCGGTTGCCCGGTCTGACCCCATTAGCGTGCCACATATGAGGCAAACGAGACAGACGGATAATAAGCCACAGCCGCCAATTGTTAATTTGCCGATAGTAGTTCTTAGAAAATCGGTTATTGGTTGCATCGTTTTCTCTCTATATCACTAACAAATGGGCTTTGTTGTTACAGGTTATATAGGTACTCGTCGAACTCGCCCTGTTCATATCGGCGACGGACAGCTTGGCGAGCCTGTTCATTCAGGTACCAACGTCTTCCCCGTTGAATTGCGCCTGAAATTTTTCTCGTACGGAGCAACTTTCGAATCGCTTCATCCCCACCCCAGCCAAGGCCAAGCGGGGGGCTTCTTAACACTGTTCGGTTGTTGGCGCCGGCTTCCCCTTGAACTGGGGGGCTTTATCACGTGCTGTTTTTGCTCGCTCAATTCCGGTTGCTCTTGGTTTAGGTATCTAACGACCTTGCTTCAACTTGTCTGAATGAACGAATAGGTCTTCTGGCAGGCACCTACCCTTGTAAGGTCAGTCCAGTGTTCAGTAGCTAACCACATTTTGATTTGCCATCAGGATTGAGACCCCCTCTAACTCTGAACCCTAACTCTCTGCATCCACTATAAGTTTCTAAAACTTGGTAACCACCTTCCAGAGTTCCAAGCCCTCTTGCAATCTCATGCCTTATAGCATCCTTTTGTATTGTCCCCATAAGCTCTCTAACTGCTTCTCTGGTCGCAATTCTCATAATTTTTTTAGGAGGGTAACATTTGCCTTCATCATCATAAACAGCCTTGCTATCTCTTTTATTTCTAATCCATCTTTGCCTAGCCGGGAGATAGAGTCGGCTATTCCACTCTGCAAAAGCGGCTCTAACTTGTTCTTCGGTAACAACGACACTGCCCACTTTATTTTCGGGACGTTGACCTCCGACATATATATCAACAGAAACTTTTCGATTAGACACTGTGCTCTCCTTTTTTCTATCTGGCCTGGATATGTGGGAAGTAGGCTCAGATTGCAAACTTGTTGAATCAATGACGTATTCCCCGCCATCTTCTCGAATAACTGACCTAATATGATCAGCAAGGTATTTATCAAACTCTCCTGTGTTGTATTTTCCTTGGTGTGAAGGATGAATTGGAGCTCTGGCTATGAGTAAGAGGCCAAAGTTTGTTTTTATATGAAAATATTTGGGCTGGAACTCAACTTTTTTACCTTTTTTTCTAGTAGTAGTTTTAACCAATGTTGATTTTCTGGGAGGTGCTACCTTGTATCTTTTTTGAAATTCCCTATAGACTAACTCGAAAATACGTTCCGTTAAGGACACCACAATACGAGGTCTTACAAGCTCTAACTGGGTCACAACAGTCGGCATTGCTTCTACAAGCGCCTCCTCTGGAATGCCCTTCTCTTTTCCTGCCTTTTGTGAAAGCACATTAGCCAGCAAAGTTAAACCCAGCGCCGCCTCTTCATCATCGGGAAATACGCCAGCTAACTTATAGGCTTGAATAGTCCACTCCCGTAAGCGATCCCAGAAACCTCTACTATCCCATTGCGTTTTGAAATGCTCGTGTGGTTTACCCAGGGTGGGTAATCTTTCCCGGTTCCAATCTATGGCGTTGCCGCCACTATTTCCGGGACTGGGTCCCAAAAACACCAGCCAAGCATTGGCCGTACCCCACCAATACTTTGGCCAGGATTTGTATCTGTCAACAATTTCCCGGTCCAATTCATTACCTTTTTCTTGAGCATATTGCATGGCCGCTGCCCACCTGGTTCGCGGGTCTGGTGAAAATAAAGCTTCATCTTTCATTTTTGTACCTCCTGAGTACAATCAACATATTGGATAAGTTTTTCAACGATGCTAAAATCATCGACATTGATGTTTAAGCCTGATCACATTCGGACTTGCGAATAACCTCGAACCCCAACTGTTGAAATGCCTGATAAACCCTCTCTATAGTGTACGTATCTTCTTTGATCGCCAACCTCATAATGAGTTTGGGAGGATAACATTTGTCTTTATACAGAACTGCCCACGTATGGGTCTCTTTCTGAAGCCAAGCATCTCTAATTTTTGGGGGCTTTTTCTCCCACGTTTCAAGGGCAGTGATGACTTGCCCTTTGCTGACAGTCATCGAACGTACTTTTTTTTTGCTTCCACTTTTTCTATCAACAATGTCGACTGTTGTAGAGATATTCTGGTCAGACATAGTTCAATCCCCCATTTCCCTCGCTAAATTTGCAATAATATTACCGTTGCCATAACATCATATCAGATCAATTCTTCACGTACCATAGACCAAACTTGTACAACTGGTACAAGTAAGTGCTAATGCGGTCATAGAAGAATGAATATGAATAAAGAGGAATTTGGAAAAAGATTACGTAAATACAGAAAAATATCTGGACTGACTCAGGAACAACTGGCAGAGGAAATTGGAATCGCCACCAACTCCTCACTTATCTCAAATTGGGAACGTGGTAAGAAGAAGCCGGGCAGACAATCTATCATTCGCTTGGTCGAAATATTTGCCAAGGAACTCAATCCAGAGAAAGCCCGTGCCTGGACTTCGCAGGCCGGAGAGGAACTGAGCCAGACAGAATTACAGCAAATCTTCCCTGATGATGTGATACAGCCTCCTTTGTTCTCTCCACCTCCTCCACCCCCTTTACCCCACGATTTTGTCCGCCGTCCGAGTAAAATTAAGGCATTGATAGATCATTTGTTGAGCCAAAAAGGAGGGGAATCAGTGGCTATTACCACCGCCCTGCGCGGAGCTGGTGGCTATGGTAAAACCACTCTGGCTCAAGCTATCTGCCATAATAAACGTGTTCAGGCGGCCTTTCCTGATGGCATTTTGTGGGTTACTTTGGGTGAGAAAGCGGATATTATAAGTAGTGTTGCCATGCTCTTCCATGAGTTGACCGGACAACATCCTATCCAAGTCAACTTGGAAGATCTGACCCGTAGCCTGGCAAAAGCGTGGGGTAATCGCAGGTGCCTGCTGGTAGTGGACGATGTGTGGGATGAAGCCCATCTACGTCCCTTTGTGCGTGGTAGCCCTAACTGTGTGTGCCTAGTTACGACCCGCAACAACGACACCCTCCCCCCCAACATCATCCAGATTAATGTGGACGCTATGGAGCAGGATGAGGCGGTCAACCTACTCGGAGCGGGGTTGTCAGATGAGACAAAGGCAAAAGAAACCGTCTCCTTGCGGGCACTAGCCACCCGCCTGGGTAAGTGGCCGATCATGCTCAAATTGGTCAATAGGGCAATGCAAGAAAAAATATCTTTCGGTTTAAGCCCGGCTGAAGCCCTGAACCAACTGGATGAGGAGCTGACCGAGTACGGTTTAACTGCTTTTGACGCCAGCGATCCTCAGGAGCGCTACCAGGCCGTTTCAGTAACAATCAACATCAGCCTGCAAAGACTGACTGAAACCGAACGCGCCCGGTACAGCGAGTTAGCCATCTTTCCAGAGGATATCGATATTCCCCAGGTTACCCTGGAAAAACTATGGGCGGCTACAGGTCAAATGAAACCAATTGAGGTCAGGCGACTTTGTGAACGACTCTATAATCTTTCCCTCTTGTTAGCCTACGATGCCAGCCATAAAACCATCCGCCTGCACGATGTGTTTCGGGGTTACCTGGCTCATCAGCAAAAAGATAATCTCCACTCCCTCCATGCCCACCTCCTCGACGCCCATCGCCCTACTACCTCCTCTCCCCTGTTTCCTGACCCTGACCCCCAATCCCCAACCTGGGCCGACTTATCTGAAGATGAGCCATATATGTGGGATCATCTGGCCTATCATTTGATTGAGGCCGGTCAAGGCGAGGAACTGGTTACTACCGTCAAAGATTTGCGCTATTTGGTCATCAAAAGCTATGTGCGAAATACTCTGGCCGCCGAACAGGATTTGCAGGTCGCCGCCCATAACTATCATTCCAAGGATCGTATCTTTCAAATCCTTCGACTTACTCTGGCCCAGAGTGGTCACTTGTTTCATAAATGTCAGCAGGTGAGAGATCAGGCCGCCGTTCTGTACGGCCATCTCCAGGCCCTGGCTGAGCAAAGTGAGCAGACCGAATATCTAGCTCTGGACGAGCAGATCAAGCATCTATACCATCTGCTGCCTCCAAACATTCTTTTGCCTCGCCACCCCATCTTACCCCACCCGGCTCTCAGCCGAACCTTGTTCGGACATTCGGGCGCAGTGACAGCCTGCGCTTTTAGCCCGGATGGGCGCTACATCGTCTCTGCCTCCTGGGATCAAACGCTGAAACTCTGGGATGTCGAGACCTGGCAGGAACATCGAACCCTGCGCGGACCCTCAGATGGGGTGACTGCCTGCGCCTAC
Source organism: Anaerolineae bacterium (assembly GCA_034409055.1). GTDB lineage: Bacteria > Chloroflexota > Anaerolineae > 4572-78 > J111 > DAOUMU01. The sequence goes on from DAOUMU010000205.1 coordinate 5,708, forward strand.
AGTCCCGATGGGCTACATATCCTCTCTGTGTCCGCTGATGGCAACCTGAAAGTGTGGGACGTCCAGACCGGCCAGGAGTGCCTGAACATACCTATAGCCTCGCCTCATTGGGCCGGGCCACATACTTGTGCCTACAGCCCAGATGGGCAGCGCATTCTCTCCATCTCCAGCGGCAATCCGAAAGTGTGGGATGCTGAAACGGGTGAAGAACTTTTCTCCCTCGAAGTAGAAGATGGTGGTGGCGCAGATTGCTGCGCCTATAGTCCCGATGGACGACACATTATTGCCGGCTATTACGACTCCTTGGTGATGTGGGACCTCAAAACCAAGGAAAGATTCACTTTCTCTGATACGAATGGTGTAGCCCGCTGCACTTTCAGCCCTGATGGACAATATTTCCTTCTATACTATGAACCTGACGGCTACGTAGAAGTATGGAATACCGAGGCGAGAGAAGAATATCTGTTCTTTGATAGCGATGACCCAGGCGATTTGACCAGTTTGGTTTACAGTACCGATGGACAGTACATCCTCTCTGCCTCTACCGAGGGTGTTTTGCATGTATGGGAGGCCCAAACAGGCCAGCGGCGATTCACCCTCACCGACCATTCAGGCAAAGTAAACGGATGCGCTTTTAGCCCCGATGGAAAATCCATTATCTCCGCCTCCGATGATGGCACTCTGAAGGTGTGGGGTGTCCAAACGGGGCTGGAACATACTTCCTTCACCGATCAACCAGAACCGATACGTCGCTGCGCCTATAGCCCGGATGGAAAGTATATCGTCTCCGGTGCTGAGTATGGACCGTTGATAGTGTGGAATGCTGAAACGGGCAAGAGACACCTCACTCTGGCCGGGCATTTAAATGGGGATAATAATTCCCCCTACAGCCCGGATGGGCAATATGTCCTTTCTGCCTTTAACGATGGCTCTCTGAAAGTGTGGAAGGTCGAAACAGGAGCGGAGTATCTCACGCTTAGCGGTCATTCAAATGCTGTGACTGATTGTGCCTATAGCCCCGATGGAAAATCCATTGTCTCCGCCTCCAACGATGGCACTCTGAAAGTGTGGGATGCCCAAACGGGCGAGGAACGTTTCTCTCGCGTAACGCGTGATTTTGTGGAACAAAGCAATAACGACTTATTACGCTGTGCTTATAGCCTTGATGGGCGGTGCATCCTTTCCGTCTTCAAAGACGGCCCTATAAAAATGTGGGATGCCCAGACCGGTCAAGAACGTTTCAGCTTCGTAGAATATTTAGATTCGATAGACAGTTGGGCTTTCAGCCCGGATGGACGGCACATCATTTCCATCTCCAAAAGCAAACTCTTGAAAATGTGGGACGCCGAAACCGGAGATGAACTGTTGACCTTCAAGGAAAATCGCCCCACTGATTCTGAGCCTAAGTTATCCAGGATCCAGTATGTCATATTCCGGGCAATAGCAGGTTGCGCCTATAGCCCAGATGGGAAAAACATCGTCTCCGCTCTCCGTGACAAAATTCTGAAAGTGTGGGATGCTCAGACCGGTCAGCTACGCGTCACTCTCGCAGGACATTCTGATTGGGTAACCGGCTACGCTTTCAGCCCCGATGGACAACTGATGGCCTCGGTCTCTGCCGACCAGACACTCAAAGTCTGGGACATATCACATCCAGATAATAGCAGTAGGGCAGACAGACGCTGCCTGGCTACTTTTCCCGTTGAAAGAGCACTCAATGACTGCGCCTGGTCTCCCGATGGGCGTTATATTGTAGCTGTGGGAGATGGTGGTATTTATTTTTTGCGGTTTGTGGGGTGAGGGGAGATTGGGGAATGGGGAATGGGGATTGGGGGTTGGGGAATGGAGATTGGAGGTTGGAGTTGGAGATTGGGGATTGGAGATCTCATTACCTGACAGCCTGAATTATACGCGGCGCGGTCACCAATTTAACTTTTGATTATTTGAATGGGACGCATATTTTCGCAGATTAAATTATCGCTCTAGCCGGATCAGTGCGAAGACCTGTGCAGCTCCGCTGCCTCCCTGTGGGACAGTCCGGCGATGGGGGGTGTGGACTGTGGTCCACACCGAGCAAAAAGAAATTTCCTGTTGTATAAATTTAAAAAATCAGCGTTTATCTGCGTCCTATAGCAGAAAACTGATCGCTGACAGCTAAGGGCTGAACGTTTACATCTACATGCTTTGCATGCGAATTCGTGTTCTAAATAGGGGGGATTTCAGTGGATTCAGTGAATTTCAGGGCCTCAGTGATTCAAAAGGAACTAAAAAATGAACCAAAAAGCTCATTCTTGGCGTTGGTTACTTATCCTGGTTATCTGGGGTGGCCTGACCGGGTGTGGCCTGTCATCACCCACACCCATCACAGAGAGGCAAACAACCCCACCCACCGCTAGCCCATCGCTAACGGTTCCTCTGACCGGGTCAGCCTCACCACCGGCCCCATCACCAACAACCCTGACGTCGCCAACCAGCACCAGACCACCCGCGTCCCGGCCAACTGCTACGCATACCCCCACCGCTATCTCGCCTACCGCCACCGCCACGCCTGCTCCGACCGTAACGGTCACCCCTGTCCCCGCCAGCCCAACCCGGCCGGCTGTATCACCCACCCCGATGATCCCCACGCCTGCCCTGACGACCTATGTGCGACAACTGGTGGTCGTGCCCACCAGCCCGGAAATGCTCATCGCCCTCCTTGATGATGGCCGGCTTTTGCGCTCCAGCGATGGTGGTCGTCATTGGCTCCTCTTGTATACCGGTCAGAAGGAGACCCAGCCCCGGGCCGTGGGTGTCGATTATAATCCACCCCACCCCCTTTACCTGCTGACCCGACAGGGGTTGTATCGTTCCCCGGATTACGGCGATAATTTTGAGTTTATAAATGGCATCACCGGCACGGCGATCACTGTTTCGTATGAAAATGCTGCTCATCTCTGGTTGGGCGGTAGCAATGAGCAGCTTATTATGAAAAGTGGAGACGGTGGCCAGACCTGGCTGCCGGCTCGTATCGGGATCAGTGGCTACCAGGTGGTTAGCCCTATTTTTATTAACCCTCACGATGGCAATATGCTCTTGGTTATTACCCAGGGGAAGCGAGGCGGGGCCGCCCTGTATCGTGGTACCCGTGACGGAACCTGGACCAAACTGCCCAGTCCACCCTGGCTTGTACCGACCGGCCTAACCCCTATCGGCTTGGCCTGGGATAATGAGCAACGCATTCTTTACACCGGCGACATTGATGGCAAACTTTACCACAATCTCAATGTTGAGGCGCTCGATCAAACGACAGTGACCTGGGAGGTGAGCTACGACTTTGGCCGACAGAAATTTCCCTTTGCCCTGGCCATAGGAGCAGGATCAGAACTATACATAACACTTTATGACAAAACAACATATAGCGGTCCGCTGTTGCGGGGAACCCGTCAGGATACAGATTGGTCCTGGCAAGAAATATCATTGCCGAACCGGTTTTAAAGGGTTGTTCATAGCGATTTTCATCACAGATTACACAGATTTTTATCTTTGTTTGCTTCTCAAGACCCGGCGAATGTATCGTTTTAGCTTGCGGGGTGCAGGATTTTGCGCGACACATTCACTGCTAATCCTGCCCTGGCCTATTTCAAGAAACTGCATGCCCCATCCAGAAAACTGATACTGGACCACTGCCCGGTGGCAAAGTTGTAACGTTGAATAGAACTGCCATCAACCGACCCCAGCACCAGCAGGGTTACCTTCTCCGGCGAACATTCCATCAAGTCGAAACAATGATGCCCCCCAACGGTCCAAAACAAAAGAACAGAATACCCGGTCCAAAGGCCGCTCCAAAGTTGATGACGGTGTAGACCACCGCCACAAGTCCGGTTACCAGAAACAACCCCACCACCGCTGCCGCCGGTTTCAGCCCACGCTGCCACAGCAGCCAGATAAACAACGGGGTAATGGCCAAGCACACCCCGATCCAAATCAAGGCCCAGACCATGCAACGCTCCTATCTTTTAGCCATTACTTTTATTTCCTGTTCTTCAAACCGGGTCAAGTCCACTTTCCATTCATAACGACTTCGCACTTGCCAGGTATGCCACACTTTTTCATTGCTGAATCACTCCTCTATCTCCTTCGGATCAACCAACGAGACAACCGAGAGATGATAGCCCTCTCCGGTATCGACCAGTTCATAATCCAAAATAGGGCGAGTGTATTGGGCAAAATATTTCTGTTTGCGCTCAACCATCTCCTGAACAATAGCTTTGAAATCAGCCCGCAGGTTCGGTGGGATGACCTGCATAGATTCATTTAGATATTCTTCCGGGGATTCGGTGGCTGGCAATATAGCCACATTCCAGGCGACCAGGGCTACACTGACCAGTTTGTGCAGCATCTCCAAGGTGGGCGCGTCTTCCAGATATGGTTCCAGAAACTCCCACATAACTTCTGACATTTTGGTATCCCCGACCGGAGTCTGGGCCACCTGGTACTGCTCCAGCCCCGTATCTTTTAACCGTCCGAGCATTTTAGTACGCGAACGAGAGGCAACCTGGTGGAGCGAACGTCGTTTTTTCCTCTTTTTGAGCCTTCTTTTTTGGTCTTGTGATAGTTTTCTCTTGGCCATTATTCGTTAGTTCCTTCGCTAATTATCACGCCACTACCTCCGATTTCTCATCGGCCTTAAAAAAATCCTCATCCAACTCATACAACTGAACCGGCCGTTTGCGAATGCCAATCTCATGCTCAATCAACATATCCAACAACTTCTCCCCATTGATAAGGGTAATCGGCGCCGCGCCGGGAAAGAGGGCGGCTTCCTTGCAGCCTTTGCTGAAGTTGCCCAGAGTAATCAACGTGCCACGAATGGCTTTGTGGTAAGGCAGCGATCCCCGTAGCTGATCCAGTACGGGTCGCCCAATATTCCCCTTGTGCCGTTTAACCTGCACTACTTCGGTGATGGTGGTAATACCAAATTGAACCGTGCCCACGACATCAACCCCTTTATCACCTGCTTCTTTAGTGACGATAACATCTTCATAGCCCATTGCTTCCAGCAAATCACGGACCAGGTGTTCAAACTGGTAGGGATGCATCTCCGATAACTGCTGGTGCAGGGCCTTGCGCTGTTTTTGGTTGTAAGCGTTGACGGTCTTCAGGACATTGCGGCCGGGGTCATCGGCGGTTTTGGAGAGGGGGGTGGCGTAGTTGATGCCGGGTTGGGTAATAGTGTAGATATTGCCCTCTCGATTGACGAACCCCCGCTCGACCAGGTTGGCAATGCGACGACGCAGGGTGTCTTTTATGGTTGATGGTGTGCCAAATTTGGAGTGTTCTCGCAAGAACGTGCCCCATTCGGGCAGCAAGTCGCTGCGTTTGGCCTGAGTTTTGGTAGCCAGGATACCGAGTAATTGACGCAAACCTTCGACATCGTCCAGCTCTTTGAGAATATTGGCATCTTCCTTGAGAAAGGCTTGGCCGCGTTCTTCCAGCCGGTAGATGCCCTGGTGATCCGGTATCAGAAGATTGTAGTTGTTGATAAATAGATATGCCCCGTAAATGTGGCGCGGGTTGACCGTGCCATTGCTGCCTGCCCAGATTTTACGGGCTAGATTGGCATCTTCCCCAGTCAGACGTTCCGAAATCCAGGTGTCCGGGTCGGACCAATCGACCGGATTTTGGGGGGTACCGGTCTGGTCTCGAATGGCGTTGATCATTTGGGTGACACTCTTTTTCGGCACACCATCCAGAATGGTGAGTAGTTGGCGCACCTCAGAATACAGAGGGAATAAAGGGGTGCGTACTTTGTGGGTTGAGTCGGCCATAGTAAGGTCCCCTAAATATTACTACTTACTATACTTTTGCAGTTTTTGCTTGCCAGATTTGCCATCAAACCAATCCTGATGAAAAATTTGAGCGGTAACTACTCAGCCACTAGATGTAGGGATTTGAGCCCCTGACTGTCTAACTATCACGGGACCTAGCATTGTGCTTGACCACAGTAAAGTTACCCCCTGATTTCAGGGGCTTGACCCCCTGAATTTGTGAGACACCCCTTGATTTCAGGAGCTTAAGCCCTCAGAATCAAGGAAACAACATCTGGTCAAAGGCAGTGACGGATGACCCCCCTCTTCTGATGTGATGACAAGACAGTCAGGGGTTGTTACCTCGTTGGTTTAATTGCTTAGACTTTCCCATATGTTCCATTCTAGCACAGCTATTTTCTTATGACAATCAACTTACATATAGCCGAATGAAGAGTCTTTTTAATGATGAAGGATGAAGAGAAGAAGTGAATCACTGAAACACCGGGGCGACAGCAAGAACACAAGGACTGGATTAAGAACTACGGTCCGCTTTTCAATCTCAGCGGACCCGACGAGTGGGAGACAATTACCGGGCAAATACTGGTTCCGCTGCTGGAGCATGACGAAGGGAAGTTACTGTACGGCGACTGCTTGGCTGACAAATTTAACAATATGATTAAAAAAAAGCTACAATGGCGCAGCTTGCTGCGCTGTTGTGGCTCTTTTTTGATTGTCTTATGTCCCTGGCGAGCGAGAAACCGGCGAAGGATTTAGGCCGAGCTTGGCCACGGGCCGGAGAGGCGCCCGGTTGTCTGGCGTTTTTTGGTGCGCTCTGCCTTTGTCTTGGGTACATAAATGGCGATATGGGTTCCCCGGCCCGGCCCGGACTTTAGGGTCAGTTCGCCGCCGATTAACTCGGTTCGCTCCCGAATGTTGACCAGCCCCAGGCTGCCCCGCTGCTGGTAACGGTGCATAACCTGATCCAGGTCGAACCCTTGACCGTCATCAATGACAATGGCGTAAATCGCCGTGGGCGTTTCTTTAAGGTGGACCATAATGTTGTTGGCCCGGGTATGTTTCAGGGCATTGTTGACCGCTTCTTGCACAATGGCGAAAATGGCGGCCTCAACTTCTGCTTCTTGCCGGGAAATCTGGCCATCCGGTTGGGAACTCTTTAAGTTCAGGGTCAATTTGGTTGTTTGCACCTCTTTTTGGCGACGTTCCAGGAAAGCTTGCAGGGCAGGGGCCAGGCCCTGGGTTTCTAACACAAGAGGCCGCAACTCAAAGAGGGTGGTACGCATTTGGTGAACAGCTTGAGCAGCCAGATCTTTCATGCGGGGGAGTTCTTCCGCCAGCAAAGATGGATCCGTCTCCAGAGCTTTTTGGCAAAATTCCAGGTGCATCATCATGCCGCTGACCAGTTGGGTGGGACCATCGTGTAAGTCACGGGCCAACTTCCTACGCACCTGCTCTTCGGCCTCAATCACCCGGTCCCGTTCGGCCAGCACACTTTCATGCAGACGAGCATTTTCAATGGCAATGGTGGCGAAGGAGGCAATCGAGGTAAGTAGCTCTAAATCGTTCCGGGTAAAGGGCCCCTCTTTCTTATTCATTACTTCTAAAACGCCGATAATTTGGTCGTGTAAAACCAGTGGCACGCCCAGGACGTTGCGCGTATGCCGGTCCACGTTGGTGGCCATGAGAGGTCTGCCGGTCAGGGCCACTTCACCGGCCAGCCCCTGTCCTTTGGGCAGCCGAAACGGCCTGGCCTGACCTGTTTTATTGTCCAGGGCGATTTGAAAAACGAGGTCACCCGTTGGCGGATCGGTTAAAAACAGTGATCCTGCTTCCACCTCTAACAGTGCTTCTACTTGCTTCATAATACGGCTGAGTACTTGATCAAGGTGCAGCGTAGAAGAAAGCGTACGGGCCACCTCGTTAATAGCGGCCACCTCCATGGCCCGTCGCTGACAAGCCTCGAACAGGTGGGCATTGCGGATGGCCATCGCGGCCTGGGTGCCAATGGCCGAGAGAAGCCATAGGTCGTGGTCGGTGAAAGCGTTTGGCTCGTAGCTCCAGGTCACAATAACGCCTGGCGCATTTTCGTTGGTTAGCACCGGATTGAGAATCGGCACCCCCAGCCAGGAGCGAACCGGCCTGGCTACCCGGTGGATTTGTTCCTTAGAACGAAAGCTGCCGGTTTCAATAGGGTTGTTTTCAAGCATATCTCCTACGAGTAGGGGCGCCTGGCTGGTGAGAATATGGCCGGTCAAACCTTGAGCATTTGAGCGTTTAACCGAGAAAGGTTTTATTCGTTCACCCCGGTCGAAAACCAGGGTAAAATTTAAGGTGTCGGTGTGATCATCGTAAAGGGCTATAGCAAAGTTCGAGGTATCCATCAACCGACCACTCTCTTTATAGAGCGTCCAGATTACTTCTTCAAGACTTAGACTGGACCCAACTGCGACCCCAATGTTATACAAGGTCGTGACTTCTTTTACCTCGCGGGTCAGGCGCCTAACTTTGGCCCGCTCGATATGACTGTTATTGGGCCAGGCCGGTGAGACTTGCTCCTGGTTAAGAGCGTTCAGATAAGAAATATTCACTGCCGGTACGTCTACCGTTTCAAGCCACATCATTACCTCCAAAAGAAATTATCAATAATAACGACTAAAGTCTCACTACCATGGGGGTTATCATTTACCCGATACAGGTCAGCCTAAAACAGCCGGGCAAAGTAAGAACGAGCCGCTTTCTCCATCAATGCTATGGTCATTTGCACCGGTTCACGCCGATAGATTGCAAAATCGGTTAACTGATCCAATAAGTCACGGGGATGGCAAGCTCGAAATGGACGGTTAGAGGCCAGATAATAACGCCGGATCAAATGGAGAAAAGCGTCTTGATCAAAGGTGATGTTGCGCTGCCGGCAAGCTTGTCGAAAAATCTGGTAGTATTGCTCCCCGGTAGGATAATCAATTCCCAACTTGTGGCGGATGCGCCGCAGAAAAGCTTCATCCATCAGTTTTTCAGGGTCGAGATTGGTCGAAAAGACAATAAGTGTTTCAAAAGGGATCGCTATCTTTTGGCCGGTATGGAAGGTCAGGTAGTCGATTCGCTCCTCTAACGGAACGATCCAGCGGTTGAGGAGGTCCTTCGGCTGCATCTGCTGCCGCCCAAAGTCGTCGATGAGAAACATTCCCCCGTTGGCTTTAAGCTGGAGAGGGGCTTTGTAGTAACGAGCCGTGTCATTATAAGCCAGGTCCAGGTCGTGCAAGGTCAATTCGCCGCCGACAGTAACCACCGGCGGCTGGCAACGCACCCAGCGCCTGTCCACGCTTGACGTAACCTGAGTCGAATTCTCTCCCCCCGGCTCAGCCAGAGCTTTGTGGGTGGCAGCGTCATAGATTTTAATAAGCTCCCCTTCGGTGAAAATGGCATGAGGGATCATGACCTGACCGCCGAGAAGATGACGACCGATGATTTTAGCAATGCTGGATTTACCGTTGCCAGGCGGACCATAAAGAAACAGCGACTTAAAGGAGTTGACGGCCGGACCGATACCCTCGATGGTATCGGGTGAAAGCACCAGCTCCTGAACGGCACGGGTGACTTCAGTTTCACTGACCAGGGGCCGTTGGCCGGCCTGAGTTTTGATAACGTCAACGTATTGCTCTAGAGTGACCGGGCAGGGACCAACATAGCGGTTTCGCTCCAGGGCCTCGCCCGCGTGCTGGATACCCCGTTCGGTCAGGGCATATTGATAACTGGCGGGATTAAGATGGCTACCGCCTTTAACCTCCACCAGGTTGCGTTGTTTGAGGTCATTCAGAACAGGTTCGACAACACCACTGAAGTGCAGACACAACGCGGTAGCGATTTGCCGACCGGCCAGCATCCCCTTAGTGTAGAGCAATTTGAGGGTAAGCAGGCCAAGAAAATCTTGAGGTAAACCGGTTTCTTCAATGGTACGGGGTTCTGCCAGCATTTGTTGGCAGGGGGTCAAGGCAGAGGCGATAGGGGACGTAGGCAGTGGCTTTGGGGCTGCTTTTCCATTTTGCTTATCATTCGATGATGACAAAGCAGGGGCGAGAAAACGTTGAGTGGCGACAGTCATAAGAACACCTCCTTCTTGTTTGGACATCTCCTGAAATAGTTTTTTTCAAAAGCCAAAGCATATATTTTCGACACATGGCGATATTGAGCGGCACCTGGTGTACGGCCTTTATTAGCTTTGGAGAAAGCCCCTGGGCCAAGATTTTGGCCTCAATTTCCGACAGAGACTCGAGGCCTGGCCGGAATTCGACTTTGGCCAGGGAGTCGGCCAGAAAAATCAAGCCGATTTCCCGGACATAATCTCGGTGCCGGTGGAAGATGGTCTCACATTCGGTTTGAAATCGAGCCGACTCCAGGAAAACCGGGTCAAAATTACCCTGTTGGCAGCCAATCTGCCTGAGCTTACCTAGTTCGTAGTGTAAACCGGCCACTGTGGCTATGTAATCAATCTGCTCGGTCGATAACCGGGCAGCCAGCAGAAACTGGCGGACGTGAGGATCATGACGAATAAGCTGTTCAGAAACGGCTTCGTGTCCTTTGAAACTGTAAGACCCGGTGGCATTTACTCTTCGACCGGCCCATTTGCCCAGATCATGCACCACACAGGCGATTAAGAGCAGGGTCCATTTGGGCTCGTGCCGGATAAACTCGGCCTTTAACTCCTGGATAAAGGGCAACCCCCAGGCCAGGCAGAAAATGGGCACTTCGGTGGCCATGGTCGCCTGGACCCGTCTGGTATGTTCGAGCACCCCCCACTGATGCCAGTCGGGCTCATGTTCGCGGGGGTCATTTATATCCTGCCAACTCTCATCTACCAGGTATGAGGCCAGCGTTGGGAGTCGTTCGAGAAGCTTGTCAATCATTATCGTATTGCCCCCCCCTGGCCCCCCAAAAGGGGGAATGAGGTTGGAAGTCGTTCGAGAAGCTTGTCAATCATTATCGCCCAATGATTCCAGTGAAGATGCCCCCAGTATATCAGAGAAACCTGGCAGATACTTGAGCTAAAGCTGAGTTAAGGTTGAGCAATGGTTGAGCTTTTTGGCTCTTTAGGATTTTCCGTGGCGCTCGGCCCGGATTGACAAATCCGGGCCTACATCTTGTGGCAGAAAATGGCTATGCCATGATATGTCGGGGATCTGTCGATCCCCTCTGAGCGATTCCACGGAAATTCCTGAAGAACCAGCTTTTTTTACTTGCTATGCCCCGGAAAAAATATTACAATAGGGTATACTTGAAACTTCGCTACCCGACATTTCAACCCGACATTGGAAATCAGAAACCAGGTTTTTCGCTTGCTAAGGCATTTTTGGTGCTCCAGAATACTCAAAAGGCAACGATTAGCTTGGTTCAGACGACAAAAAACCTGGTTTCTCTCTTCGTGTCGGGTAGTGAAACCAGGAAAGAGAGGTGGTGATGGTTTCAAAACGGGCCTGGGAGGCATATCCGGCCAGTTACCGGGCCAGAGAGATAGCCATTCTGGCGGACTGGATTCGGGCCGGGGAGAGCGGCTCAATTGTTGGGCTGGCCGGGGCGGGCAAATCGAATTTGCTGGGTTTTGTATGCCACCGGCCTGAGGTAATAGGTCGATACTTAAAAGATAGCTTTCTCAAGCCGGCTTTGGTTCAGGTTGATCTGAATAATCTACCTGGCCCTGGCCTGGCCACCTTTTACCGGGTTATCCTGCGCTCACTATACGAGGCTCAGGTTCAACTGGCGGCCGTTGAGGAATCCCTGCCCCCGACGATTGAGAGCCTCTACCGGAAAGTTGAAGAGAAGACAGATCCTTTTTTATCCCAGAGCGCCCTGAGAGAGGCGCTCTTTTTGCTTAAGGAAAGGCGGGTGCGCCTGGTGCTGGTCTTTGATCCCTTCGACCCGTTTTGCCGGGTAGCCACGAGGCAAGTTTTGGACAATCTACGCGGCCTGCGCGATAGTTTCAAGGCCAGCCTGTCTTACCTGATCGGTCTGCGGCACGAGTTGGCTTATGTGCGTGACCCGGCTGAACTGGGTGAACTTTACGAGATTATGGATACGCACCGGTGTTGGGTGGGGCCTATGGCCAGAGAGGACGCTCGTTGGGTCGTCGACCAGGTCGAGGAGGCCACGGGTAAATCATTTGATGAACCGCAGATTAAGCGGCTCATCGAGCTGACCGGTGGGTACCCGGCTTTGCTGCGGGCAGCCAGCTTGTGGTTGGCCAGGGTTTCGCCTGTGCCAAAAACTGAAACGTGGATCGAGGCGCTGCTGGTCCAAGCAAGCTTACAAGCTCGACTGCGAGAGGTATGGCAAGGGTTAACGGGCGAGGAACAACTGGCCCTGGCCGAATTGCAGAGTTTGCAGGGACAAGATTTTTCTGCCAGGTTACGGAGAAGCTATAGAGACATCTTACAGGACCAGGCCGATGTTTTGGCCAGTCTCCAGGAAAAGCAAATATGTTTCCTGAATCCGGAGGAAAATCGCTTACAGGTTTTTAGCCCGCTGCTAGCGACATACGTGAACCAGGTGGGGCTGACCAGTAGTGGTAAAATCTGGCACAGAGAAACGGACGATGTGATTTTGAAGGGGAACATTAACCTGGAAGCAGAATTGACCCCCCAGGATCGCAAATTGCTCCTCTTCTTTTTGAATAATCCGCGTAAAATTTTAAGCAAAGATGACATTGCCTTTGCCCTGTGGTCGGATGAGGAAATTGTGGCCTCGGATAAGGGCATAAACGATGTGCGGCTGCAAAAAGCGGTCAGTCAATTACGGGGTGTGCTTGAAAGAGGAGAAACTTCCCCGCGCTATATCCAGACCGTGCGCAGCCTCGGCTACCGTTTCTTCCCGGAAGGTATGCCGCATGGGTAAGATGGGCATATGCGTCAACTTAAGGGAAATGTTGCGCCTTAAAAGCCCCCCCAGCCCCCCAAAGGGGGGAGAAATGACCCAAAATTCTCCCCTTTGGGGGGCTAGGGGGGCCAAAGCTAGCCACTCGATGATAGTTTGTGACTCGAAAGGCGTTAGGTTGACGCATATGGGTAAGATGGAGAGGAGAGTGGGATGCTTCCCGACCAAATAGGTCGCTACACTATCTTAGAATTGCTGGGGCAGGGCCGGATGGGTCAGGTGTATCGCGCTCACGATCCCGATCTGAACCGGGAGGTGGCCCTTAAGCTCATTACTCCGGCCGATCAGGTCAGCATTAACGAGGAGTGGCGACAACGTTTTCGACGTGAGGCGCAAGCCGTAGCCCGTCTCAATCATCCCCACATTGTCACCATTTACGATGTCAACCTGAAACATGACCCGCCTTACGTGGTGATGGAATTACTGAGGGGCGGTAGCTTGAAGGAGCGTTTGAAGCAAAAACGCCTATCCTGGTCGGAGGGGCTAACCTTGCTCCGGCCACTGGGTCAGGCCCTGGCTTATGCCCACCGAGTCGGAGTAATCCACCGTGATGTCAAACCGGCCAATGTGATGTTTGGCGAGGCTGAGACTCTTTCCCTGCCTGACAGGGAAGGAAGAAGCTCGCTGAAGCTGGTTGACTTTGGCCTGGCTCGCCAGCAGGATTGGCAGCAGGTAACCCATACCGGCAGCGTGTTTGGCACGCCGAATTATATGTCGCCCGAACAGGCGCGGGGAGAAGTGGTCGACGGCCGGACTGATATTTTTGCCCTGGGCGTTATGCTTTTTGAGGCGATTACCGGATACAATCCGCTGGACAGAGGATCGGCAATTTCTACGCTGTTTGCGACCATATCGGACGCTCCTGTGGATTTATCACGGTTGACAGGTAAAGCCCCCCCAGCGGTCATTCACCTGATCGAACGAGCGATTGTCAAGAACCGGGAGCAACGGTACCCGACCGGCGAGGAGTTACTGGCCGACCTGGACCGGTGCCTGGCGGACCGGCCGGACGGTCAAACCGGCATGGCAAGGGCGTCTTTAAGCACCCGGCCTTCGACCGGCTCACCGACCGGGCCGACGATCCAGAAGGCCCCAGAGATTAACCTGACACCGGAAATAGAAACGATCCTGCGCTCTATGTTCAACGAATTTAGCCGCATTGCCATCGAAGCGGAATTTAGTCAGGGGCTGGGTGGCGGGCGCGTTTTTCGGGTCCGTCCGATTGAAACCGGAGACCAGGCTCACTTACCCGCGGTGGTCAAAATTGCTCCCATCGAGCTGATTCGCCAGGAGTGGCAGGCTTATCAAACCTGGGTGGCGCATATCCTGCCAGGGGTGGCTCGCCTCGAGGCCAGCCCAAGCCTGCCACCGGGTAGCTTGTGGGATGGTCTGCGCTACGGCCTGGTCGGTGGCGGCGCTTTCGAGGTGCAGAGCTTGTATAGCTTCTGCCAACAGGCCAAGGTCGAGGATTTATGGTGGGTGCTGACCGAACGCCTGTACCAGACGATTGGCGTCCATTGGTGGCTGGAGCGCCACCTGGACCGGGCCTTTCAGATGCAAACCGATTACGATTCTGTGCTGCCTATTAACTTGCTCGTCCGGCCGGCGGATGCTCCGACCGGGGTGAACGTCCACCGCGTCACACCAGAGCAACTGCCGCCTCCGTTGGCCAAAGGGGACACCGTACGCCTGGAGGGATTTGTGGTGACCGAGATCGACCCGGACCGGGGACAGGTCACGCTTAACCTGTCTCCGACCCGACCGAACCTGCCGCCCGCCGCGTACCGCCTGCGGCTGGTCGAGGTAAACAATCTTGACCGCTACCGGGTCGGCCAGATCATCGATTACCTGACCGGCCTGGTCACCGTTACCCGCCACGACTTACTGGTCGGCCAGGCCAGCCAGGCTCTGGGCGAAACCGTCGACCTGTCTGCCGAGCACCTGCCTGTTTCGCCCCCCCGGCCCCCCAAAGGGGGGAGAGGCTCCGAGCCCCTGCCTGTTTCCCCCTCTCCCGGTCTGCCGGCTCATCCGTTCGCATCTGAGGATGCTCACTCCTCTGTGCCTACTCTGCCTAATCCCTTGCTGGCCTATCAGGACATGTTACATGCCTTCCTGACGGTGAACATCTCTACCATCCACGGTGACCTGAACCTGGAAAATATCCTGATCGACCCGAAGACGCGTCACATCAACCTGATCGATTTTGCTACCGTCCGCCAGGGGCACTGCCTGCGCGACTTGCTGCGCCTGGAGACGGAGGTGGTAACCAAGCTCATCTCCGCTGCTCTGGCCGAAGCCAACCTGCCTGCGGTGGCCATCCAGACCATCTACCAGCAGTTGCACCTGGCCAGGTTTCAGCCCAACTCGGTGGCTATGTTTGAGCAGTTCCCTCCGGCCCTGGAGAAGCCTTTGGTGATGCTGGCAGCCATTCGCAAAATGGCCCGTAACTGCCTGTTCAACCCGGATGACTGGACCGAGTATTACCAGGGGCTGACTCTGTATCTGCTGGGGGCCTTGAAATTCAAAAACCTGGATAGATGGGCCATAGCGCCGCTGCCCAAGCAGGTGGCTTTCTGGGGGGCGGCGGCGACCACTCAACTCCTGATCCAGCCGCCGCCGGAGGCGGTGACGGTGGTAAGGCCCCCGATAACACGGCATGGGGAGGCCGTGTTTGGACCGGCTGAAGCCTCGACTCCAGCTATTGACGTTTCGGGGGCCGACGTCCCGTCCGAACAGTTCCGACCGGCGACAAGACCCCAGACAGCCCAGGGTGTGGTAGCAGGGGGTGATGTGGTTCAGGGTGAAAAAATAGAGGGGGACCAGATCAACGTTGGCCACATCTTTGGCCACGGGGTGGCCATCGGTCGTCAGCCCAGGGTGACGGTGAGCCAGGGTATAGGGGGGGACGAGGTGGCCCGGCTGTTTGAGGCGGCTTACCGGCAGATTGAAGCCCGGCCCGAAGACCCGGATGTAGACAAAGAGGAATTGATCGAGCTTGTGACAAAGATCCAGCAGGAAGTGGTCAAAGGGGAGCAGGCCAATGCTAACAAGGTCAAGCGCTGGCTGGATAACCTGGCCGGGATGGCCCCAGATATCTCCAGAACCACGGTAGCGGGCCTGATCCAGCCCGGTGTCCCCCCCCCCATCCGCCAGATCGCCGCGAAAGCCGGACCAGAGACGGAATAGTCCCACCCGTATTTATTTCTCAGCCAAAACTCAGCCAGGGCTCAAGTAAGCGCCGATCAAACGGGGTAAGATATGAGTATTGGTGGCAGATAACCGTAAATAGGCCACATCAATGGAGATATTTGATGAGGCACCAAAACATGAACAAACTGGCTATTCTCCTGGCCCTACTGGCCATCCTTTGGCTGTGGTATGCCTCTGCTTATGCCGACACCTCCTCCTTCAATGACGAACAGCGCTTCGGTACTGGACAAAACGTCAACCTGACATCCACGTTTCTCTCTAAACCGGACAAGTTAAAACAAACCAGCAGGGCAATGACTGATACCCTCATTTTCACCACCACCGAGCATTTCACGACATACACTTACCAGGATCCGAACCAGACCACAGCCGATTGGAACATCCGCGACGGCGTTTTGCAATTACCTCGCCTGGCTAACGCATCTGCGCAGGCATCCCCGGCTATGGCCGTGGACACAGCCGGTCATACCTACGTCGTCTGGCAAGACTACCGTAACACCGACGGTTATTATGCCCTGGACATTTACGCCCAAAAATTCGACCCGGACGGGTACCGACTGTGGCCGGCTGATGTCCGAGTCAACAGTGGTAGCAGTTTAGATGCAGAAAACCAGTTCTACCTTTCAGATAATCTGGTGACCGTCCTGGACAGTGATGGCAATCTGGTCGTTGTCTGGGAGGATGGGGCGACTAATGCCCCTCGGCGTATCTACGCCCAAAAGCTTGACCCAAATGGCTACAAGGTATGGCGATCAAATGAGGACACGCCCGAAAACAGACGTGTCGATCACGACACCTATTCGGATCGCCCGGAGAATCCGGCCGTGGCCCTGGATCCCACGAATGGGGACATCGTGGTGGTATGGCAGGATAGACGTAATGGAAATTGGGATATCTACGCTCAACGCTTGAAAACCGATGGCTTTCCTCGACGAGAGGGTAACTGGATAAACGACCTGCGCGTGGATACTGACATTAGCTCCGCTGACCAGACCTCACCAGATGTCGGGATCGATCAGAGCGGAGACATCTACGCTGTCTGGTCCGACACCCGTAATGGCCAAGCCGATATCTATGCCCAGAGGCTTGATTCCACCGGCGTCCAGCAGTGGTCTAATGACTTCCCAATCAGTCCTGACGATCTCCCCGACATTAGCCAGGGTTATCCGATCATTGCTACAGACGCTGACGGCAACAGCTACGTCGCCTGGAGAGAATTTTCTACTTCTACTGGTTTGGCCATTGGGATTTACGCTCAACGGATTAATGCCATCCCGCAAAGACTATGCCCGGAAGACAAACAGATGGACACAACTATTTACGTTAGTTCTCCTGCTATCGCTCTAAGCGGCGATGGCAATGCCTTCGTCACCTGGTCATGGCTCTCTAATCCCCCCTATGGAAACTCTAACATCTACGTTACGAAACTCGACCCGGACTGCAATCTTCTGTGGGGAGACCGGGTGCAAGTCACCTTCAGTTCAGCCTATGAGCATTCCCCTACAATCGCCGTAGATACGGGCGGTAACATCCACCTTGCCTGGGAGGACACGCGTACTGGCAGCAGAGTAGAGGATATTTATATGCAAAAGCTCAACGCCAACGGGACCAGATTGTGGCCCCAAGACCGGCGGGCGAACAGCGACGTTGGGACCGTTACCAATGCACCGGCTATCGCTGTAGATGGCCCCGGCAATAGCCGGGTCGTCTGGTGGGATGGGCGTAATGATCTTGACTCTCTAAGTATCTACGCGCAGCAGTTGACCACCGACGGCGTCCCCCTGTGGCCGCCTAATTCAGCAGTGAATAATACAGAGACCAACGTGTCCCTGTGGAGTTTCCCGTGGCCAGAGTCTATTACCTCTATGGCCCTCAACTCAAGTGGGATCGCTGCCGTTGTTTGGGAAGGTGATGATGAATACGTTTACGCCCAAATGCTCAGTTCAAATGGTACTCCGCTCTGGCTAAATGATATACCAGTCAGTTCGTCAAGTAGCTATCGTTCTCCTCAAGCAACTGCTGCCATTGACCCAGATGGTTACGTCTATATCGTTTGGAGAGACTACCGGCGCGACTCGACCTATGCTGACATCTTCATCCAAAAGCTTGACCCTACCGACGGCTCTAAGCTGTGGGGCGATGGCAAAATGGTTCATCGGGACGAGGTGATCTCCAACACTCAGCAATATCCGGCCATCGCTTTTGATGACCAGCACAATAGTCTATTTGTGGTGTGGTCGGACTATCGTGACCCTGGCGGCAAAATCTACGCTCAAAAACTTGATCGGAATGGGAATCGTCTGTGGTCTGAGGATATGCCAGTCAGTGGTGCTACGGGCAATCAATGGGAACCAACCGTGACGGTGGCCGGTGGTTACGTTTACATCGCCTGGCGATACGGTGGAATCTACGCCCAAAAACTTGACAACGATGGTTATCCGCAGTGGGGGAACGGGGTACAGATTGGCACTGGAGAGCGACCCATCATTGCTGCCAGGGCCAACAATGGCAACAGCTACGTTTACATCACCTGGCGAACATTCAACCGTGATAGTGATAGATGGGATATTCTGGCTCAAAGACTGGATCCCAACGATGGTCATGAACATTGGGATACCAACGATATTCGGGTGAACAGCGATGATGGTTCGACATACCACGGCGACCCCAGTATTGGCGTCGATGCTAATGGCAATGCCTATATCGTCTGGGGAGATCGCCGGCGGGGCAGCTCGGACATCTATGCTCAGAAGCTTCTGCCTTCAAATGGTGACAAAGCCTGGGGGGGAGACGTTCAGGTCAACCCCGAACAATTGTACCTGGCCGAGGCCGAAGCCCGTTCGCTAGAGATGGATGTCACCTCAGGAAACATTCTCTGGGCAACGCTGACCGTTAGTCAGACCCTGCCCGCCGGCAGCACGGTCACTTACTACCTGTCGAACAAAGGCGGCCAACCCTGGGAGAAAGTCACACCCGGCAACTCGCACATTTTTGATACGCCAGGCAATAACTTGCGTTGGCTAGTCAGCCTGGAGGCCCGTCCCGGTCAAATTGAGACCCCGGTCATTGATTGGCTGCAGATTAAATATTCGACCGACCCTGATCCTCCCAACTCCGTCCGGGTAGAGGATGAAAACGGACTACCGGTGCCAGGAGCGCGAGTCTACCGCAACGGTCAATTCGCCGGGATAACCGATAATGAGGGGGTCTTCATTTTCAACCAACTCCAGGCCAGAGATACCCTGGCCGCGCTCCAACACCTCTACGAGCAACCAACTGACCGGGCTGCCCACGACGACGGCAGTGGTAACTTTGCCTACCGGGTCTATCGGACCAGTATACCGGTCATTGGCTCGGGAGAGGTCCTGTCTTATACTGTACCGGATAGCGACCAACGCCACACTTTGACGATCAGCCCCTCTAATACACTGGTGCTATTCAACCTCGTCGTCTCCGTCGAATGGGACGCCACCGACGACTACCTGGCTATGCTCGAAGACGCTTTTCGCCAAGCCTCTAAATACCTCTACGACGTGACCGACGGCCAGATGGCCCTGGGCCAGGTCAGCATCTACGACCGGGCCCAGTATTGGGCCGACGCCGATTTCCAGTTTTCCACCAAGAACACCGTCCGGCCCTACGCCTTTATCGGCGGCCTGACCTCTAACGACGAAGCCCACACCATTCGGGTGGGACGCTTCTGGGATGGCGGCTCCGGCAATAACGGCCACTGGAACGAGCCCCCCGGCTACCGCACCCTGATCCACGAGTTTGGCCACTATGCTCTCTACCTGTACGACGAGTATTTCTTCCGCCTACTTGATGCCAATGGTTTCAGTCGTGAAATCGATGCCGTTTGTACCCGCGAGGAAGTTGGGCCGCCACCGCCAGGCGTGAGCCCGGACCCCAACCCCGAAGAACCGGGTAACGCCAGTATGATGTTTTACCAGTACAAAGCCAGTGAGTTGACCGACAAAACCTACAACTGGGACCAGAACTGCACCAGTACCGAACAGTACCGCCTCAACAACAGTCAATCTGACTGGGAAACGGTGTTGAGCCACTACGGTGGGCCGGATTGGAGGCTCAACACGCCCAGTTCACGAGGTAGCGTTATGGCCGGTCCCGACGAGTTCCCGACCCAGTTGCTACCCTTCCCGGAAGTGATTACCAATAATTTGGGCGTAGCTGGAGGACCATCCCTGCAAGTGACCGTTTTAGGTCCGCAGGGCCAGCCAGTACCCAACGCCTTGGTGGCGCTATACAAAACCCTTGACCATATGGCCATTGACCAGGGGTTGACCAATGCCCAAGGGCGTATTGCCGTTTATGGTGCCGTCCCTGACGACACCATCGAAGCAGCCACCTTTGATGGCGCTCTGGCCGGGAATGTCCTTGTGAACAGCAGAACCAGTTATACGTTGACCTTGTATCCGACCAGTTCCGGTAACTCAACTACTCAAGCAGGTGCAACTAGCCCTTATCTTAACCTCATCCCCGACACCAATGGAGATACGTTAACCCTGGAAGTCCACGGTACAGCCGGCGGAGGCACCTTATATGCAACAGTTATTCCCGGCCAGGGCGGTGGCGGTTCCCAATCACCCCCGTTAGCCTATAGCCCTGGCGAAGGGATCTATCGCGGTCAGGCCAGCTTTGCTGGTGTAGGGCTGGGCAGTGGAGTCGTGCGGATAACCGGGGTGGCGGGAAGCCAAGCTGTTTTAATCAACAGCAATTACAACTTACAACAAGTCCAAGCAATAACCACCAATCATCTCTATTCTGAGGATGGCAACTTTGAGTTGCACATTCCGCCGGGTGGTGTTTCAGTTGATGGGTATGCCACGGTGGCACCTACCGGCTATGTGCCGGGACCATTGCCTACAGGCAAGCAGGTCATCGGCAGCGCCTACACAGTTCGGGTATCGCCTATCTCGCGGACCAAGTTGGATAAAGAAGGATTGGTGCGGCTGCATTACCATCCCGAGGTGATGGGGGTTTTCACCGATACGGCCATTTACTACTGGGAGGCATACAACAGAGTATGGCTGAGGCAGGGGGGTGAGCCGAGCCAGGTGGATAATGCCTGGTCCGTGCCGACCAGGCGACTGGGGATTTATGCCCTGATGGGGGTACCGGTGGTGATGCCGAATGATGTTTATTTGCCGATTATTGTAAAAAATTAGATGACGGTTGACAGAAACAAGGACGAACAAGAAATAGGAGGGACACCAATGAACGGGGCAAAGCTTGTATCAATCACGTGGCGAGTTGTGCTGGCTTTACTGCTGGTTCTGCCCCCTCTTTCAGCAGGGGCCGAGAGGGGGAGGGAACCGATGGTCACCCCTGGTCGGTGGGCGGACTCTTTCGACGATGCCACGGGGCTGGAGGATCTGAACCAGACCCTGGTTAACAACGGAGCGGTACAGTTGAATGGGAATGCCCACCAGGTTTGGGAGATCAATAGCCAGATTGATTTTCAAGCAGGTACGCTTGACCAGGTTGACGCCGAAGCGGTGCCGGGCGCGTTGCAACTGGCCCCAGCGGCGTTGAGTTTCAATCCCAACCAGTTGGTAAGCGATACGTCATATAATACTAATTTTTTGCCACCTCTCCCTGCCCTGGTTAGTGACGGTAATCAGGCACTTCATCTGGCCTGGGTTGATTCGGTAGAGGAGAGAATTCTGTACCGATGCAGTGCCGACGCCGGGCAAAGTTGGACAAGTATTGAGCCACTTACTTTTGGGGGGAGTACAGCCCCTCAGAACAATCCAGACCTGGTCGTTGACTCGACGGGGCGAGTTTACGCTGCCTGGCGTGATGAGGAGAACAACCCAAACGGTAACATTTACCTGGCCTCCCGACCGGGTTGCGGCGGGAGTTGGAATACGCCAGTGACTCTAACAACCACGACAGGATCGGTACAGGATGAACCGTCTCTAGCTATTGACGATGAGGATGGTTTATATCTAGCCTGGGTGGCAGATGAGGATATTTATTTTTCTTATAGTGACGATGGCGGCCAGTCCTGGAGGGCCAGGCAAAAATTAAATGATGAAAGTGGCTTGGTTGCCAGCACTCCCGACGTTGTGGTGGATCCGACCGGCCAAAAGGTCCTGGTTGTCTGGGCCTATGGTCCAGACGGCACCAGAAGCATCTATTTCACCATCAGTAATGACGGGGGTCAAACGTGGTCCACCAATGTACCGGTAACGATTGAGCCAACCCAGAGCCAGGAGGATCCGACTGTGGCTCGGGCGATCAGTGGGGAGCTATACGTGGCCTGGGCTAACGCAGGAGGTAGTGGGGGGGTCTATATCTCGCGCAGTCTCGACGGAGGACAGACATGGGAGGCGGCTGTTCGTGTTGATGATCCAGGTCCCTGGAGAGTCTGGGGGGGCACAAGCCTGACGGTCGATAACCGAGGCACAATTTATCTCGCCTGGCATGACAAGCGGAACATCACATTAGATTTCAAGCCATATTTCGACATTTTCATGGACTATAGCCGGGATGGCGGTCAGAGTTGGAATACTGACATCCTGGTAAATGACGATCAAGTTCCACCCGGCATAGGAAATGAGCCTATTGATCATTTGTCTCCATCTGTAGCTGTCAATCAGGTTGGTCAATTTTTTGCCGCCTGGTGGGATGAACGCGGTATGTGTTGTGACCCTGGTACGCCTCAAAAAGTGTATTTTGTCAATACAGCAGCCCATCTTTTTGCACCGAATGGCAACTTTACCTCGGCAGTCCACGACGCAATCCCCGACACAGGCGGGCCAGTAACTTGGGATACGATTGAGTGGACAGCTACTACACCGGCCAATACGAACCTGGCTGTCCGCACTCGTAGCGGAGATACACCCCAGCCCGATATCAGTTGGAGCGATTGGTCTCCGGCCTACCTCACCTCAGGTGAACCCATTAACAGTCCCTCAGCAGGTTACATCCAAGTCCAAGCTATCCTGAGCACCACCAATCCGCTAACGACTCCCATCCTTGATGACATCACCCTCCACTATCGCCCCTTCGTCTGGGAGCAAACTACTCAGACTGATTTCGCTCAGGGCGAGTTGCAAAATGTGGATGTAACGACGATTTCTGGCACGGTTCGGTTATTACCCGATGTGGTCTTTGCTCCTGAGCAGCGGGTGAATGACGATGTAGATAAGGTTGCCCAAACCAATAAACGACCCGCCCTGGCAGCCGTTGGCGACTTGGTTTACCTGGCCTGGCGGGACATTCGCAACAACGATTCTGAAGGAGATATTTTCTTCGCCCGTAGTACCGATGGTGGCCAGACCTGGAGTGCCAATATCCAAATCAATGATGATCCACCTGGTGCCAGGCAGAATGATCCGTATCTGGTGGCCGAGAACAACGATGTTTACCTGGTCTGGCACGACGAGCGGGAAGGGGGAGAGGGAGATATCTATTTTGCCCGCAGTATGGATGGCGGCCAATCCTGGGGGCCCAATATGCGGGTCAATGGCAACACCATTTCTGTCGTCGGCGACCCGGCTGTGGCTACTGGCGCTGGCGCAAGGTTGCACGTTACCTGGGCCACCAGCAAAACCCTTATCTACGCCAATCGTAGCATCGATGCCGGGCAAAGCTGGCAAGGGAATGTCCCGGTCGGGAGCGGAGATTCGGACAACCATTTCTTCTCTGGTTACCCGGCACCAGGCATTGCCACCAATGGGAGCGGTGACGTTTACGTCGCCTGGCAGGCATTCAAGGACAATCAAGGAGGGACAGATCGCCTGCGAGCTTTTGCCAGCCGCAGCATAGATAACGGCAGCAGTTGGGGAGCAGATGTACGAATTAACGTCGAAGGCAATGATACTGCCGTTCAGCAAAAACCTCAACTGGCCTATGACAATGGAAAGCTCTATGTTGTCTGGGCCAATTTTCATAATTCGTCTCCTTTGAACGATCCTGACCTCTACTTCGCCCGCAGCCTTGACGGGGGCCAAAGTTGGAGCGCCAGCACCCAGGTCAATACAAATGAAATACTCTTTAATACGCCCGATCCGATCATTGCTGTTGATAGTGGGGGGGTGGTTTACGCCAGTTGGCGTGGTGATCACCTTGATAGCGTAGGTGACATCTTTTTCAAACGTAGCCTGGATGGCGGCAATACCTGGCAGGTCGAACGGCGGGTCAATACCGACCCCGCTGGTGGGCGCCAAGATTCGCCGGCCCTGTTTGCGGGCGCTGCCGGTCGAGTTTACCTGGCCTGGCCAGACGAGCGAGATAATGAGCAAAACCTCTACTTCACCACTGCCCTAACTGGTATTACCTACACGAGTGGGACGTTGATTTCTCGCATTCTGGATACAGATGGCGCTGCTCAGTGGGGTAATATCGCCTGGACCGCTACCACGCCTCCCAGCACCACTCTCACCCTCTATACCAGGTCGGGCAACACCACCAACCCCGACGATGGCACCTGGAGTAATTGGTCAACGGCCTACACCAGTTCACCCGCTCCTATCAGCAGTCCCCTGGCCCGGTATATCCAATATCGGGTCGACTTGGCCACCACCGATCCTTACACAACGCCTGTTCTGTACGACGTCAGCCTTGAATACGGTC
Organism: Anaerolineae bacterium; assembly: GCA_034409055.1. GTDB lineage: Bacteria > Chloroflexota > Anaerolineae > 4572-78 > J111 > DAOUMU01. The sequence continues at coordinate 30,250 of DAOUMU010000205.1, forward strand.
ACTACCCGTTGCAAGGCAGTGCCGTCTCCGTACCGATTTCGCCGCCAACCGGTTTCGGCGAGTGGCAAACCGTGACCTTCAACGGGACCACTCCCCCGCCTGGGACCACCTTAAACGTCGACGTACTGGATAGGGAAGGCAATATTTTGCTGGAAAATGTGAGCAGCGGGACCAGTTTGGCCAATTATTCCCCGGCCCAATATCCAAGTCTGCGGTTGCGGGTCAAGCTAACCACCAACAACCCAACTGTTACCCCCACCCTGAACGAGTGGGCCTTGACCTGGCGGCCCCCTCCGGCCGAGGATCACGTCCGGGTCATCAACGAGTCGGAAGAACCGGCCGGTGATACCGACGTTTATTATAACGGAACCTTTTTGGGGACGACAGATCATTTGGGCCTCCTGGATCTGCCCGGGCCGCCGCAGGTCGGTGATACCCTGAGCGCGATACAACCGCTGACGGAAACGTTAACTATTCGCGACGCTCATGACGGCTGGGCCTATCGCACCTACATCACCAACATTGGTCTGGATGCCCAGGGTATTCCTCACACTTTCACCGTTAACCAGGCAGGGGCACAAACTCTCACGGTTCATACTACAAACACCCTCGTCCTTTTCAATATCGTCGTCTCGGTGGAGTGGGATGCCACCGACGAGTACCTGGCCATGCTCGAAGATGCCTTCCGTAAAGCCTCAGCCTACCTCTACGACGTGACCGACGGCCAGATGGCCTTTGGTCAGGTCACTATCTACGACCGGGCCCAGTATTGGGCCGATGCCGATTTTCAGTTTTCGACCAAAAACATTGTCCGGCCCTACGCCTTTGTGGGCGGTATCACCTCCAGTGACGAAGCCCATACCATTCGGGTGGGACGTTTTTGGGACGGCGGCTCCGGCAATAACG
>DAOUMU010000206.1:0-5317 GCA_034409055.1 Anaerolineae bacterium
ATATCCACGGGTGTATAACGTAATCTGAGCATTTTGACCTCCAGATGTGTAAGTTTTTACACCACAACTATATCACCTCTGGTGATTCAGGTCTAACCCGGATTAGGGGTTTCCTGACAGAAACTAGCCTATATACTCTTGATTTGGCATTGTATCATACTCGCTCGTTGCTGACAACACCCTGCTATGCCCATCACCACCTTACCTGGGCAAGCCACCGGTCAGGCCCAGAAACCAGCGCATGCATTTATGGCCAAAATCGACCGGTTCGCAGAACATCATGGGACAACCGCCGGGAATGACCGTGATATTATGATCCTGGCAAAACTTGGTGGCTTCGTCCGAAACACTGCCCTGGCCAAACGAACGGTGCATCCACACTCGCGACACACCGACTTCAGCACACTCCTGAACGATTTGCCCGGTCACTTCCGGTCGGGTGCTGATCACCACCCCATCGATTGGCTCAGACACATTTTGGCTCGCCGTTGCACGGCCGGCGGCAATCCATTCCAGGTCATATCCAGAATAAATGAGGCATAGTTGATGTCCATCTGTTTTCCCTTTACTTACATCGGCTCGGGAGACTGCCTGGGTCTGGCCATCTGCAACCACGCTCGGGGTAACGACAGCAAAATCACCCCACTAATCACCAAAATCGCGCCCAAAACTTGCCAACCATCGAGACGTTCTCCCAAGGCAAGGTAAGAAGCGATGGCGGCAAAAGGGACCTCGGTCGTAGAGACAATAACGGCCACACTGGCCTGTAAGCGTCGCAGGCCGGTGGTATAGAGCGCAAAGCCGGAGACGGTCGGCAGCAGCACCAGCCCGACCAGGCCACCCAGGACAGTGGTCGACGGTGGCCAGGGAATTGTCGTCCAGATTTGCAGGGGGAGTAAAGTCAATGTACCGAATCCGAAGACGTAAAGCAGGATGGTCCACGGGCTATAATGGCCGACCTGCTTCTTGCCAAACAGGCTAAAACCGCCATAAGCAATCGGCAGGCCCAGGCCAACTAAAAAGCCGATCAGCGTGATCTGAGTCTGGCCCAAACCATCGAGGCGTGAGATGAGGATGGTACCGATGAAGGCCAGGGTGACGGCCCCGATTTTGCGCCGGGTCAGTGGTTCCCGCCACAGCAGCCAGGCCACAAGGGTCACGAAGATGGGCGCGTTAGACTGGAAGACGGTGGCTACGGCGACGCCGTTGAGCAAAACCGCCGCGTTCCACATGACGTGGAACAGGCCAATGCTGATCGCCCCCATGGCCGCCAGCCAGGGCAAATCGTGCCGCTTCACCGCCAACAGATCGGGACGGAAAAGGGTGAGGCCCGTCAATAGACAACTGAAAGTGCCCAGGTCCCGCCAGAAGGCCAGTCCCCAGGGAGAGATACCACTGCCACTGACAATCAGGTTGACGAAAAGGCCCGAGGTAGACCAGCAGACGGTGGCCAGCACCACCAGCAACAGACCTAACCCCCGTGACTCGTTGAGCTTATTCATCGATTAGTCCGGGTACAAGTAGCTGGCGCACGCTTCGCGGTATGCGCCAGCGACAAGGCATAGGGATGCCTTGCCTACATTTTGCCCTGCAAACCGGCAAGGCATAGGGATGCCTTGCCTACATTTTGCCCTGAAAATCAGTCTCAGTAGATCCAATTTTCAAGCTCGGAGCGGACCACAGTCCGCGTTTTGGCCGCTGGACTGTCCCACAGGGAGGCAGCGGGGCTGCACAGGTCTTCGCACTGGTCCAGCTAGAGCAAATTTGGATGTACTGAGTCTACTCTGATAAATTTGGGGTGAGGGTCAGTGAGTTCACGTAGCGCGTATTAAAATCGGGATCCAGGTCCAGGTCGACCTGCTCGGCCCGAACAGCCAAGGTTTCGGCCAGGGCAAAGCCTGCGTCGGACAAAAACATGGCCGCGCCCAGGCCGGCCCCATTGGCGATGGTTTCCACGACCTCCCGCCGCACCGGGGGGATCATGCCCAGGGCCAGCACAGTATCAATCTTAATCTGACCACCAAAAGAACCGGTCAGGATAACTCGTTCCAGGTCGGCCGGCTTTAACCCAATCTGAGCCAGGAGAATATCTACGGCCGCCCGGATGGCTCCTTTGGCTTTTTGGAGTTCTCGGACGTCCCACTGGGACAGGGCTATTGATTGGTTGGTTGGTTGGCTGGTTGGCTGGTTGGCTGGTTGGCTGGTTGGTGGTTGGTTGGAAGAATCGGCCGGCGTCAACGGGATACAACGTGCCTTATGCACGTCTTCGTACATACGGTCGGCGAAAAGAGGGTGATGGGGAGATATACGACCGCTTGGCTCGATGACGCCGGCCTGTCGGAGTTCGTAGACCACGCTCAGCAGCCCCGACCCGGTCAGACCGATGGGCGGTTCATCGGCAATCGTTTCAAAAACAAACTCACGGCCGTCAAGACGCACGTCCACGATGGCCCCATCCACGGCCCGGGTGCCACAAGAGATATTAACCCCCTCAAAGGCGGGACCGGCGGCTGTCGAGGCGGTCAGGATACGCTGGCCATCCGTAACCATTACCTCGCCGTTGGTGCCCAGGTCAATGGCCGCCATGGGGCCGGCCGGCCGGTCGAAGCCAAAGTAGGCCAGGCAGGCCAGGGCATCAGAGCCGACGAAACCGCCAATCAGGGGTGGTAGGCTTATCCGGGTGTTCTCGGGAAAAATACCGCCCATCAACTCGGTCCCATCCTGGATGGCTGCTTTTCTGTAAGGTTGAAAAGGCATCACGGCCAACGTCTTCAGCGGTTGCCGGGTGAGCAGATGATGCATGGCTACGTTACCGACGATTGTCACCCGCTCGATCCCCCGGCGGATGCGGGGTGACAATTTGAGCGAGTCAACAGCCTGATTGATGGAGGCCAGGGCCAATTTATGCAGCCGTTCGGCATTCACCGGGTTGTCGGTGGCTGCTGCCAGACGTGAGATCACGTCGGCCCCGTAGACCGTTTGTTGATTGAGCGTGGCGGCCCCGGCACACACTTCGCCATTGTCGAGCATGGTCAGAAAGGCGGCTACGGTCGTTGAACCCAGGTCAATGGCCAGGCCCAGAGGGACATTTTTCTCCCGCTTGTAGCGGCTACTGGCCCGGAAGATTTTATTCGAGTAGACGATGATGGGAGCCAGGGATACTTTCACCTCATCCTGTACCCGGGCGCGACAGGCCAGCCGATTACCGACTGCCAATTCGCCGGGAGTGAGGTTCTCCAGTTCTACCTCGTCCGGTGGAGCAGCCCCCGTTTCCAACAGCACCTTACATTTGCCGCAGGTGCCACGTCCGGCACAAGGTTGTTCCAGGGGCAGGCCTGTGGCAGCGATGACATCACCCAGGAGACTGCCCTCTGCTGCTTCGACTGTCTTTACTTCTTCGCCGTAGATAACTGTAACTGTAGGCATAGTTTACTTTCTCGTGGTGAATAATTTCTCGTTTATCTTTGGATATTCTGCCCGAACTTTACCGCACAAGGTTGCAGTTTGCAAATTCACCGGGTTGTAACCTGATTATAACTTACTGCCAATGCCTGGCCATCCGATCCAGTTCTTGGCTCACTGCTGAGGGCAGCGGAGCGGGTTGGTGCTGCATTGCTTTTTGAGTTTGCTCGCGCAACCGCGTCTCAAAGCGTTTCGCCCCTTGCTCAAGCCACTCGGCGCTAATCGTCCGGTCGAACAACTGGGAATACCACACCTCACGAAAATGGGCAAAGGTGTGCTCCTCTTGCAAATAGTGTCCCCCTGGCCCGACCCTATCAATCAAATCAAGGGCCAGCGTGTCCTCATTCACCGGCAGCCCGCGCATATACTGGTTGACCATATGAAGCACCTCGTTGACCAAGACCATGTAGGCCGGCGAGGCCAGTGAACCGTGGTCCAGTTGGCCAGACTCGTGGATCATATTGGCGCCACTCAAAGCCGAGCTCAGGCAAGAAAAAGTCGCTTCAGCCGCGGCCTGGGGATCAGGGAATTTAGCGTCGGAACAACCGGCCGTGCCAAAGAAGGGCAACTGGTAATAGTGGGCCATCTGGGCCATAGCGGCGACCATCAAACTCATCTCAGCGGCACCATACGAGAAAATCGTCGTGGCCATGTCCATCACGGTGGCAAAAGCCCCATAGATAAAGGGTGTCCCCGGCCGAACAAGCTGAGTGAGCACCAGTCCGCTGAGCGATTCGGCACTGCCCTGCACCACGGTCGCAGCAAAACTCATCGGAGCGGTGCTGCCAGCCTGCGGCGCTGACACACAAATCACCGGAATACCCTTTTCCGCCCAGAAAAGCATCTTCTCCACGGTCGGATGGTAATACAACAGGGGCGAGATCGGATCCAACAAAGGAAAGACAGTGGGTGCTTGGCGAAAACGTTCTTCACTACCGGCAATGAGCACAGCCATCTCATAGACATCGCGGGTGCTATTGAGGTCTTTACAACAAAAGACCATTGGCTTTTCACTGTAGGTCAACACCTGTTTGGCAATCACCCGGTCGGCGATGTCGGCCGGTACGTCGTCGGCCATGCCGATGGTCATAATCCAAGCATAATTGGGCAAAACATCGGCCACCGTGGCGGTGATGCGGCAATCGTCGCTGGTGAACCGCCGGCGTTCCTCGGTAATCGGATCCAGATAATCAACACAATCCACAGTCACCCCAAACCAGGCTCTATCCCCTTCCAAGAACACCGAGCGCTGGCCATCACGCCGTCCCAACACCACCCGGGAGGGTGCTTTCCGGATCGCCTCCTCAACCAGCCAGGCCGGAATGCGGACCCGATCACCGTCCACTCGCGCCCCGGCCCCATGGAACAACTCCAACGCCCGAGGGTGAGAAATCTGGACGCCCGTACCTTCCAACACTTCCAAGGTGGCCAGGTGTATCTGCTCAATCTGGTCGTCGTTAAGCACACACACTCTTGGCTTGAAATGCAATTCTGGATAAAGCATTAGCATAATCCTTTCATAGCAAAGCCTTTGCCACCTTGCTATTCTGCTACCCTGCCCCCTGCCTCTTTCAAAACCTCCCGCACCTTGTCATAAAAATCTTGTACGTGATTATGCATAATTTGCTCGGCCTGGTCGGCGTTACCCGCTTTGATAGCTGTCACCAGGGCCAGGTGCTCTTCTACTGAAGCAGGCAGAAAGCCGAGGTGCGGTAAAGCCAGATACCACAGTCAATGTCATTAAGTTAAGGAAGCCATTCCAGACCTGACAGGTTTCACATGCCACTTTTCGGCGTAAATGCATCCCTGATCAGAACGAATCTGGCTCAAAATGACACCTTTGAAAACCTGTCAG
>DAOUMU010000207.1:0-7253 GCA_034409055.1 Anaerolineae bacterium
GGCCAAACAGAGCAAAGACGATCAGCCACAGGGGGGCCAGGCGGAAGACCAGGTGTTGGTAGAAGTACAGGGGGGTCACCGGGTGCTGATAGAACCAGGCAATGCCCATTTCAAAACGAACCAGGTAAGCCAGCCAGAAGCCGACCAGGACCATGGTCAGATCGGTGACGGCCAACCCGCCCCACAGCAGCAGGCGTTCGGCCCAGCGGGCATTGATGGCCATGGGCCAGGGTCTGGTTAATGACTGGTAAGATGGCTTGGCTTGTACGGTCATTGTGTCACTCCCCTTAACTACTATGTTAGGATACTGGCACTTACTGTTTGAGATCAATGTAGTCGCTAATTCTCCTCAATACGATTATTAGTTTACCTGCATTTAATTGGATAAGTCTGTGAAGAATCTTAGAAAAGAGTTAGAAATTTAAATAAAAAAGAGCCTGTTACTTCTCGGCAGAACTCTTTCGGATGCCGAGTTGTATAGGCTCTTTTACTTCTAAATTTATACTACAGAAACTTTCTTATTTGTAGGACAAGTTGCTAACTTACCAACCGTGCTGCGGGCAAGTTGGCAACTTACCCTACATAACTTGATTAACCGGTTTATTGCACGAAACTTACGTCCACCGCATTTTCGTACGAAACTGGCTGATCAAGCAGCCCCTTCTCCTGGGCCCACTGAACGACGTCGTCCCACTCAGCTTCGGTGGTAATTTCATCCCTGGGAAATTGAGGCACTTTGTAGGTGCCTTGAACGTTGGGGGGAACGCGGGTGTTTTCGATGAGTACATCACGGTAGGCGTTGGGGTCTTGGTTCAAGTCATCCACGGCCTTGTTCCAGGCTCGGAGAAAAGCGCGGATGGTATCGGGTTTGCTCTCCAGTGAAGCCGTGCTAAAGGCCAGAACGCTTTGCGAAAACTGGGTAAACTGAGTATCGTCTACAACCAAGGTCCCTCCGGCGGCAATCGCAGCCTGCCCCAGCGGATCGGGGAGGAGGGCTGCCTTGAGCTGTCCTGCCACGAGCAACTCAAAACGGACCGGAATAGCACTGACCTCCTCGACGGCAATCTGGTCAGCGGGCAGACCCCAGGCCACCAGTAACCGGTCATTCAGATACTCGATGATGGTGTTCTGGCTAATGCCAATCGGTACGTTCGCCAGATCATCCGGCCCCTCAACTTTGAAGCCGGGGGCAGCGATGATCCGAAAAAGGGGAAAGTCGGGATAGGCTTTGCGGGCCTTGGTAACTACTTTAATCTGAGGCGTTTCGCGGTTAAACAGGGCCACGGCCTGGAGGTCGGTCAAAGCGCCATCAATCTCGCCGGCCTGAATCAAGGCATCTCGCTCCTGGGCGCTTTTGACCGGTACCAGTTCCACCTGAATACCTTCAGCCTCGAAGTAAGCTTTATCTCGGGCCACATAAAAAGGCAATACATCTAGAATAGGCAACAAACCCATTTTTAGGGTCTTATCCTGGACCGATTGCGGGCCAAAGGCGCATGCAGCCAGGAATAGGCTAAATATAGCCGCCAATAAGCAATGAAGCGTAACTTTCAGTTTCATAGATAGTAGTCTCCTTTTAACCTCGAATGGTATCCTCTTCAAATTTGTGGATAGCGTAGGGACGAGGCAAGTCGGATTGGTGGCAGTCGAAGCAAACAAGCCACTCTCCGACTTGCCTCGCCCCTACTTTTGGAGAGGATACTGCGAATGTATAAAAGTTTCAGAATTTACTGAAACCATAAGACAAAATGTATGTAAAATAGTTGATTTGTCAAATTCTGACAGGACTATGGTATAACTTGACGTAATATTGGACATGTGATATGATGTAATATGCTTCAACGTTATGTCGACTTATTGAGTTGATGAAAACTCTGTAAAGGAGACCCAATATGGCAAAATGGCCTAAAATTTACTATGTATTCATATTGATACTGCTAATTGTGGCCTTAACCGGTTGTGAGTTGCGTCGAGATAGCAGCGAGGTTTCGGATCCAGGACCGGTGAGTGAGTTACCCACCCTGGCTCCTTTGGGGGCCGAAAGTGCCGACGAGCCAGCAGGTGAAGCCACGGCTGTGCCCACGGTGATCAATGTTCAGGCGACGGCTACGGAGTCCTCACCTGTCGAGGGGGAAGCAGCCAGTGTTTCTGATGAATTGACGGCCCCGACTTCACAGCCGGCTAGCATTCCGGCTTCGCCCGCAGCCGACACCAGTCAAGCCGAAGAGGCTGTGGTTGAGCCTGAAACCTTTACCCCCCCAACGGAAGAGCCAATTTCTGCAGAACCGGTTGTGGTGGATGCGACGACTGAAGAATTGCCCGAAGGTGGTCCCATTGCCGCTGACCCACCAGCCAGCCAGATCAGCGGCGATTATGCTGCTCCCACTTATGACACAACTTATATTGTTCAACCCGGCGATACCCTGTTTAGTATTGGCCTGCGTTACGGGACCACGGTCGAGGCTATTCTGTATGCCAATGGCCTGACCTCTGACGTGATCTATGTTGGACAGGAATTAATCATTCCAGCCGACGACGGGAGCTACTATCCACCCGTTTATGAGCCGGCCGTGCCCATCGGTAGTGAAACCTACCACGTTGTTGTCCCAGGGGAAACCTTATTCCGTATTGCTTTGAACTATGGCAGTTCGGTTGAGGCCATTGCCGGGGCAAATGGCATCCCCTATCCTTACATCATTCAAGTGGGCCAAGAGTTGCTCATTCCAGCTCATGATACCTATGCCGGGCCACCGCCTCCGCCACCAGAGGGTTTCTACCAACCCAATCCAGAGTATTTACCCCAGGAACCACCGGTTGGGGGATATTATCCATCGCCCCCAGATGGCAGCTATGGCCTGCCGGGTGGAGCCAACACCCATACTGTTGCGCCTGGTGAAACCCTATTTTCAATTGCCCAACGTTATGGCCTTACCGCTGAAGCCATCGCCAGTGCCAACGGCCTCTCCAATCCCGACCAAATTTACGTAGGGCAGGTGCTTTATCTGCCCTAATAGAAACAAGGGCTGATAGACAAAAAGGGCGTCTCCAAAATCAGGGGACGCCCTTTTTATTTGAGGGTGTTTTGAATTTTCCGGGTGGCTCGTTATATTCTTGTTATTTCCCTTATAGTGCTAAGGCATCATCGAGCCGATGCTGGCTCAGTAGCAAAAATTATGTTAAAATATTTAGGGAGGAGTGAACGATGACCAATTATTTGCCACAAAAATATCAGGAAGCCGCCAAGGCCCTGATCCGTTATGTACCGAACCGGTCCGACCAGATCGCTCTCATCACGATTGACCCGGCCTTGCCCTGTTTCATCTGCAATCAACCGGCCACAATGGCCTTAATCGCACCGGCTCGAGACCAATTACCGGGGGCAGCCAATGCCTGGCTAACCTTCCCTATTTGCTCAGCTTGCGAGGAGAGACAGATAAAAACTCAATCAAGGGAATAGGTAAGGTTAGGCATAGCAATGCCACCCAAATTTGGGGGTTGACAACGGAGCAAATTTGTGATAAGTTTAGAACGTAGAAGTTCCAAAATTTCCCAAAAATATACCCGGTTTCTGGTATACAAATCGTGTTGATAGATAAACAAAATAGAACAAAGCCAAATATCGAATATCCCGGCCGTTCAGTCTCGTTTCCGGCGAGTCTGTGGCTCATCTGTTTCATGCGGCCCGTATTTCAAGCGGAAGGGCAAATGTAACGCCTAATCTGTTTTGTTACCTGAACGCGGGCCGCCAGGCCCGCGTTTTTTGTTTTAACCAAGCAACCTGGAGGAAAAACGTCTAAAGATGTCGGTAGAACTGTCTATAGAACGCCAAAAATATCATAGCCTCACCAGCCGCTGGCAATCGCTGCCCACCTTTATTGGCTCATGCCAAAATGCGGCGACAAATCCGGCCAGTTTGGCCCGCTTTGGCTCATGGCGGTCCCGTGCACCTGGATCTATTCCTTTAGGATGAATCTATCCATCGACATCTGAGCGCGGGCCACGTGGCCCGCGCTTTTTGTTTATAAACACTGGTCCCTTTGTGCCGGGTACAGGTAAATCCGGTCGGGACCGCTTGACATGCGGGTGTAGCTCAACTTGGTAGAGCAACGGCCTCCAAAACCGTCGGTTGCAGGTTCAAATCCTGCCGCCCGTGCCTGGTGCGGGGTAGCTCAATCGGTAGAGCGGCCGGCTGTTAACCGGTTGGTTGTGGGTTCGAACCCCACCTCCGCAGCTATTGTAGGTCGTTCTCTGTGTTGCGGACAGGGGCGACTCGAGGGGCAAATAGTCCCCTACCTCCGGGTAACCAAACCCGGTCAGATGGTAGGCAAACATCAGCGAAGATGCCCGAAACTTGCTAAAAAACGGGAAATGGAGAGTAACCCTCCGCAGCAGCCGACTTACGATTTTGGGTTTACGATTTACGATTAGAGTCGGGATTTAGCCACCCTAATCGTAAATCCGAAACCCACAACTTAACCGGGCCGGTGGCGCAATTGGCAGCGCAGCGGACTTTTAATCCGCAGGTTGCAGGTTCAAGTCCTGCCCGGCTCACTATGACAATTCATAACCTGGAAGGGTGGCCGAATAGGTGAAGGCGCTCGCCTGCTAAGCGAGTTTGGGGTTAATCGCTCCAATGTGGGTTCGAGTCCCACCCCTTCCGCCTGAATATCAAGCCGGCGTGGCGGAACTGGCATACGCGCCGCACTTAGAATGCGGCTGATGGGGGTTCGAGTCCCTCCGCCGGTACTGGGCCTCTGTAGCTCAATGGAACAGAGCACCTGACTTCGAATCAGAGGGTTGCAGGTTCGAGTCCTGCCAGAGGCTTTTGATTTACGATTGTCGATTTACGATTTACGATTATGTATAGCTCATCAAGAGGGTTAAGGGACACTACCTTGTTTCAATCGTAAATCCAAAATAAGGTCATATGCGCCTCAGCTAACCAAATTAAGGTCTCTAAGTACAATTCCAGAGTAAATAAGCTCAGAGCAATTGCCACAAAAGCGCATTTTCGTCATGAAATCGTATCTCTGAAGCTCATTTGAGCCTATAGTAAATCGTAAATCTGAAATCGTAAATCGTAAATCCATCTGGCTCCATCGTCTAGCGGTCAGGACGCAAGCCTTTCAAGCTTGAAACGAGGGTTCGACTCCCTCTGGGGCCAATCTCAATTAGCAATGAGCAATTGTTAATTGAATCCGCCGGGGTAGCTCAGTCTGGTAGCAGCGCCTGATTGAAGATCAGGAGGTCCTCAGTTCAAATCTGAGCCCCGGCACCTGAGGGAAGGCAAGCCGATGGGCGACGGCAGCGGTTCTGAAAACCGACGAGGTGCAAGCCCTTGGGGGTTCGACTCCCTCCCTTCCCGCTGAGTTCAGAGCTTTCTCGGAAAGTCAATGATGGCTTTACGATAATACGCACTACGCACTACGTAACTACGAAACTGCGTTTTCATTACCCGACATTACAAATCAGAAACCAGGTTTTTCCCTGACAAAGGCTCCTGAACTGGCCTGGAAAGCTCGAAAAACAACCTTTTTGGCTTGCTCAGACGACAAAAAACCTGGTTTCTCTGTCCATGTCGGGTAGTAAGATGGTTAATGACTTTCCGAGAACTTTTATATACAGGAGGTGTAACTATGCTGGAAACATCAAGATCATGGAGAAACTTTGTTCCCTGATACCGGATAATCATTCGGTAACTCACAAGAGGCAAACTATTTTTGTTACAAAAATTAAAAGCGCTAAAGGATAGAGACAATCTGATGGACAAAGAAATCTTAAAGCAGCACTTCGCCAAAATTGGAGCCATCCTTGAAATTGAGGTTGCCCCGACCGGGCGTCGTTTCCAGCAATATCGACCAGGCTTTGATTTTCTCATGGTCGATTTCTGGCTTGATATCATTCGCCACAAGCGGAATGAACTGTTTAAGCTGACCATTCGAGAGGATGTTCAGGATGATTTAGCCTTCCTGGCCATTGATATTCAGCCTGAGCAACGTCATTTGCTGTTACTGCTCAGACGATTGGCCGTAGATGCTGATCGTCGCAAGGAGAAATTTCTCTGCGGCCATGATGAGCGGCATTGGTTCGTGGCGACGGTTCCCGATGCCAGCGGTGTGACCAACGTCGCAGCAGCGATGGAAGCGTTGAAGCCCGAGGCGGCCATCCAGTTGCAACGTCGATATGGGGTGAAGCCTAAAAACAGGAACAGGCGTCGCAACGCCGGTTTCATTCGCCAGGGTGAGTGGTTTTTCTTACCACGTCCGGAGTTTGAGTTAACCAATCCCCACTTGATTCTGCGCAATGAGCCGATTCGGCGCGGTCGTAGCAAGCCACACATCGTAGAGCAGCTTTATCGCACCGGTGGTGTCACCGTGTATGTAAACTTCAGATATCCGAACGGCTTGACAGAAGATCAATATCGCCAGCTTATCAAACGCGATCCGTCAGCCCGCAAACTCAATTGGCAAGTTATGCGACGCAATCCGCGTGTCTATGCCAGAGGCAAGGTGCGACACCCCGATCACAAGACCATTGTGCTACCGTTTTGGCATCAAGTGGATCTGAGTGGCGAAAGCATCACCTTGAACGTAACCTTTCTGGATTAACCGGTCAGGCTATTAGAAAAGGGGCACGGTTGTGCCGCCGTGCCCCTATCCTTAATGGTTCTCTGCACATCTATCTGAGAGTTCTTGGAAAATCATTGACCATTCAAGATTTATACTTATCGTAAAGCCATCATTGACTTTCCGGAAAAGCTTTACCTTACTTTGGGAGGTCGTCTAACGGAAGGACACCTGACTTTGGATCAGGCAATGGGGGTTCGAGTCCCTCCCTCCCAGTCCGATCTCTGAAATCGAAAATCTGAAATCTGAAATCCAAAATCCATATGAGCCACCGTGGCGGAATAGGCAGACGCACGCGACTTAAAATCGTGTGGGCTTAGCTCGTGCGGGTTCGACTCCCGCCGGTGGCACTCTGCTGAAGGATGAAGGATGAAATTTTGGGCTTTATCCTCCATCTTTCGTCCAAGCAATCGGGGTGTGGTGTAGTCTGGAAGCATGCTGCGTTTGGGACGCAGTGGTCAGAGGTTCGAATCCTCTCACCCCGACTTTTGGTCAGTGATCAGTCAATGTCATTAAGTTAAGGAAGCCATTCCAGACCTGACAGGTTTCACATGCCACTTTTCGGCGTAAATGCATCCCTGATCAGAACGAATCTGGCTCAAAATGACACCTTTGAAAACCTGTCAG
>DAOUMU010000208.1:0-14124 GCA_034409055.1 Anaerolineae bacterium
TGAGGGCTTAAGCTCCTGAAATCAAGGGGTGTCCCACAAATTCAGGGGGTCAAGCCCCTGAAATCAGGGGGTAACTTTACTGTGGTCAAGCACAATGCTAGGCCCCGTGATAGTTAGACAGTCAGGGACCGCCTTGTACAATAACTTACCATAATATTTGAAACTATAGACATAATGTGGTAAAATTAGGTTGTCATAATGTCGAAAGGATTTGATGGAAGCACTAAAGGAGCGTATCCGGCGGGAAGGATACGACCTGAGGAACGGGATTCTGAAAGTTAACAATTTTTTAAATTATAATAACGATTTTAGATTTTAGATTAGGGTTGTTCATCGTAAATTCGAAATCTAAAATCTAAAATAATAGTAAGGGAGGGTGACCCTATGGCCGCCGAAATAACAACAGTCGTTGGCCAACTGAATATTGTCGGAGGAGCCTGGCGTGGCGATGCGCCCAACCAGGTAGCCGTGCGCGAACCAAAATCGGCGGACGTGCCGGGAGCAAATAAAGGTGATTTGTTTGTGCTGGCCGAGGTACGGGGATCCGTCGATAATGGTCAGGTTTTAGAGCGACAACTGGCCGAAACAGTGCGTGATACTTACTACCTGGCCCGGGGCTCGGTCACAGCCAGCCTGCGCCGCGCTTTGCAGGCGGCTAGCGATCTGCTTTATGAACGCAATTACCAGGTCAGCGTAGAGGAAAGGGTCGTCGGCGGGGTTGTAGCCCTGGTGATGCGTGACGAGGATGCTTTTGTGGCCCGAATCGGTCCCACTGCCTTTTTTGCCGTGCTGGGAGACCATATCCAGCGCTATCCGAGCCAATCTGCCTGGTTGGATGAGGCATTGGGCCCGGAGTCGGATGAGGCTGATCAAGCCTTGGGCATCAGGACAGTTGTGGAGCCAAATCTCCATCATCTGCGAGTCAGCCCAGAAGATATGCTGGTTCTGGCCGATAGTCGTCTGGCCAGTCTACTGCCATTAGTGAATGTAGCGAAAGCAGTTGAAGGATGCAATGTCAAAGTAGCCGTCAAGAATCTGGGGAAAGTAGCCCGGGCCAACGATTGTTCTGCCCTGGTCCTGGCGGTCATTGAGCGAACGCAATCAACCTTTGGCCCATTAAAAGTAAGCACACCCCCTCAATTGAACCGCTTTTTGCCGCGTCAAAGTAGTCATATCCCGGCAACCCCACCAGCCAAATCTACCTCAGCGCCGGAAGCTGTGGCCACGCCAGAACCGGTACGGGTAGAACAGACCGGGACAGGACCGCCTCCTGACCCAGGGGCTGACAGCCGACCAATGAGACAAAAATCGTCTCGTAGGCTGAGTCCCTTGGCTAAAAAGTGGGGATTAGACAGTCAGCGTAAGGCAAACGGAGCGCAACGCTCCCGGTCGGCTGGGCATGATCATGAGTCTGTATCAGTTCCCTCTGCTCAAGCCGAAGAAACATCCACGCCTCCTGAAAAGGGGTACGATTTAGAGCGACAGTTGGGACAAGAGGCCAAAGTTCTGGCCTCGATGGCCCCTGAACCAGTTTTTGACCAGGAATTGCACCGGCGTAGATCGACGGCGCCCTCGTTCTCCCTTGGGAAGCTTGTCCGTTGGCTGGGGATAGGGGTGTTCACGGTAATCGCCTTGCTGGGCAATGGTTTCAAAGCTATCTTTAACCTGGTTTTACCGGGTGCCGGTAGCCATGTCCCTCGTCAGGCCGGAATGCAGGCTCGCCGGTCTCAACCTACCTCTAATTCGTGGGTGATACTGCGCAATATTGCCATTGCTATTCCCATATTGGTGGCCCTCATTGTGGGCATTAGTTACCTGCAAAAGGGGCGCATCAGAGAAGCCGAGTATAGAGAACTGGTCGATACTGCTCAGAACAAATTTCAACAGGCCCAGGCCGTCGACCGTAATTCGGCGCTGGGATTGATAAACGAGGCCGAGACTCTCCTGGTTCAGGCCGAACAGATTAAGGTTGATCAGCCTGAAATTGCTGACCTCCAGGCCAAGATGGCCGAAGAAGCCGATAGACTGGGCAATGTACAACGACTTTATTATTTGCCCCTATTACGATCATACACCGATGATGGGACCAATCTCAAAAGTATTATCGTTCAGGGGGTCGAAATTTATGTTTTGGATAGCGGTAATCATCGTCTCTTCTACCACCGCCTGGATGATTTGGGCGAAACCTTACTGCCTGATGATGAAACGCTTGTGCCGGTTGCCCAGGGCCAGGTCGTAGATGAGGTTACCGTGGGCATTCTATTGGGGATGACGTGGATGCCGGCCGGCGGTAATCGTCAAACCAGCGATTTGTTGATATTAAGCAGTACCGGCCTGTTGGAGTATAACGCCAACTGGGGCCTGACCACTGCGGCCATTACGGGGCGTGACTTGCTTGTATTTCCTACGGCTGTCTCCAGCTTTTTTGGTAACTTTTATATATTAGACGCTCAGGCCAATGCTCTGCTGCGCTACCTGCCCACTGCCGACGGCTATAGCACTCCCCCCGAAAATTACTTCTCGGCTGATCAGCCGGTCGATCTGAGCGGAGCCATTGACTTTACCATTGATGGCGCTATTTACGTCCTGTTCAGTGACGGCCATATCGGTAAATATTTGAGTGGTCTGCCCGTTGATGATTTTAATGTCAGTGGCCTGGATAAACCCTTCAATAACCCCGTCTCTATCTTTACCGCTCCAGACGAAGAGGTGCAGCATATTTACGTGGCCGATGCCGGCAATCAGCGGGTGGTGCAATTAAATAAAGATGGCAGTTTTGTTCGCCAATTCAAACCCCGGGCGGGTGAAGCCGTTTCCTTTGCCAATCTACAAGATATTTTTGTCGATGAAATTGGCGGGCGGTTATACATCTTGGATAGTAATAACCTCTATGTGGGGAATATTCCAAACGAGTAAATTGCTTGACTGATTAATCTTAACCTGATTTGCGTTAAAAGCCCCCTCTCCCCAAGGAGAGTGCTTGAAAACTGTTCGTAGTGACGACTTTAGTCGTTAAGCGCCTGCGTTATGGGGCCAAAAACAACTGAAGTCATTACTACGAACTCGCAAATATTGAATTCTCACCTTTCACGTTCCACCTCCGCAATCGGAGCCAGTTGTGCCCCGGCCAGTTTGATCAAATCTTGGGGATCAAGCTCCAGCCCGGCCATAGGGTCCCCACTACTGATATTGACTTTAGGGCAGCGGGTAATAGCCTCGTCAAAGATGACCGGTACATCGTCGGGCAGGCACAGCGGCGCAACTGCTCCTTGAATATAGCCGGTGACGAGGCGAATCTCCTCGGCTGTAGCAAAACTGAGCCGTTTCCAGCCGTCGGGCAGGTGAGTCCGTACCGCCTTGGGGTTGAGACGAGCCTCACCCGTTACACAAGCCATCACATAGCGACGATTCTTGTCACGCAGCAGGATGGATTTCACCATCTCTTCTTTAACCACGCCCCGTTGCGCGGCTGCTGCTTCAACCGTAAAGACCGGTTCGCTGTGTGGTAAGAGACGATAAGAAATATTATGGGCGTCAAGTAAGTCGGTAATTTTGGTTTTCAGCATCCTCAAAAGACGATGACTCCCCGAGCGATTTTACCACTCAACATGTCAGCGTAAGCCTCGTTGATTTGGTGCAATGTCACTTATCCAAAACGTCTCGAACCTTGCGGGCCAACATGTTTGGTGAGAAAGGCTTGGGTAGGAAGGCCATATGCGGTTCCAGAACGCCACGGTGGACCATAAGGTTGTCGGTGTAGCCCGAAGTGAACAGCACCCTAATGTTAGGGTAGATAGTCCTGATTTGGTCCGCCAGATCTCTTCCACTTAGCCGGGGCATTACCACATCGGTCAGGAGAAGATGAATCTCTGTCCCGGTATGGATCTGAGCCACCCGAAAAGCTTCGTCACCGTTGGCCGCCTCTAGCACGTGGTAACCTTGCTTACGTAGGGTACGGACGACAAACGTTCGTACCGATGGCTCATCTTCGACCACCAACACGGTTTCCGTGCCATAGGGCAAGTACTCATATTGGTCCTGATTGAAGGAGGGGCTGGCTATTTCGGCAATACGCGGCAGGTAGACCTTGAAGGTTGTACCCTGGTCTACTTCACTGTAAACCCAGATGTGACCACCGCTTTGTTTGACAATACCAAAACAGGTGGCCAGCCCCAGGCCGGTTCCTTTGCCCACTTCCTTGGTGGTGAAGAACGGCTCAAACAGGTGCGTCTTGATTTCTTCTGTCATCCCCATCCCGGTGTCACTGACGGCCAGCATAACGTACTGGCCGCTCATTACCCCGGCATGCTCCCGAACGTAATCTTCGTCAAAGGTTACGTTGGCTGTCTCGATAATCAGTTTACCACCGTTGGGCATAGCATCGCGCGCATTGACAGCCAGATTGAGCAAGACTTGCTCAATCTGGCCCGGATCCGCTTTGACCTGTCCCAGGTCCGGCTCAGGTAGCGTTACCAGTTCAACATCTTCGCCGATGAGGCGACGGAGTATCTTGTCTACGTCAAGAATCAGATCATTCAGGTTGAGAACGGACGGAGTGATGACCTGCTTACGGGCAAAGGTTAGTAGTTGGCGGGTCAGGTTGGTGGCACGCTCGGCGTTCTTCTGAATTTCCTGAATATCGCTGTATACGAGGGCATTGGGCGACAAAGCCCGTAAGGTCAGGCCGGCATAGCCCATAATGGCTGTGAGTAAGTTGTTGAAATCGTGGGCCACACCACCGGCCAGCCGGCCAATTGCTTCCATCTTTTGCGCCTGGTGATACTGTTCTTCCAGTTGCAACTCACGGGTCACGTCGCGTTTGACGGCCACATAGTTCACAAGAGCGTCGTCCTCGCCGCGTACAGGCGTAATTGTGGCCTCTTCGGTGTAAAAGGTGCCGTCTTTCCTTTTGTTGACGAATCGTCCGCGCCACACCTTCCCGGCTGTGATCGTGGCCCACAATTCCTGGTAGAAGGCCAGGTCCTGTTTACCGCTTTTGAGGATACTTGGTTTTTGGCCAATGACTTCGGCCCAACTGTAGCCACTGAGTCGCTCAAAAACGGGATTGACGTAGAGGATGAAGCCCTCCGTGTCGGTAATAACCACACTCTCGGCAGCCTGTTCAATGGCTGTGGTCAGGAGTTGGTGGGTCTGAGCCAAGCGTGCCCGAGCCAAGGCCCCGGACACTTGGTCCGCCACGCTCCAGGCCAGGTTGATTTCCTCAGATGAGAAGTCGCGTCGTTCAACAGACTCCAGATTCAGGCTGCCGACAACTTCTTCCCCAATGATAAGGGGTAGCAGCAGTAGCGAGGTGATCTTATGTTGGCCTTGCAGGTCATGAATTGGTTCCAGGCGCAAGCTGTTTTGAGTTTGTGGATCATTTACAACCAGGGGCGATTTGTGGGTCAGCAAGAATTGAAAGGCGGGATTGTTTTCAATAGAGATGATCTTGTTTGACACCTGTGATGGATCGCTGAATAGAGACTTGGCCACGACCCTGGCCGTTGTTTTCTTTTTATCGAACATAGTGGCCACCACCCGTGGTATCTCAAAAGCCAGCGCCAGCTCACGGCAGGCTATTTCCAGCATCACCTCCGGTTTCAGTTCGGCCACCGAAGCGGTGATAATCTGGTTGAACAGGATCAGTTCACGATTACGGCGGCGAGTTTCTGCTTCGGCGCGCTTCCGTTCAACAATCTCCTGCCGGGCCTGTTCGTATAACTGGGCATTCTCGATGGCAATCGTGGCCTGGGCCGCAAACATGCTCAACAGCCACACTTCCTCCTCGTCAAACGTGCCCACCTGCTCGTCGAAGACGTTCAGGACCCCAATCACTTGGTCCCTTTGTTTGAGGGGCACCCCCAGCATCCGGCCGATAGAGCCATTGACTTGGTGGGAAGCTCGTCCTTCCCAGTGACGGTAGTCAGCAACCATCATGGGTTCGCTCGTCTGGGCAATGTGACTGGCCAGCTTCTCTCCCAGATAGCGTACATCACCCGGATCGTCCCCTGATTGGTTATAGCCGGCCACCCATACCAAAACCTGGCTATCAAATTGTCTCAGGAAAAGTCCACCCATATGGGTGCCCAGTAACCTGGCCGCCCGTCGCACAATGGCTCGCAATAGGGTCGAAACATCCAGTTGAACATTGATTTCCAACGAAGTCTCGTATAAGGCCTCCATCTCCCGAACGCGACGGGCTAACGTTTCTTGGGTCTGCTTGCGCTCGGTGATGTCGCGAAAGACTACCACCAGACCGGTTGTATTCCCAGCCCCGTCTTTGATGGGCGCAACATTACCAGCAATCAGACTCTCTGTCTTGTCCTTGGCTACCAGTAAGCTTTGATGGGCCAGGTCAACGTCAACCCCCTCCTGAAGCACCTTTGTTACTGATTCGTCGGGCTGATGGGTCTCCTCGTTAATAAGATTGAATACGTCCGTCAACTCCTGACCCAGGGCCTGGGCTTGCTGCCACCCAGTCAGAGCTTCGGCCATAGGATTCATAAAGGTGATGGCGCCTTTGGCGTCGGTGGCAATCATCGCGTCATTGATGCTTTTGAGCGTGGCGGCCAGTTGTTGCTCACTTGTTTTTAATTTGTTTTCCAGCTTGTGCTGGTAAAGGGCCATCTCGATGGTGGTATGCAATTCTCTGCTGGGGAATGGTTTGAGGACGTAGCCAAAAGGTTCGGTGATCCTGGCCCGTTGCAAGGTTTCCTCATTGGCCTCAGGGGTGAGATAGACGACCGGAATATCGAAGCAAAGCTGAATTTGGGCAGCCGTTTCTACACCGTCCATCTCCCCCTTTAACCTGATATCGATCAGGACCAAGTGGGGCTGCGTCGCTGCCACTTTCTGAATGGCTTCCTGGCCGGAAGAAGCGATCACCGGCACAGGGTAGCCCAAACTCTTTAGTCTGCTTTCTATTTCCCTGGCCACGATGATGTCATCTTCGGCGATGAGAATCCGGGTCAATTGTTCACTGTTCATTGTCATTTTCCTTCAAAGACGATACCATCGCTTTAATCAAACTGGGTCCTGATAGATTATCATACAAGTAGGAAAAAGAAAAACAGATAGATAGTTACAACAAAATATAGATAACAACAAGCATACCAGATAAATCTCATCAGCTTTAAGTTGGACACATATCACCTGATTGGCCAGCCCCTTTTAGAGTAGTTGGCGCATCCCTATGCGCCAGCAGCGGCATATGCCAGGCATGCCGCTTTACCTAAAATCTGGGGCGCTCCCCTAATATAGGTTGACACACCTGACCGCTCATGTTATACTCTGGCTGCCATACATATATGGAGGCGTTATAGCGAACCGCGCTTTTGGCTTATTGTGTTCTGACCCTCTCTTAAAGCTAAGAAGCTGAGAAGCCAAAATTTTGGTTATCCCTCATTAACTAAAACTTGGGTAGACGTTTAACGTCACCTGGGCAATGGTTATTGACCAAACCCAGGCATAATTGCCCACGTAACCTCGAACATTAAGCCAAGGAGAAACAATGGGCCGACGTCTTGCAGCCCAACTGCCTGATTCATTGCTGAAGGTATTGAAAGCAGGCTGTCCTGCCCTGTTGTTAACCGTAGGGGAAGATAGCTTTCCAAATACTGCCTACACCTGGGCGGTGGCCGTGGATGCCACCACCATTCGCTTTGGAGTGGACCACCGGAGCGATACGTTGGCTAACCTTGAACGGGAACGGCGCGCTTCACTCCAGATCATTGGTCAAGGTAATCTGATCTTTTTGATCAAGGGAGTCACCCGGCAAGTCAAGTCTCAGATCGAGGCGGCTCCTTTCAAGATTGCCATGATGGCTTTAGAGGTAGCGATGGTCAAAGATCAGTCCTGGCCTGGAGTCAGCATCCAACCGCTGGCCTACCACTGGTCCCCCGAACAACGACCAGAGATGTTGGCTATGGAACGGGCTGTTTACGCCGAGATGCGCGAGTGGCCGGGCTGATGCTTTTGGACTGCCTCCTAAGTCGTTAACCTGCCTGTCATGCCTGATACACACTGCCCAATCCCGGCAATAGATCCACCATGCCTTCGACCGGTCGCCCTGCGTCGAACAGCAAATATTGGCCCGCTTCAGGCGGCGTGGCGTGATAAGCGCTGGCCAAACGCAGGTGTCGATCCGCAATAATCTGATGACCACCCCGAAGGGTCATGTGTCCAGCCACCAAGACCTGCTGTGGGGCAAAATCGACCGATAGTTCCTGTAATAACGCCGCCAAAAAAATGGCATAGTCGGCCTGGCCGTACTCCTGTTCACAGCGGGTGAACAGGGCCGGCCACAAGAGTTGGTTAAAGGCAGGTTGGTTGCTGGCCAGAAACCCCCGCAACAAATCGTTGTAGCGAGGATCCTCGGGGCCGGAAACGACCAGGTAATATTTGGCTAAAACCTCATATGGCGCTTGGTTTAGTTTGCCATACCCTCGCCGCAGAGCCGCTATATCCTCGGCGGCCATAAATTCGTCGGCCCACTTGAGCAGGCGCTGATGGCTCCAATTGAAAATTTCAAGCGTGTTTTTCGAGTCGGCCATAGGGGCGGCTGCCCCGGCATGGGTCACGGCCACCCCGGCTCGGGTACGCACGTAAAAAGGCAGCGAGTCGAATAAGGCCATGATCTCAGCCCGGTGTTGGCTCTGGCTCAGGGCAGCCTCAAAGGCCGGCGTAAATACCTTGTCCCCTTTGGCCAGGCTGATGCCGTAAAGATGAGGCATTTCGTGATTGCCGCATAAACAGATAATGGCCTGACCATAGCTGGTTTGCAAGGCCATGACATCCAGGACGATCTCTAATGATCTATCAGGGCCAGCATCTTCGCGGTGGATCAGGTCGCCGGTCAAAATGAGACAATCGGCCAGCCCGGTGGCCTGCAAATCCACAAAGCGATCCCGGTAACGCCGGTAGGCGTCCCAATCGCCGTGCAAATCGGTGACTACCATGGCTACCCCTGCCTCCAACGACCAAAGACGGGGAAAGGGTTTGGTTAAAGCTAAGGGCATATCAGGGTGATTTTAGGCCATTTGTTGATTTGTGTCAATCATCTCAGACCCCTCCTCGTTCCAATGCTCTGCGTTGGAACGAGACAAATCTATTCGCTTTATTTTACCTTTGTTGAGCCACTCCCTTAACTATGGTATAATCCGGGGGGACTAAAATCAATAGCCAACAAGGAGGCAACTATGCTAAACAAAGGCACGTTGAAGTGGTTTATAAGAGGCTTTCTCTTGACGGCGCTGCTACTGTTAGTCGCAGCCATCGTGGTCATGCCCACGATTGGTTGGGCTCAGGGCGACGACGAAGAAAATCTCGACGAGAACAGAGAAGCAGGTGCAAAGGACCCCTCTTATACTTTCGGCAGTGATGACCCGCTGGGACGGGTCCCGGTCACCGTTGTGGACACCGGCCAGGTACGTTCCAACCGGGAGGTAATGGCCGCAGGCGAAGCGCCCTCTTATACCTTCCGCAGCGATGACCCCTGGGGACGGACGGCCGTGACCGTTGCCGACAATCCGGAGCCGCTCTCCAACCGGGAGGCGATGGCCGCAGGGCCTCTCCCCTCGTACCAGTTCCGCAGCGATCAGCCGGTTGATGCCTCAGCCGATATCGGTGAGCAGGCCAGGTCACCGGGCAGAGTTACAGTTCCCCTTTGGTCATCCCGGCGGCCGATTTCAGTGATGATGGGATCGACCCGGATAGCTTTACCTTCTCGTTTGCCGGAGGTTACGTGGCAGGCAAGCCGGCCAATCATGGCTGCATGAAAGCCCCGGCCTACCTGCCTCATGGCGCTACCGTTACCGACCTCTTTGCCTCTGTATACGATAACGATGGCTCCGAAGACATACAGGTCAATTTGTACCGGTTGGATAACTACGCCGGAGGAACTACTGTCATGGCCTCGGTGGCCACGACCGGCCCCTTTACTTCTGTAAATATCGAGTCGCTGCACGATGACACCATCAGCGACGCGACAGTTACTTATCCTAACTACTCCTATTACGTTACCACCTGTGTTGATGCGGCCAACATCAGGCTCTATTCAGTGCGCATCTACTATAGCGGGCCGTAAGGGGGCAAACGATGTTGAATAAAAATGCTTTAAGAGGGTTTACCGCCGGCATGCTGGCGGCCATCATTATGGTCTTGGGCGTGTGGCCGGTTGTAGCGAATAATCATAATAACTGGCCAGGACCGATTGCCTTGGCGGCTTCCGGCATTGCTGGGCTGAATGAAAACAACAGCTACCCCGATTCGGACAAATTAGACCGGGTGGACACGGAAGATGGGGTGGTTGGCCAGGGATTCGATGGCGTCTCGCCCTTGGTTATCCCGGCCGCGGCCTTTAGTGACGATGGGATCGATCCGGATAGCTTTACCTTTTCCTTTGCCGGAGGTTACCTCTCGGGCAAAGCAGCCAAGCATGGTTGTGTAGAGGCTTCCGTCTACTTGCCTCACGCAGCCACCATCACCGACATGTTTGCTTCTGTGTATGACAACGATAGCGCCGAAGACATACAGGTCAACCTGTACCGGTTAGATAACTTCTCGGGCACAACAAATGTTATGGCCGCCGTGGCCACGACCAATCCTTTTGCTTCTTCAACGATCCAATCTCTGCACGATGACAGCATCAGTAACTCGATGATACTCTATCCTCAGTATTCCTATTACGTCACCACTTGTGTTGATTCAGCCAATATCAGGCTTTATTCGGTGCGTTTCTACTTTAATTATTTTACTACCTACTTGCCCATCGTCATCAAAGGTAGTTAAGGCTGCATTGCGCCAAAGACAATCGTTAACAATTAAAAACCCCGGCTTTTTAAGCCGGGGTTTTTACTGCCTAATGCAAAATTTTACTCAAAAACATCTTGGTCCGTTCGTGTTTGGGGTTGGCGAAAAGTTCGTCAGGCGTGGTGTCCTCAACAATACTCCCCTCATCCATAAAGATAATACGGTCGGCGGCGTTGCGGGCAAAGCCCATCTCATGGCTGACGACCAACATCGTCATACCCGCTTTGGCCAGGTCCAGCATTACGTCCAGCACCTCTTTAATCATCTCCGGATCCAGGGCGCTGGTCGGCTCGTCAAAGAGCATAATCTTGGGGTTCATGGCCAGGGCCCGGGCAATAGCTACCCGCTGCTGTTGGCCCCCGGACAGGTGGTCGGGGTAGACATCGGCTTTTTCAGGGATACCCACTCGTTTTAACTGCTGCATAGCAATCTCAACCGCTTCGCTTTTTTTGCGTTTGCGGACCACGGTTTGGGCAATGGTAATATTCTCCAGGGCGGTCAGGTGAGGAAATAGATTAAACTGCTGGAAGACTATGCCCACTTCACGACGCACGGCGTTGATGTTTTTGGTCTTTTTGCTCAAATGGATGCCATCGACCCAGATGTCGCCGTCAGTGGGTACCTCGAGATAATTAATACAGCGCAGCAGGGTGGATTTACCGGACCCGCTGGGACCGATGATCACCACCACCTCCCCAATCCGCACTTTTAAACTGACATCATTGACGGCTTTGACGTGTCCAAAATGTTTGTCAAGATGTTCAATAACAACAATGCCGTCTTTTTCAACGATGATATTCTCGTCTTTGTCTGCGTTAGCCATCAGTCTTTAACCTCTTTTCCATGCCTTTGACCCCCAACGACAGCAGAATGGTCATTGTCAGGTACATAAAGGCGACCACATTGTAGGTTTTTAAATATTCAAAAGAGCTGGCCGCGTAAAGCTTGCCCAGTTGGGTAATATCCTGAACGCCCAGGGCCGACACCAGGGACGACTCTTTGAGCATAGCGATGAAGTCATTGCCCAGGGGGGGTAGCACGCGCCGCACGGCCTGGGGTAGAATAATGTAGCGCATAGCCTCAATGTAGTTCATCCCCAACGAACGGGCCGCTTCCATCTGACCCCGGCCAATGGACTCGATCCCGGCTCGGAAAATTTCGGCGGAGAAGGCCCCATAACTAATGGCCAGGGCAATAATCCCTCTGACCTCAAAGGTCAGGTCTAAGCCCGCTTTGCGGTCGCCCAGCTTGACCAGAATATTTTCCGGCTGGAGCAGGTTGACCTCCGCCAGGTACGCGCCCAGGGCGTTAATCTGGGTGACCACGGCCGGTAGCAGCACAAAAGCCACATACAGAATATTCACCAGAATGGGCAGGCCGCGCATCACCTGCACATAAGCGGTGGCCAGGTTATAAATAATCGGATTTTTTGAGACCCGTCCCAGGCCGGCCGTTAAGCCAATGGTGATGGCAATGGCATAGGCGATGAGGGTCACCCGAACGGTGAGGAAAATGCCTTCTCTTAAGAAGGCAAAAACAGCATTGTAGGTTTCATCGACGTAAAAAGAATAGGCTAAAAGTATACCCCCCAGAAAGATGATCAGCAGCCACCAGGGCAGTTCCGCCAGGGTATTGCTTAGACGAACTTGCGCCGATGCGGTCCCCCGTGTCTCGATTGTTTTATTCATGTCCTTTTTCCGTGTTTTGTTGGTGTGGTAAGCATTGCTCTGGCTAACTTTCCCGGAAGCTCAAAGCAGATTCAATGCATCTGTACATTGTCAGATTAATTCTGATGGGTTCGTAGTAACGACTTTAGTCGTTTTTACCAAGCAGTTGGCGACTAAAGTCGCTACTACAAATCCTCAAAACTTACTTGGCATTGTACTGGGCCTATTTTTTGGAAAGGTGGTGCTTTGATTAGATAAACGATGTACAGGGTCTAAAACCCTGCACATCGTTTAGTCGATGTCAATCATCCATACTGCTGATGTTGACTCAGGCTGGTTGTTTATGGATAAACCTGGAAGGGGTTGTACACAGCACCATCTCCGCGTACGCCCACAGCCCAAGATTGATCCGGACCCAACTCAACCTCACCACCCACGGCGCCACCAGGGATACTCAGGGTATAGGTGTATTTGCCAGGGTCCAGGTCAATGGGAATCGCATCATCCGGGGTGCCTGTCGGAATCTTGTAAGCTTGACCAGCGATGTCAATATTTATCTCCTGGCCGTATTCATTAAACACGTACAGCCTTGAGCGGCCAGCCTGGGGCGCAAACGGGTTGGCCGGTGGAGGAGGTTCGGTTGGCGCAGGTTCTGGAGTGGGGGTGGGTGGAACAGGCGTGGGTTCCGGGGTAGGCGCGGGCTCTTCCTCCTCTTCGGCGTAAGCGCCGGGGCCAATGTCATCGTAAGTGATGGTAAACCGGTCGGAGAAGTACTTCCCGGACAGTTCATCCAGGAAGCCATCGGCTTTCATCGAAGCCAGGGCCAGGTTGACCGGCTCAACCAGGTCACTGCCCTTGGGATAGATGAAGCCCAGTTGGTCGCTGGAGAGGGAAGGACCGACCAGTTTCAGTTTGTCGGCGTTGACCCCAACGTAGCCCTGTCCGGCCGTTTCATCCATAACAACCACATCCACGTCGCCGGCGATGAGGGCTTGCACGGCCAGGCCAAAATCGTCGAAGGATTGGATGCGATCAGGTCCGACCAGTTTCTCGGCGGCAATGTAGTTGGTGGTGCCGACCTGGGTGCCGACGATCAGGTTGGGATCGGCCTGCAGTTCTTCCGGGGTCTCAAAGCGATCTTCATCGAGCCGCACCAGGAGACGCTGCTCGATGTTGATGTAGCCATCGGAGAAGTCAACGATTTTGGCCCGTTCCTCGGTGATGGTGATGCCGTCGGCGGCCGCATCGAACTGGCCTTCGCTGACGGCCACAATCATGCCATCCCAGCGCGTTTCGACGTATTCAGGCAGGCAGTTGAGACGACTGCATATTTCGTCCCAGGCCTCGTAATCCCAACCGGCCGGTTCACCGGTGGCCAGGTTGATGTAGTTGAAGGGCAGGTAGGCGTTTTCAATGGCAATGGTCACCGTGCGGCCATCCAGGTCCGGCAACTCAATTTCGCCCTCGGCTGCGGCCATTTCTTCAGTCCCGCCGTAGATGCGGACGTATTCGCCACCCTGGAGCTGGGAAATGGCAATCTGGGGGTCGGCACAGTCGCCGTTCTCATCACAGGTCAACGTGCCGGTGAGGCCCTTATGGTTCTTGGTGGCATACAGCGCATCCCGCAACGCCTGCCGGCCAATGATCG
>DAOUMU010000209.1:0-10889 GCA_034409055.1 Anaerolineae bacterium
TGAAATATGTCACCGAAACATTAAAATTGCTTCCGCAAATGCCTGATCCTATTTTTATTCGACAAATTACCGCCAATATTGCCCAAATTGGCAGTATCAATACCTCTTAAATGGCGAAGGTATTGATAAGACCAACCTGTTGATTTGTAAATGGTCAGTAAGCGATATCGTGATGCTGAAAATACGGGTCAGCAGAATTTCGTACATCAGGGTGGCCAGAGTAACCATAAATAGTCCCAGATAAGTTTGCTTTGTAGCCGAAGATTCTACAATCATAAAAACACCAATTTCACCAGGAGGTAGCCCCATAGCTAATAGAATAGGGTGTGTTTCATTTCATTTAGAATACAACTATAGTCCTGTGGATTTACGATTAAGTCAATCCAAAACTTGTCCTGAGCATCGTCGAAGGATCATAAATCCAAACTTGAAGTTCAAGGATTTTGGGTTTGAAGAGGCTTGATCAGGTTGCTGGGCAACACCTTCAATGATATACTTCTTGGTAGTACCGTATCCTCCTCGAATTTGACAATGATTTTGTCACCAAAACTACTCGCCAGCATCGTGACCGTTGACCGCTGACCGTCGACTGCCGTAAAAAATTGGATTTTGATGTGTATTGAACGATATCGATACGGAAAAATACTGAGTAAAGGCCATGAAGTTGCAAGACAAATTAGCCCGGGGCATTAGCGCCGCTCAAGCCGGCCATAAGGCAGAAGCCCGAAAATTTTTAACCGAAGTGATAGAGACCGATGAAACCCAACTTGAGGCCTGGTTATGGCTGAGCCAACTCGTGGATAGTTTAGAAGAAAAGGTGATCTGCCTGGAAAACGTGCTGACTCTGGATGCCGCCAATGAATTTGCCCAGAAAGAGTTGGCCAGGGTCAAATCTCAACAAGAAGCGTTTTTTACTCCCACCTACCGTCCAGGTGAAGAAACCCCTCCGCCTGCTGTGGTCACCATGCCTGAAGCGGCCAAGACCCCTATTGTGGCCGAGTATCCCCACGAAGATGAGTTTGATAACGAATGGCTCTGCCCCTACTGTACTGCCCTGACCCAGCCTGAAGATCGAACCTGCCCGGCCTGTCGCCGTTCATTGATTATTAGCAGACGCGTTAAGGAAGAGCGCACGGTCTGGCTATGGCGGGGTATTTTTTTGCAATTTGTGATTGCCCTCTTCCTGTTTATCTTTGGCCTGGCCTCATTCACGGTTATGGTTAAACTGCAAGGAATTTCAAACCCGATCCCTTTTCTGCCCCTCTATTTTGGCCTGTCGGTTGACCAGCCAGAGGCCTTGATCC
This sequence comes from Anaerolineae bacterium, assembly GCA_034409055.1. GTDB lineage: Bacteria > Chloroflexota > Anaerolineae > 4572-78 > J111 > DAOUMU01. The sequence continues at coordinate 1,305 of DAOUMU010000209.1, forward strand.
AGACCGTGTTGACCGCCTTCCCCCTTTGGTTCTTTTGGGGCCTGGTGGGGGTGATCCTCTATTCCCTCAGTCTGATGCTGTTGTTATATTTTCGGGTGCCCTACGGTCACTTCCTGTATCTGGTCAACTCAGGCATGATGTTGGTTCTGGGTGCTTTTGGGATTATATTCTTGCACGACTCTCTGGCGACATTAGCGCCGAGTGTGATCGGGCTATTTTTGGGAGCGGGGCAACTGTTGATTACCCTAAATCTATGGATTGATTTCACCTTTGAGGAAGGTCGTTTACGATTAAAAGTTGATCGAGGGGCCAAAAACCATCCTTCGCTCTTTATCAGCGCTCGTAAATACAGCGAGTTGGGTATGTGGGGATTGGCCGTCATCCACCTGCGCCGGGCCATTGCCAGAGAGGCCAGAAATCCATCCTACCATGCCGCCCTGGCCGTCGCTTACATGAATATTAAACGTTATGACCTGGCCGAGAAAGCCTTAGGCGACGCTGAAAAGCTGGCTCCCAAGACCATCGAATTTCGGCGATTACGAGAACAATTAGACACTTTGGTCAAGAGTCAAACGTGAAGTTATGACCATTATCGACTTTTCCCATCTTTGGCTAAATCTAACCCGGCTGGCCATTATTTTTTTAACGACCTTATTAGCCTGGATCACCTACCGGAGTAATCTGCTCCTCAAAGAATTTCAGCCCGATTTCAATTTATTGCTCTCGCCTCCGGAATTAATCGTGCGGATGCTGCTGGCAGGTATTTGTCTGTTGCTGGCCTGGTCGAGCCGTTTACCAATGGCCCAACTCGGCCTGATGGCCGACAACCCCCTCCGAACTACCGGGGCAGGCATCGGAATCGGCATTATCGTGGTCATTGGTATCAATGTGTTAACCAGTTGGTGTATTAACCACTTTGGCCGGCATATTTACTCTCCTCTCGTCATCCGCAATATCTTACCACGTCGCCCGATGGAATGGGGGCTGGTCGCCCTGGCTTTTTTACCGGCGGTGGCCATGGAAGAGTTACTGTTTCGCACCCTCTGGCTGGGCGGTTTCAGGGGAGCCGTGCCCCTGCCCCTGTTGATCGCCGGCACTTCTATCCTCTTTGGATTAATGCACCAGCCGCAGGGTCAACTGGGGATAATCATCGCCGGTGGTATCAATGTCATTTTCTCAATGCTCTTTGTCTGGTCAGGCCAGTTATTGCTTACTTTAACCGCCCACTATGTCGTTAATTTGCTACAACTTATTGTGGCTAATTATCAAAAAAACTGGTTAGAGGACTATTGAAAAAAGAAACTACAACTGAATCGTACCATCTGGCATTGTCGCGCCGCGCAACTTGGTTCCACTCAGGTCGGCTCCGCTCAGGTCGGCTCCGCCCAAGTTGGTATAACCCAAGTCGGCCCCCTTCAGATCGGCCTGGCTCAGGGTAGCATAGCCCAAGTTGGCCTCGCTCAACTTGACCCCGCGCAAGTTGGCCTCACGCAAGTCAGCCATGATCAAGTTGGCGCCACGCAGATCAGCCAAAGTCAGGTTAGCCCGGCGCAGGTCGGCCTCGTTCAGGTCAGCCTCACCCAGATCGACCCGATATAGGTTAGCCTCGCTCAGATCAGCCCACCTCAGGTCGACTCCGTGCAGGTCAGTCCCGCTCAGGTCGATTCCACTCAGGCCAGCTTCCCGTAAGTCTGGTATTTCACCTTTATCGCGCGCAGATTTGATGATCTGTATAACCTCTTGACGTTCCATCGCTGCTCAAAACCGATTATACAGCGCGTTGATTAATGCCTCATTGACCGGTGTCGGGGTCGAGGTCGGTTCAGGCGTCAATGTAGGATCAGGTATTGGCCTGTCACTCACGACCAACACCGAGGTACACATCATACTACTAACGAGCACCATTAGAATGACCAACCCCATAATGGTCAAGGTACGACGGATATCGACCAGTGTACCCCAGGTCATAACTTCTCCCTATCCAAAATTTCTTGCAATTTTTCCAGCATCGTTGCTTCGTTTACCTCGCTTATCCAAAAAATTCACAATCTATGTATCCTCTTCAAAAGTAAGGGCGAGGCAAGTCGGATTGGCAGTGAGCAAAACAAACAAGCCACGCTCCGACTTGTCTCGCCCCTACGTCACCAACAAATTTGAAGAGGATACCAATCTATTGTATTATGCCGCCCCCTGCGTTAATAATCAACTCCACCAAAAAAAATGGGGCATTTCACTACAGAAATGAAATGCCCCAAAAGGAGAAGGAAAGGAATAGAAATATTACGGGCCACTATATATAGGATATAACAAAAACGTGATAATGGACAGGGTCATAAGTCATTAAAAAATTGCCCATAAGTCACTGAAATGGATAGTGCCAAAAGTCACATCTAAACGGCCTAAAAGTTACTTGCTTTCTTTAAAAACCCCCAAAAATTGGGGTTTTTTGTAGGCAAAAATGTGCTATATTATAGATAGTGATCTGGTTTTTTTCCCTCCTCCTTTACCACTCCCCCTGGTTGCTACCCCCCAGCCAGGGGGACTTTTTTTGTTCCCAGTATGTATCATTCTAAACGTTGATCCCGAAATGTGTCCGAGTTCAAGGTTAAATCGCCCAAGCGCAATGCATCTACCTGGGCCAGCGACTGTAGCGGTGTGTGCAGGGTGACTTGTCTGGTTTCAACATCATACTGCCTGACAATACCCAAGTCCAGGGTGAGTCCACGCCCGTCTTCCAAGGCCACTAAACGATGGGGGATAAAATGCAGGGAGGGGAATACCGCTAACCGCCGCCAATCTATCTTCAAGGGGCGGGCTGCAGCAAAGTAATGGGCAAACCGCGCAGCACGATAGGTCTGGCGAGTGATCGTGTCCCGTGGTTGTATAGCCAGAGAAGAACGCAAATCCACCACCCGCACCCGACGGCTACGGCGCAGGGGCAACAGCAACGACTCTAACTCGTTAGCACGTTGGATAGCAAATACAACGGCCGGACGTAACAAGTCAATCTTGGCCAGCTTCAGGGCCGTGCCTCCCTGGGCCGGATCTACCAGACCACTGGTATCATAGATAATCACTTCCGCTCTGGCTTCTTGCCCCATCTGGATCAACTGTGAAGCACCGACCAACATAGGTAGCATGTGTCCTCGGGGCGAAACTGCGCCAACAAAACTCCGCCAATACCGGCCCCGGGGGGGGAAGGATTTATCCTCGACTCTACCGACTGCCAGGGTCATAGTGGTCGGTGGTCCCAATGTACTCTGGCCAGGGTCACCATCCAGGTAGGCCACGCAACGCAATTCGGTACATAATCGCTGATAAAGATATCGAGCAAATGTACTCTTGCCTACGTCGGGCGCGCCGATTACCAGCAGCACCCCATGCAGTTGGGTCAACTTGAGTTGCTCCCATGCTCTGGGAACATCTATTTGTTTCTCGGCCATGGTCTGGAAGATCACACACTGTAAGCCTGCAGCGGTCAGCCGTCAGCTATCAGCCTACTGCCGTCAAAACTGGGCGACACTCCCTTCGGTCGGGGTTTGGTCCCTACATTTTGAGAAGATACTTAATTTGACAATGTCCATGGGTCAGTTGAACGCTTACCAAAAAGTTAGAATAAGCCTATAAACCCATTGACAAAATGTATGGGGAGTGATATTCTGCTGATAGAGTCAATTATGACCAGCCAAGGAGGTAAATATGGACGTTTCCCTCCCCGACATCATCGGCGAATACGTAGACGCACCGGAACGATTCGAAACGGGTGGGATACAATATGCAGGCTACTTTGAACCGGCCCAAATAGCCCCGGATCAGGTAAGCCACTTGTACCTATTTCTTCAGAACACGCTTAACACGCCCATAACGGTCAATGTAAAAATAAATATTCCCCAAACAAAGGGGCTTTTTCGCAGTGGTCAGCCAGTGCTCAAAGTTCTGAAACCTATGTTTCAACTAAAACTGGCTGAGGCCGAAGCCGGCTTACTGACTTTACCGGTGACGACCACAGAGCATATAAAAGAAGGTGAGTATCCGCTGGCGCTTGAATTCAAAGGCATCCCGCAAGGTACCGCCCAAAGGATCCGTCCAACCAAATCTAAAAGCACATTAGACAACAGTCTCATTGACAGTCCGGTTGGGCTTAACCTGGTAGGTAGCCTGGGCTCAACTTTCATTGCAAACCCGGTCAAAAAAGCCACTTTTTCCCTGGCAGTGGCCGGTGAGCCAGCCCCTCAAGAAAGAGCCCCTAAACTTGAGCATCAGTATGAAACAATCTGGGTTCAAGGTGAGTTAGAAACGTTCAACCGAGCTATTCATGAACTCAATCTGAGACAGGTAAAACTTCAAAACGAGCTAAACGCAGAGACCCTTTATATCACTCTCTATGCGGAGAGCACTGCCAGATTTGCCGATGCCGGTCTGCCTCTTAGAATTGGTGAGGCCATTACCCTGGCAAAAATTCTTACTTATAGTTGCCAATATTTTCTCAGCAATCAGAATCTTCGCAACGGTCTATTGGTGCCTATTTGGGAACGTGCCCTTGAAGCCGAGATTGACACCACTGACGTCCTTCAGGTCATCCGCGTTGCTGGCTATTATCACTTGCTAAAGCTTTCCATAGCCATTAGCTTTGGCCTGGTAGCCAAGGCCATCGGCCGTCATGCCTGGCCGTTGATAGAACGCCAGGCCGTGACTACTTATATTGCTGATAGCATTGAGACCGGACAAGAGTTGGATGCAGATTTTCTTTATCTGCCGTTGTTAATGGGCGGTACTCAAATATCCAACAAAGTCAAATTCGACGGTGAGGATGTTCGTCACAGCCTGGCTTTGATGAAGAAAGCTTATGAGGCCCGTACCGAGTTATTTGCCGATGGCGAAATGGCTCAGGCCAACAAAATCTATCAGCACATCCTAAAAAAGGCCCTTCAGCAAGCTTGACAAAGCTGAGAACTGGCCATTCATCATTTACTATGCTGCTCTCAGGCTGGCCAGGCGGGCTTCCAATTCAGCCCGCCGCGCGTCCGCTGCTTTACGTCCTTCAGCCAAAATCCCATCAAACCGAGAGCGAACTTCGGCTTGTAAATCACTACCACTCTGAGGGGTGATCAATAAAACGATAATAGCACCAATCACAACACCTCCTAAAAAACCAGCCACAAAATTCATCACACGCATAATATTTTTACCTCCTCAACACTAGATACTATAGTCAGCATTCCAGACCTTTAGGGTTTTAGAAACCTTGAAGGTCTTCATTCCACAAGAAACTGGTTGTTTCTTAGCAGTTGGGGGTCACTATTATACCACGCTCCCCCAATGCGGGGAATCCGGTCAGGGAAATTTAAATTTCTTGACTTTACCCCATCCGGTTCTCGACAAATCTATAGGGTTGGTGGTAAAATCCTTGACTAGTTTCTGTTGCAAAACGTAGCAAGGGCATCCCTATGCCCGCCGTAGACATATGGGGATGCGTCTACGGCGGGCTCTATTAACCACTTACAAAACAAGGAGGACCAATGAGTCAAGATAGAGTAGCTCTTTATTTACAAGATGCTCACGAGCTTCGAGAAGGGATGAAACTGGCCCAGTATGCCGAACAGAAAGGCTTTGAGGCCGTATGGCAAGCAGAGAGTCGCCTGGTGCGTGATGCTATTGTGCCAATGGCCGCCTTTGCGGCGGTCACAGAGCGGATAAAAGTTGGCTCTGGCGTGATTAATAATTGGACACGTAACATCGGTCTGTTGGCCTCAACCTTCCTTACCCTGGATGATCTGGCCCCTGACCGGATTATTTGCGGCATTGGTGCCTGGTGGGATCCCCTGGCGGCGAATGTCGGTATTCAGCGCCGTAAACCCTTGTTGGCCATGCGCGAAACTGTAACCGTGTTGCGTCGCTTGCTAAATATGGAAAATGTTACTTTTGAAGGTGAGTTCCACAAGGTACAAGGCATCGAACTGGATGTCGTCCATGGCCGTCGTGAGCCGCGCAATGTGCCGATTATGATTGGCGCCACCGGTATGAAAATGATGGAACTAACCGGCGAAATTGCCGATGGGGTCGTGCTAAATTATTGCGTGCCACCTGAATACAATAATGAGGCCATAGCCGCCCTCAAGATTGGCCTGGAAAGAGCCGGCCGCACGCTGGAGGACCTTGATCGGCCACAATTGATGGTTTGTTCCGTCCACACTGATAAGACCAAAGCCCTGGATGGAGCCCGCTGGTTATTGACTCAATACCTGGCTCAGCAACCGCACATTGCCAAAGCCAGCGGCGTGAGTGATGAAGTAGTCAAGAAAATTCAAAATATTCTGGGTTGGCCAGCCACTAAAGAACAAATCAAAGAGGCGATGCCTTTGGTCCCCGATGAACTGGTTCAGCGCATTACAGCCAGCGGCACACCTGAGGAAGTCAAAGCCAAAGTGCACGAATACGTGGCCTATGGGTGTACCTGTCCCATTCTCTACCCCTTGGGTGATCCTTACCTGATGATAGAGATTTTTTCAGAGGGATATAGTGAATAACTGAATGAGCATCAATCCACACTTTAAAAATAGTTTAGTTCTGATCAAAGGGGCTGGTGATTTAGCGACTGGAGTCGCTTATCGCTTAAAGCGGAGCGGTTTCCCTCTGATCATGACAGAGCTGCCCACCCCCCTAATGGTACGCCGGGCCGTTTGCTTTGGCCAGGCAGTTTACGATGGAGAAACCATGGTAGAGGGTCTCGTTGCTCGGCGGGTAGAGACCTTGCAGGAGGCCCGTTCTCTGGCCGAGGGCGATATTATTCCAGTTTGGGTTGAACCAGAGGCGAGCGTGGTCGCCTTAGTTAAACCACAAATATTAGTGGATGCCATTATGGCTAAAATGAACACCGGCACCATCATTACCGATGCCCCGCTGGTCATAGCCCTGGGACCAGGTTTCACCGCCGGCCAGGATTGCCATGCCGTCATTGAAACCAATCGGGGGCATTGGCTCGGCCGGGTTATTTATGAGGGACAAGCGGAGACCGATACAAAAACGCCCGGTCTGGTTAAAGGCTACACAGTTGACCGGGCACTTCGGGCCTCAGCCAACGGCCACGTAGTTCCCTTGGCCAACATTGGTGACCGTGTCAAGCAAGGGCAACTGATTGCCAAAGTTGATGGACAACAAATCCAAGCCCCCTTTGATGGGGTGTTGCGCGGTCTCATTCACCCCCAGGTGTCTGTTACGGCTGGACTTAAAATTGGCGATCTCGATCCCCGGGGCATTGCTGAGCATTGTTTTGCCATTAGTGAAAAATCACTGGCTATCGGCGGTGGTGTGTTAGAAGCTATTTTAGCCAGTGATGTAGTCAGGCCATGAATCTATCGCAGGCTTTACGCATTACTGCCGGTGATGTCGTCGCCTTCACTGGCGGTGGTGGCAAAACTACCGCCATGTTCCGGCTCGCCGAAGAAATAGCTCGCCACCCGACAAAAAAGATGCGGGTACTGGCGACAACCAGCACCCGCATCTTTGCCGCTCAAATCAAACGATCACCGGCCCACGTTATCTTCAATCCCGAACAACAAGCCATCGCCAACATCTTACCGCTCCTGGAGACTGCCCTGGATGAGCATAGTCAAGTTCTACTGATTGGCCAGCCCGACCCGGAAAGCGGCAAAGCTTTCGGCATTCCGTCTGAAATCGTCGATGTCCTGGCTGCTACGGGCCACTTTGACCTTATCATCAACGAGGCTGATGGTTCTCGGATGCGCCCCTTTAAAGCGCCTGCCGCTCACGAGCCGGTCATTCCCCCCAGTACCACAATAATTACACCCGTCGTTGGTCTTGATGTCCTGAACCAACCCCTCAGCGATGAGTCAGTGCACCGAGCCGCCTTGGTCAGTCAATTAAGCGGAACAAACCGGGGTGAGCCGGTGACAGCAGACACCATTGCTGCGGTGTTGTGCCATCCTCAGGGCGGACTAAAAAACGTTCCCCCCCAGGCTCGGGTCATTCCTCTTTTGAACAAAGCCGAAAGTGCAACCCGTTTGGCCGCTGCCCGAACGATTGCCGCTAAATTACTGGCCTGTGAACGAGTCGACTCTGTCGCCATTGGCGCGGTTCAGAAAACCGACCGGCCGATTGCTGAGGTGCAGGGCCGGACTGCGGCCATCATTCTGGCGGCCGGTGATTCAACCCGCTTCGGCTCGCCCAAGCAGTTGGCTCGCTGGGGCGATCAGACTTTCATCGAGCGCGTGGTTGACGTGGCTTTGGCCTCTCGAGCCAACCCGGTCGTTGTGGTCTTAGGCGCAGAGGTGGCCCAAAGTCGAACCTTGCTGGCAAATCGTCCCGTTGAACTGGTCATCAATGAAGACTGGGCCAAGGGGCAAAGCACCTCTATGCAGGCCGGTTTGACGGCCCTCCCTCAAAATATCAGTAGTGCCATTTTTTTGCTGGTTGACCTCCCCGGCGTTACTCCCAAAATTATCAATGCCCTCATCCAACGCCACCAACAAACTCTGGCCCCCGTTGTCTGGCCAGAATTTGAGGGCCGACGTGGCAATCCGGCCCTCTTTGACCGCAGCCTCTTCCCCGAACTTTTGCAAATCAGGGGTGATACCGGTGGCCGGCCAGTGTTAATGGCCCATAAAGATCAGGCCGAACGGGTGACGGTCACCGATAAAGCAATCTTGCAGGACATTGACCGGCCGGAGGATTTGGAAGCGGTCAGAATATCGAGCTGAAGCCGATTACCGGTCTTTGGCTTCCAACAGTTCTCTCACTTTTCGCAAAAGTTCACCTGGACTGTAGGGTTTTCTGGAGTAGTGGCCCCCTTCTTCTGGCAGGTAACCGGTTTTCAGAATGTTATAACCGTAGCCGGTGCTAAACAAAACCGGCATATACGGTCGACTGGCTCTGATCACGTCATCCACCGCCCGTCCGCTTTGTTTCGGCATGACTGCATCCAACAGAGCTATATCAATTGTCTCCGCCTGCTGCTCGAACAACCGCAGGGCCTCCTCCCCATCCTGGGCCACCAGAACCCGGTAACCGGCCTGTTCCAGCACCTGCACCACCAAATCACGTATCACCTCGTCGTCCTCGGCCAACAGAATGGTTTCGGTGCCGCCCACGACCGGGATGTTCATCTTTTCTTCTAGCCCGGGCTTTGCCTCACTCTCTACAACAGGCAGATAGATACGAAACGTCGTCCCGTGCCCCGGTTCACTGTCGACATTAATCAGGCCCTCGTGCTGCTTGGTAATGGCATACACCGTAGCCAATCCCAAGCCCGTGCCCTCGCCAACCTCTTTGGTGGTGAAAAATGGCTCAAAGATACGCTTCTGGATCTCGACAGGGATACCAACGCCCGTATCCGAGACAGATAGCAAGACGTAGTCTCCCTCTTTGGCTCAGGGTTGGCTTTGGCAATAGTGACGATCAAATTCGCGCAATAGCAACAGAACGTCGTCTTCTGAGTCTTCAACAATCAATACATGTACATAGAACCAGAATTAGCAATGAAAAAGTAGCTTCCGGTGAGGCAACCTCATAAAGCATCCAACCACGTAAAACGTAAAGCGTAAAACGTAAAAGTGAGCCGTAGATAAG